>CALFZM010000349.1 GCA_937952235.1 uncultured Opitutia bacterium | reverse complement strand
GCTGGAGGCCGTGCGGGATGAGCAGGTAGCCCCAGGCGAACACCTCCGGCCACACGTCGAGCGTCACCTCCCAGATCGCGTAGTCGGACCGCTCCTCCAGCTTCCGGCTGCGCGCATTCGGCGGAAGCGACGGGCCGGGCAGCCGGCCGAACAACTCGTCCCAACACCGCTCGCGCAGCGGTTGGACCGCGCGCGCCCAGTCGACGCCCGGCGCCGCCACCACGCCCTGCCACCAGGCCTCGCGTCCGGCCTCCGACCGCCGCTGCAGCGCCTGGCAGAATGCGCTCCATTCCTCCACGCGGCGGCGCTGCCGGGCGTCGGCATCGGGCGGGAAACTCCGTGCCGGCGCCGCGGGCTCGCGCGCCACGGGGACTTCGGTCACGCCGAGCCGCCGCAGCAGCGCGGCGAGCGCCGGAGGCGACAGCGGACCGGCAGGCGCGCCGCCGGCACCGGTCACGAGCTCGACGTCGCCGCCCCACGCGCGCACGCGCTCGACCTCCCCGCGCACCGACGCAAGCTCCGGCGGCACGATCGCCCCGGGAGCCGCCCCCTTGCGCCGCGAGGCGTCGACCACCGGCGGGCCCTCCACCCGCGGTCCCCCGCTGTGCTCGATCACGAGCGCGCGCGGCGCCACCAGGCTGGCGATCTCCGCGTCGCCGAACTCCTTCAACAGGCTCCACACGCGGCGGTAGATCGGTTCGCGCCAGAGTTCCTCCCGCAGTTGAAAGTATCCGCTCACCAGCGCCGCCTCGATGCGTTCGTCGAGCGCGGCCGCATACAGCGCCACCAGCCCGCCCTCGCCGTAGCCGGCGATCCCGACGGGCAGCCGCTCGCTCCTCGCCTCCCAGGCGTCGAGCACCGCGGCGACGGTCTGCACTTCGAAGCCGGCCACGTGCCGGCCCAGTTCGTACGCCTGGCGCCAGATCCACTCCCGGTGGGTCTGGTCGGTCATGGCGATGCGGGGGTTGCCCGACCAGGTCGCGCGCCGGTCGAGCAGGGCCGGCACGATCACCTCGCAACCTGCCTCGGCCAGCCGCAGTGCCCAGCCGTTCGCGCCGGGGACGAGGCCGGCCGCGGCTTCCGGAGTCTCGTCGGCATCCGGCAGCGCCACGACGCGCGCCCGCGCGCGGCCCTTCGGCTCGAGCAGCAATCCCTCCCCGTGCACGCCGGTGAACACCGGCCAGCGCACGGCAGAGATCCGCACCGCCGGCGTCTCCGCCACCTGCGCAGGCCGGCCGGGGCCGCCCGCATACTCGATCACCGCCGGCGCGTACCGCGCGTCGATCGCCCCGACGATCCGGCGCAACCGCTCGCGGTTCGGCGCGACCGAGGCGGCGTAGGCCGCCGGCGAGCTCGTGTCACGTCGCCAGAACTGCGCCCGTCCGGCGCGCGCCTCCTCCTCCGCCCGGGCCAGCGCGCGCTCGATGCCCGCGACCATGCGCGGGGAAAAATCGTCCTGCGGCGCCAGCGGGCGGGTTCCGGGCAGCGTCTCCTGCGCCAGCGACCGCGCCCAGCCCAGGGCGAGGCAGGCGGCGATCAGGGCAGCAGGGCGCACGCGCACGGAGCCGCCTCAATCGTTGGGGAGGGCATCGCGGTCGCGCGCCGCGGCCGCGTCGAGCAGTCCCAGCAGTTCACGCACCTTGCCCGGCTGGGCCGTCGCGAGATTCTTCGCCTCGGCCGGATCGGCCGCGAGGTCGTACAGCTCGTGGCGCCGGGCATCGCCTTCGCCGGAGGAGATCAGTTTCCACGAACCCAGCCGGAGCGAGCGGGCACGCCAGCCGGGGCCAACCGAATAAAGCGGGCGCTCGGGCAGCGGGGCATGCGCGGTCAGCACGGGCAGCAGATTCGTGCCATCCCACTTCAGGTCGGCTGACGTACGATAGCCGGCAAGCGCCGCGAAGGTCGGCACCCAGTCGACGATGTGCACCGGGGTGTCCACGCGGCCGGGTTTCGCCCGTCCGGGCCACGACACGATCGTCGGCACGCGGGTGCCGCCCTCGTAAAGCGAACCCTTCTCGCCGCGCCAGGGCCGGTTGTTGCCGGGCAGCCGGCCGGGCGGACACTGGTCGTCGGGGTACGACGTGTCGTTGTTCTCGGCGGTGCTGCCGCCGTTGTCGCTGCTGAAGACCACGAGGGTGTTGCTGCGACGGCCGGTGCGCTCGAGGGCGGCGACGATCCGGCCGACGGCGTCGTCGAGATGCATGACGCACGCGGCGTAGTGCCGCGCCACGTCGCCCTGGATCGAGGCCGGGACGCGCGCGACCCATTCGTCGGGTTCGCGGATCGGCAGGTGCACCGCGGTGAGCGGCACATAGAGGAAGAACGGCGCCCGGCCGCGCGACTCGATCCACTTCACCGCCTCCGCGGCGATGAGGTCCGTCACGTAGCCCTGCTCCTCGATCAGCCTGCCGTTGCGGTGCCAGGTATCGGTGTATTTGCCGCGCTTGTACTTGTGGCTGTAAGGCGTGACGCCCCCGCCCAGCGAGCCGTGGGCGTGATCGAAGCCAAATGCGTTCGGCCCGTCCTCGGGCAGCGAGCCGAGGTGCCATTTGCCGGTCATGGCGGTGTCGTACCCGACGTTCTTCAGCAGGCGCGGCAGCGTGACGGTGTCGCGCCGCAGCCCGCGCGTCGCCTGCGGCGCCACCACCCCGAAACGACTCCAGTACCGGCCGGTCATGAGCCCGGCGCGCGTCGGGCTGCACACCGGCGCGACGTAGTGCCGGCTGAGTTCCAGCCCTTCGCGTGCGAGCCGGTCGAGGTGAGGGGTGGGCGCGTTACCGCCATGGAAGGCGACGTCGGCCCAACCGAGATCGTCGGCGAGGATGAAGACGATGTTCGGCGGCGCGTCGGCCGCGACGGGCCGCAGCAGCCCCACGGCTGCCAGCCACACCATCAGGAACGGGACGCGCAAGAGCCGGGGTAGCCGTTTCATTGGAGCCGGATTGAACAGCCCGGTGTCCGCTCGCGTCGAGCCCGGACTCCAACGGCTTCGCGCGGCGCCGGTGCACCCGAGGTCGGCGTAGCCCATGTCGTCGACGAGGATGATGGTCCGGCAAGTGAACGCTCCCGAGCCAGCCAACGCCCGCGCGAAGCCGGCGGCGCCCTGCCCGGGAGCGCGAACGTCCGCGTCCGCCCGATTCCCGACGCGGACGAGGACGTCCGCGCTCCCAGGGAGATTCAGCGTGCCCCCACGCGGCCGGACGCAGCAAAGTGCGTCCTGATCTCGGCCGGCGAGAGCGCTCGCGCGAAGAGGGCGACCTCGTCAATGCGCCCCTCGAAGTTCGAAGCGTTGTCGCTGCCTCCACCGACGAAGACCGTGGGGGCATCCGCCGCGAGCGTCCATTCCGCCGTGCCCTCCAACTCAGGCGCGGCGTTGCCATCGAGATACACGCGCACCGTTGCCCCTTCGCGCACGAGCGCCACGTGATGCCACTTCCGGAGACCCAGGGTCGTCCGGCCCACGAGCGGCGCGGAGCGTCCCTCGCCGTTCGAAAACATCAATCGCCCCGTCGCACCCGCCAGCGCCGTGCCCGCGATGCCGAGGTGCTCGCCCGCGGCGGCGTCACCGTTGCGGCCACGCGAGAACACCTGCCCGGTCACAGGCCGCGCCTCGGCCGGCAGTCCGTTCCAGAGCCAGAACGCAACGCTGTAGGTCCGGCCCAGTGACGGCACCTCGGCCCGCAGCCGGCCGCCGGCGAAGTGCGGGGCGCGGTTGATCTGCGGCCCCGAGAACGCCGACGGCTGCTCCGGCACGGCGGAAATGCCGTCGGCCGACGCCTGCGCGCCGGGCAGATAAAGTGCCACGCCGTCCTCGTAGCGCGCCGTGATCCCGCGCCCCGAGGCGTCGGCGGCATGCGGGACGTTCATTTCGTTCAGCCGCCAGTACGCGTGCGGCCGGCTGGCGAGAACGGCGCGGGCATATGCGCCGTGCGTTTCGGCGTACGGACGGCGTTGCGCACCGGCCACCGTTTCCAGCAACCCGAGCAGCGTCTCGACGATGCGCGGCTCCGCCTGCACTTCCAGCCCGGCGGTACGCGCGGCCCAGGTCGTGTAGCCGCCCAAGGCATGCTGCTCCGGCGGCGGGATATACCCCTCGGCCCCGTTGGCGAGTTCGACGTTGAACGTCGCTGGCAGCGGGCTCATGGCCTTCAATTTCAGGCCCGTCAGCGCATACACTTCATTCGGAATCGCGGTGATCCCTAGTTCGCCGATGCGCACGGCCTGGAGCTTCAACTCCCGCTCCGGCTCCGCCGCGAGGATGAGCTGCTCGAGCGCGTACACCTCGCGCTGGTTGGCCGCGGCGCGGTCACCGATCGGTCCGGCCACTTCGCGCGCCCAGGCCAGGCGCGCGGCATCGGCGACGCGGCGCCGCAGCGTCAGGCGCGCCTCGGCCATGACGAGCGGGCCGGAATCGCGGTAGGTGATCTGGCGATACGCGGTGGCGGCCCGCTGCAGGACGGCGTCCGCGTACTGGTCGAGCGACGGCTTGTTCGCGGCCTTGCTGTAATCCATCCAGTGGGAGTCGCCGCTCGTGCCCTGGGACATGATGCCGACGAAGCCGGGGTCGTCCCCGGCGCCGATCAGGCGTCCGAGTCCGGCCGAGAACCGTCCGAAGTAGTCGGCGGACACCGGCGGCGCCCCGAAATAGTGCATCGAGAAGTTGGCGAACACCGCGAGCGGCCGGCCGGCGCGCGTCTGGATGGAGAGCAGGGAAAGCTCGGGATCGATGGGGCCGGCCGGGCCCGTGACGTCGGGGCTTTCGTAGCCCGGATGCATGTGGGCGCGCACCGAAACCATCCCGAAGGGATCCGTGAGCATCCGGTCCGGGCGGCGGATCCAGCGCCGGCAGTGGGTGAGTTCCCAGGCCTCGATCGAGCCCCACCCGAGACGGGCGGGCTCCAGCCTGCTCGCCGCGGTGCGGATGGCCTCGGCAATCTTCGCCGGGAGAAACGCCGCGTACGCCGGATCGATCCTCGCGCCCAGGCAGCCCATGGCCGCGGGCGCGCTGTGCGTGTGGGTGGCGGATACCAGCATGCGCTCGACGGGGATGCCGGTGGCCTGGCTGGCGGCGGCCTTGGCGGCGTCGACCAGTTCCCGCGGCACCATGCACGAGTCGACCACGCAAAGCGCGAGGCGCGTCGTGCCGTTGTCGAGCACGATGGCGCGGGCGAACAGGCGGTCATGGATCTGGGAGACGTTCTTTTCGAGGAAGCCGCCGTTCACGCGCACGGGCAACCGCACGGGCGTGACGTCCACGGCTGCGGCGCCGGCGCGAAACGGACCGGTGGCGGATGCGTCGGCTGCCTCGCATCGAGCGGCGAGCAGCAAGAGTACCCACAGGGCAACGAAGGAGGATTTCATCGTGAGCGGGTGTGCGCAGGAATGCGGCCGGGGGCGGGCGCGCTCCCAGGGGAAACGCTCATACGCCGAAAGTACGGCGAATGTACGCGCGGTCGGGCCCGAGGGCGGCGGTGTTGCCGGCCCGCGGGCCGCCGCCGAGTTCGCTGATGAGCCACCCGCTCCACCCCGTGGCCTTGATCGTCGCCGCCAGGTCCTCGAACCCGAAGTCACCCTGTCCGAGCGGCACCTGCAGCGCGGCCGCGTACGTCTTGAGATGGCAGCCGAGGATGCGCGGCGCGTTGCGCCGCATGAACGCGGACGGATCGCCCCCGCCGAGCCGGGCGTGCCCGGCATCCATCAGGAACTGCACGCGGATGGGATCCGTCTCCTCGGCCAGGCCCTGCATTTCCGCGTTCTGGCGGGCGAACTCGGGGTTGTGATTGTGGTAGGCGAGCCGCAGCCCGGCACGCCGGCAGGTTTCGCCGAGGGCATTCAGGGCGGCCGCCTTCCCGCGCAGCGCGTCGGGGGAAAAATTTCCGTCCGGCGCCAGCCCCGCGCCGCTCATCACGACGCAGGTTCCGCCCAGCGCGGCCACCTTGTCCGTCCAGCGCGGGAAGACCTCGGGTTTCGCGAGCTGCATCGACGTGTGCACGCCGATAAAAGCCATGCCCGTGTCCTCGAGCCTTCTCCGCGCTTCGGCGACGCGATCGAATTCGCTCTCGACGAAACGAATGTTGCACTCGAAGCCGGCGTACTCGAGCGCGCGCATCGCGTTCAGGGCGGCCAGCAGCGCGGGAAAGTCGCCGGGCTTGAGCGGAAACGCGTTGGCCTGGCAGCCGACCCGTGGCCGGGCCGCCGCCGCGAAAGCCCGCGGACCGGACCCGAGCGCAGCGGTGAGGGCGAGGGCCGGCAGGGTGGCGACGAATCGGCGGCGTGAGAGCAGGTGCATCAGGAGAGGAGACCAGACGTAGGCGCGGAAAGGCGGGGGCGACGCGGCCCACCGCAGTTTTCCGCCGAAGCGGGCGCCGTGTCGAGCCCGCGGGCAACGGAGCGCAGACGGGGCGTCCCTGCCTCCTAACGGGCCCCCGGCTGGAGGTCGGCGAGCCGCAGGCGGTGCTCGAGCCGGGCCTTGCCGTCGACATCGACGATGCGCCAGGTGAGCACGGGATCGGCGGCCGCCCAATCGATGTGCAGGTGGCCGACGTTCACGTCGTGGTACGTCTGCGGCAGGGCGCGGTAGCGGTTCTCCGACGGCGTGCCGCGTGGATGCTTCTCGGTGAGCGCGCTGGCGGTCAGATCGTACAACGGGTACCCGGTGGGGCCGTCCATCCGCGACAGCTCGCACCAGTGCCGGTCGCCGCTCACGAACAGGACCCCGGCGGCGCGCGTCTCGCGCAGCAGGTCGAGGAAGCGCTGTTTCTCGTGGGGAAGGTTGGCCCACGCCTCGGCCCCGGAGAATTCCGAAACGAACTGGATGCTGCTCGCGACGAGGCGGAGCTCAGCGGGCTGCCGGAGCTGTTCGCGCAGCCAGCTCCACTGCGCTTCGCCGAGCAGCGTGACGCTGCGATCCGGCTGCGGCCGGTAGGGACCGCCGACGAGCGCCGGCTCGCCCCTGGCGGCGCGACGCAGCGGGCCGCGAAAGAAGCGCGTATCCAGCAGGATCACCTGCACGCGTTTTCCCGCGGGCCCGAAGACCCGCGCGTCGTACACGCCGTCACGCTGGCGTCGCGGCGAATCCGGCGGCTCGTCGAGCCAGCGCAGGAACTCGGCCTGCGATTCGCGCCGCCGCGGGTATTCGGCGCCGGCGTCGTTGGCGCCGAAATCGTGATCGTCCCACGTCGCGAGCACCGGAACGCGGCGGCGCAGCTCCCGGAAAAATCGGCTCGCCTTCAGCGCGTCGTACTTCGCGCGCATCACCGCCATGTCCTGGGTGTCGGCGTAGATGTTGTCTCCCAGGAAAAGGAACAGGTCCATGGGCAGCGTCAGCACGCGGTCTAGCATCGGGTGCTCCACCGGCTTGAGGCACGAGCCGAACACGACGTGGGCGACCGGTGCCTGCCCGCGGGCGGCGGGGAGCGCGAACGCGATGACGGCCAGCAGGGGAAGAACGCGAATGGCATTCATGGGGCGACAGCAGGCCCGAGCGTGTCATCGAGCCGTCGCCCAGACGAGACGGATCGCGTGCGAGCCTGCCCGCTCCAATCCTGGTCCCGCGCAAAGCCGCAAAGGCGCGCAGTTCGTGGTGCTTGGAGGCGATCACCTCCTGCCTCGCGAGGCGCCAGGGCGCAGCGGGCAAATCCTGCCTTTCCCCGCCTCGCAGCGCCTCCGCGCGAGAACCCGGATCGGTCGTCAAACTCAGGTCGTGAGTTCCCCGCGATTCGTGGTTCGCTCGCTCCATGCCACGCCTCCCCTTCTCGGATCTCGTCAGCGAACTGCAGCGCGTGCTGTCCCGCCATGGCGTGCCCGAGCCACGCGCCGCACTGGTCGCGCGGCTCTTCGCCGAGAACCAGCGGGACGGCATCTATTCGCACGGGCTGCTGCGGTTCCCCGGCTTCGTCGCGTTGCTGAAGGACGGTCGGCTCGACCCGCACGCCGAACCGGTTCGCGTCGGCGGCCTCGGCGCGCTGGAGCAGTGGGACGGCCGGATGGGCATCGGCCTCTCGAATGCGCATGCCGCGATGGGACGCGCGATCGAGCTCGCCCGCACGCACGGCCTCGGCTGCGTCGGGCTGCGCAACACCAACCACTGGATGCGAGCCGGCGCGTACGGGCTCCAGGCGGCCGACGCGGGCTGTATCGGGATCTGTTGGACGAACACGATCCCGCTCATGCCGCCGTGGGGCGCGGCGGCTGTCGCGGTCGGCAACAATCCCCTCGCGATCGCCATTCCGCGGGCGGACGGCCCGCTGCTCCTCGACATGGCCATGAGCCAGTTTGCCAATGGCAAGCTCGAGGTCTTCCAGCGGCAGGGGCGCGAGCTGCCCGTCGCGGGCGGCTACGACCGCGATGGCCGGCTCACGCGCCAGCCCGGGGAAATCCTCGCGTCGCGGCGCCCGCTGCCGGTCGGGTACTGGAAGGGCTCGGCGCTCGCCGTCGTGCTCGACGCGGCGGCGGCGCTGGTGTCGGGCGGGCAGACTTCGCAGCAGATCGCACGGCAGGGAGCGGAGTACGCGGTCTCGCAGGTCTTCATCGCCCTCGACGTCGCCGCCCTCGACGGCCGGGAGGACATGGAGGCGACCGTGAATGCGCTCGTGGCGCATCTGCGGGCGACCGCGCCGCTCGACCCGGGCGAGCCGATTCGCTATCCGGGCGAGGGCATGCTGCGGAACCGGGGCGAGAGCCTGGCGCAGGGCGTGTTCGTCGAGGACGGCCAGGTGGAGGCACTGCGCACGCTGTGACTCCCCGGCCGCAGCGTCGTGTTCAGAACCTCCCGCTCACCCCCAAGGTGACCGTCACGAAGTTGATGATGATATCCTGCGTCCGGCCCTCGACCCCCTGGTAGAGCCGCTGCTTCTCGTTGAAGAGATTCGCGACATCGCAGGTGAACGTGACCGCGGGACGCCACTGGTAGGCGAGCCCGAGGTTCACCGTGTTGCGGTCGTAGCGGAAGATCCGGAGGCCGGGGTTCGCCTCGTTGTAGGTCGCGATGTGGGAGCCGGTGAAATTATACAGCACCCGGGTGCTGAAGCCGCGATGGCGCCAGCTGATGCTCGCGTTGGCGGAGCGCGGGATGAAGCCCGGCACCTCGTCGGTCGAGCGGTTGGCCGTGCCGCCGAAGTCACCGCGCGTGTCGATCAGCGTATAGTTGGCCGAGCCGCTGAGCCCCTTGAGCAGGCCCGGCAGGAAGGTGAACTGCTGCTGGTAGCTGAACTCCCAGCCCTGCACGGTGGCGGTGCCCGCGTTGGCCGTGGTGCGGCGGCTGAAGCCTTCGTACTCGCCATTGTAGCCGTTGTCGGGTCCGCCGCCCACGATGCCGGCGTCGACGCCGCTAATGATGTAGTTCCTGATCTTCTTGTGGAACCAGCCCACGGAGAGGTTGCCCACGGGTTCGAAATAATAGTCGAGCGTGAAGTCCCAGTTCTTCGCGGTCTGGGGCAGCAGGCCGGGGTTGTTCACCGTCACCGTTTCGTTCGTCTCGCTCACGGTTTCGTTGGGCAGGAGATTGGAGAGCGCCGGGCGGCCGAAGCTGGTCGACCAACTGAGCCGGGTCTTCAGATTGGGCGTGAGGTCGTGCGTGAGGTGGGCGCTGGGAAATGACTTGGTGTAGCTGCCGGTGGTGACGCGGCGGTTGTCGGCGTAGTCGCGCTCGGCGGTGCCCACGGGGTCGGCGACCTGCTGGGCAACGGTGCTGGCGAAACGGGCGCGCACCCAGCCCGAGCCTTCGGTGTCGGTCTTTTCCATGCGCACGCCGGTGAGATAACCGGTGCGACCCAGCCACCCCTCGCGGCCGAAGCTGCCCCGCGCCATGAAGTACCCGGCGAGCACCTCCTCGCTCGCCTGGCGCGTGCCGGTGTACTTGAGCTGCTCATGATAGTAGCGGTCTTCCTGCCACAGCGAGGGATCCGCGGGGTACCAGCCGGCCGAGCCGCCCCCGAAGAAGTCGGAGATCTGCCAGCGCGGCAGATTCATGCCGGTCTTCATGTTCGCATAGGGCCGGGCGGAAGGATCGGCGGGCAGCGGCGCGGTGCCAATGTAGCTCCAACGCCGGGAATAGTTGTGGAGATCCACCGATTGCTTCCGCCAGGCGAAGCCGGTCTTGAGGTGCACCGGCACCGCGGTGGGCAGCGTATAACGCACGTTGCCGCGGGCCTGCGGGATCTCCTGCGGCTGCTCCGAAGTCGACTTCGTGAGCCCGTTGGCGATCGGGCGATAGTTGGCGGGATTGGTGAAATCGGGGCCGGCGGTCTGGATCAGGCGCGGGTACGTGTCTGACCCGGTCGTGTCGACGATCCAGCCGACGTTGCTGATGCGATGCGTCAGCGAGGTGGAACCGCCGCGCTCGTGCATGCCGGTCTGCTGGTGGTTGCGGCTGAAGCCGAGATTGTAGTCGATCAACAGGGCGCCGTAGTCGTGTTCGCCGCCGAAATCCACGAGGAACGTCTCGACTATGTAGCTGTTGGGCCCGTTCGCGAGGATGTCGATCTGCGCGCCCGGAATCGGCCGCACCTGCGTGACCTTGTCCGTGAACCCGGGGATGACGCCCGAGGTGGTGGCGTTCGGCACGGTGTTGGCGTTGCCGGTGTATGCGCGGGTGTTGAAGGACCGCCGGAAGCGCTCGACGTTGTCGTTCACCGTCACGTTGAGGGAGAACTTCGTGTTGAACGAGAGGCGGTAGTCCGTCTTCACGTTCACGCTCCTCTGCTTGCGGTTGTTGAAATTCTCCCGCGTCTGGTAGCTCCACAGGTAGGCGGGCGACGCCATCGTGTTCTGGTACTGGTGCGTCACCCGGTAGCCCCCGACGGCATTCTCGCTGTAGAAGAGATTCACCGCCACGCCCAGGTTGCGCTCGCCGCCGAGGACGCTGAACACCTCCTGGTAACCGAGCGTGATCAGCGGGTGCGCGCGATGCTCCTCGCGCAGCGGAATCTGTTCCGTGATGGAGGGGGCGATGCGCATCGTCGCACTGTACGAGATGCGGCGCTTCTCGCGCAGGCTGAGCGGCGAACGGGTCTTCATGTTGATCGTGCCGCCCAGCGAGTCGGCGCCCTTGTCGGGCGTGTGTCCCTTGATCAGCACCAGCTGCTCGAACATCGTGCCGGTGATGCTCTGGAGCTCGAAGGCGCGATTGGTGCCGATGCTCGCCATCAGGCCGCCGTCAACCGTGACCGTGTTGAGGGCCGCATCCATGCCGCGGACGTTGAACCGGTAGGCCAGGCCTTCCTCGGTGGGATTGCCCGCGACGCCCGGCAGCCGCATCACGACCTCGCCCGCGCTCATGTTTGGCAGGTTCCCGAACGAGTCCATCGCCACGATATTCTTCACGTTCATCGCATTCCGCTGCGCGGTGATGGCCAGGGCGTCGCCCTCTCGTTCTCCGGTGACTTTGAGCGCCTCGAGCGTGTAGATCGCCGACGTCAGCTCGAAATCGCGCACGACGCGCGAGCGGGGATCGACCGTGACGGTGCTGCGCGCCGGATCGAGGCCGATGTAGGACACCACGACCTCGTGCGTCCCCGGAGGCACGCCGGCGAGGACGTAGCGGCCGGTGTTGTCGGTGAGGGTGTTGAGGCCAAGGCCGGCCACCTCGACCCTGGCTCCCTCGAGCAGGTTGCGGGTGGCGGTGTTGCTGACCGTGCCGGTCAGCGTGCCTCCCTGCGCGAGCGCGGCGGAGTCGGCGGCGCGGACGACGGGAGCGGGAAGCAGGACCAGCGTGGCGAGGGTCCAGCGAACAATCGGAACCAGGAGGTGTTTCGAGGTCATGGGGGTCGGGGCACGGAGGTCGAAACGTCCTCCGGGAGGCGTCTCGCAGGTCGCAGTCTCCGCCAGGATGGGGTGGATGTCAGGTCGGGGCCGGAAGTCCCGCCACGATCACCTCCGGTCCGAAGCTGCCGGCGGGCAACGTTTCGCCTCTGACATTCCTGCCAGAAAGGCGCGATGGCATCCGAAAGGCGGTCGCGCGACGGACATCTCCCGACAGGCCGCCGTGGCGGTAGTTCATCTTCGGATACCCGGCCGCCACGTTCGTCGTACCGCGCGCGGCACCGCCCGCCTTTACTCCGCGCCCGCCGCGGGCCAGTACTCGGCCATGCCCCGCATCCGCCTTCCGCGGCTCCTGGCCGCCCGCTTCCTGCTCGCGCTCTCACTCGTGGCCGCCACCCCGGCCGCCTGGGCCGCCAAGCCGGCGGTCGCTGCCGGCCAGCGCTGGGAACTGTTCGTCGACGACTTCCTGATCGAGGCGGTGCGGGACGCCACCCTGGCCCTCCACCCTCCGCGGCGCGCCGAGGTCGTCCTCGTCACCGACGCTCCCTGGGAGGGCCCGACCAGCGCGTACTTCACCGTGCTCAAGGACGGCGACACGATCCGGCTCTACTATCGCGGCTCGGTCGGCGGCTCGGATCACTCGATCGACCAGGTGACGTGCGTCGCCGAGAGCAAGGACGGCATTCACTTCACCCGGCCCACTCTCGGCCTCATCGAGGTCAGGGGTTCAAAGGCCAACAATGTCGTGTGGAAGGGCGTCGAGTCGCACAACTTCGCCCCGTTCCTCGACCGCAATCCCCACGCGAGGCCCGACGAACGCTACAAGGCGCTGGGCGGCGTGAAGCAGCCCGGCCGCAACTGGCAGCAGGGCGAGACGCCGGGCGGGTTGTACGCGTTTGCGTCGGCGGACGGCATCCACTGGCGGAAGCTGCGGGACGAGCCCGTCATGACCCAGGGCGCGTTCGACTCGCTCAACCTCGCCTTCTGGGATCCCGCGCGCAACCGCTACGCCTGCTACAGCCGGATCTTCGCCGACCGCGTGCGCGCGGTGCAGAGCGCGGCGTCGGCAGACTTTGTCACCTGGGGCACCGGCACGCCCAACCGCTACGCCTCCGGCGTCCCGGCGGAGCATTTCTATACCAGCGCGACGCTGCCCTGCCCGGACGCGGAACACCTGTTGCTCGCGTTCCCGATGCGTTTCCTGCCTGCCCGCCACAAGGTGCCGGCCCACAAGACGCCGGGGGCGTCCGATGCGGTCTTCATGTCGAGTCGCGATGGCGTGACCTGGGACCGGACGTTCCTCGAAGCGTGGGTGCGGCCGGGGCCCGACGAGAGGAACTGGACCGACCGCAGCAACATGCCGGCGTGGGGCATCGTCGAGAGCGCGCCCGGCGAGTGGTCGATGTACCTCTCCGAGCACTACCGCTGGCCCGACAACCGTATCCGGCGACTGGTGCTGCCACGCCACCGCCTCGCATCCGTTCGCGCCGGTGCCCGCGGCGGCGAGTTCACCACGCGTCCGCTCGTGGCCGGCGGCCGCGAGCTCGTGCTGAACTACGCCACGTCCGCCGCCGGCTCCGTCCAGGTTGAGGTGCAGGACGAAAACGGCCGGCCGCTGCCCGGCTTCGCGCTGGCTGACATGGCGCCCCTGTTCGGGGACGAGCTCGACGGCATCGTGCGGTGGAAGGCGGGTGCGACCCTGCCCACCCTGAACGGCAAACCGGTCCGTCTCCGCTTCGTGCTCAAAGACGCCGACGTGTTTGCACTGCGCTTCGCGAAATGAGCCGCTCCGCAGCTTGACGGGACCCGGATCCGGGCGCACACGCTTCATCGTCGTGTTGTACGCCGGAACCCATCGCCCCTGGGTGCGCGGCCCGAGCCGCATCGCGCTGCCGTTGCTCGGCTGCTGCCTCGCCGGTGGCTGCGGGCGGGCCCCCGATTCGCCGGCCCCCAGTGCGGCGACAACGACCACCGCGCCGTCCGTGGTCGCCGCTGCTCCGGCCCGGGCTGCCGCCTCCTCCCTCCCGCGCGCACAGGGGAGCGCAGCCGCGGCGCGCGCCGCGCTTTCCGTCGCCTTCAGCCTGCCGCGGCTGACCATGGCGGGCGTGTTGAGTTCGCGCCAGATGGTCGTGGAAGGCGTGTATTTCGCCACGGCGCAAACCGGCGCGGCCAACTTCGGCCAGATCACGCGGTCCGGGACGATCACGGCGACGCCGCAGGGCTTTCACTACCATCCGGAGCCCAGCGACAAGCTCGTCGTCCGCGAGGGAATGAAGCTGCACGAGTTCGAAGCGATCGACGCCGCCGGCGACAACTCCGCGATGTTCGCGGCGAACTGGCTCATGGCACCCCATCGCCTGACCTATGTGCACCGCCTGCCGGACGAGGCCGAGGTGACGATCCGGGAGGAATACGACGGCCAGAACTTCGGCGTGCGCCTGAGCGGATGGGCGGTGGTGCAGGGCCGGCGCTTCACGATCGAGCTGGAATCGCGCGGCGTCACCGAAGGGGGTTCGGATTTCCAGGGCGCGGAGACCCGGACCCGCTCCGCCGTCACGGGCGCGATCCGCGGCGATGATCTCGCCATCGACGTCAGCGAACAGCACGTGAATCACTTCGTGTCCGCATTCTCCACGCGCCTGCTGCCGAGCCAGCGCGGGTCCGCCAGCCAACTGATTTCCACCGTCGCCAGCACGCTGAAGTTCGGCGGCGACATCTATCGGTTCCAGGACGTCCACGTCGAAACGGGCAATCGCGAAAAGGGGGGCGAGACGGTCTCGGGTGGACTGGCGGCACTGCGGGGGTTGATCCTGCGCAACGATCAGCGGTTCGCCGAGTGCTCGCTTCAGAACGGGCTGCCGGTCGCCGTGGCCGGCGGCGTTCCGATCCCGCTCGCATCCTCGACCCCATGAGGACTTCCACCTCCTCGGGCCGGCCGGTTCCGCGGGACGGCTGCGGAGTGCGGCGAGCGGGGCGACTTTTCTCGCCGATTCCCCGCGAGCCAAGCCTATCGGCACCCGCTTTCCGGCTTTCGATTGCGACCGCGATCACCCAGGCTGCACTGAACCCGACCGGCCGCAGCGGGTGAGTGGTCGACACCACCCCATGGACCCCGTCTCCCCCACCCGGCTCCGCCCCCGCCCACGGATGCTGCTCGCCGCGTTGGTTTTCGGCGCCGTCGCCCTGCCGGCAAAACCGGCGGTGCGCCCCAACATCCTTCTGCTTCTCCCCGATCAGATGCGCGGTTCGGCGATGGGCGTGGCAGGCAATCCAGATGTGCAGTCGCCGCACATCGACCGGCTCGCCCGCGAGGGCGTGCGCTTCACGCGCACGTACGCCAACGTCCCGGTCTGCTGCCCCGCCCGTGCGATCCTGCTGACCGGCACGTATCCTCACGTGAACGGCATGATCGCGAACGATCTCCGGCTGCGCGAATCCGAAGTGACGCTAGCGGAGCTCCTGCGCGAGGCGGGGTACCGCACGGGCTTCATCGGCAAATGGCATCTCGACGGTGGCCCGCGCGATCCGGGTTTCGTGCCCCCCGGGCCACGCCGCCAGGGCTTCGAGTTCTGGGCCGCCTACCAGTGCCACCACCGGCACTTCCTCCCTTGGTATTTCCGCGACACGCCCGAGATGATCATCGTGCCGAAGTTCGAGGCCGAGGCGTCCTGCGACTTCGCGGTCGAATTCATCCGGGGGCAGCCGCGCGAGAAGCCGTTCTTCCTGATGGTGCAGATGGGACCGCCACATGACCCGTACGGCGCACCCGACGCGTACATGAAGCGTTATGACCCGGAGAAGCTCACCCCGCCGAAAAACTGGCAGCCGAACAGCGAGACGAGGCCCGGGGGCAACGCGATCCCGCCGAAGTACCGCCGACCTGACATGCCTGGCGGCACGTATGTGCGAACGGGCGGCCGCGAGGAGATCGCCGCCTACTACGCCGCCATCACCGCGATCGACGACCAGGTCGGGCGTCTGCTGCGGACGCTCGAGGAGACGGGGCAGGATGAGAACACCCTCATCCTCTTCACTTCGGATCACGGCGACATGCTCGGCTCGCACGGCCTGCGGAGGAAACGCAAGCCGCACGAGGAGTCGGCGGGCATCCCGGGCCTGCTGCGCTGGCCGGCACGCATCCCCCAGGGGCAGGTCGTGGACACGCTGTTCAGCCACGTCGACATGCCCGCGACGCTACTCGGCCTCGCGGGACTACCGGTACCGGCCCACTTCCAGGGTGCGGATCTCTCGCGCGTCGCCCTCGGCCAGACGACCGCCGGCCCGGACGCCGTGCTGCTGCAGCTCTTCGTGCCCTACCGCCCCGATCAGGTCACCGCGCCCTGGCGAGGCATCGTCACGGACCGCTATACCTACGCGCGCTACGAGAACGATCCCTGGGTGCTCTTCGACCACCGGTCCGATCCCTGGCAACTGACCAATCTTGCCTCGGATCCGCGGCACGCCGCGTTGCGCGCCGAGCTTGATCGCAAGCTGGCCGCGCTGATGGCAGAGAAGCGGGACGCGTGGAGCTTCAACCATCCCGAACCGCTCGAGGAAGGCGCACGACTCTATGGCACGCAGACGTTCTACACGATCCAGGAGTATTTCACGTGGGCCAAGGCCAATGGGAAACGTTGACTCGCGACGCGCATGGAATCCGTCCGACATGGGGTCAGGCCGTTACATGTTACAGCAGCTGTAACATGTAACGGCCTGACCCCATTCCGCTTCGGCATTGCGCTCTTCGCCAGCATGGCGGCGGCCGCGACGCCCAACATCGGTCCGCGCGGCGAGGACTTGCTCCTGCTCGAAAATGGCACGGTCCGGATCGGCATCGATCGCGCCAAGGGCGGCGCGATCACCTGGCTCTCGTCGTCCGCGTATCCGAAAAACATGGTCAACGTGGCCGATCCCGGCCGCTTGATCCAGCAGTCGTACTACGCCGGCCTGCGCCTTGACCGCCGGCCCGAGGGCCAAAGCAAGTCCTGGAGTCCGTGGTCCTGGAATCCCATCCAGGGCGGGGGCGTGTCGTCATGGGCCCGGGTCTCGGTCTTCGAGCGACAGGAGGGACACACCCTGTACGCCGAGACCGTGCCCAAGCTCTGGGACATGCCCGACGAGGAAGCGGCCGCGGTCATGCGGCAATGGACGACATTCGAGCCCGGCATGCCTGACGTCGTGATCGTTCGCTGCGAATTCATCGCCCGGCGCGCCGCCGATGACCGCTGGGGCCCGGCGCGACGTTCGCCGCAGGAAATTCCCGCCTGTTACTTCACGCGCAATTTCAGTGCGATGAAGAGCCACCTCGGCGGCAGCGCGTGGCGCGTCGAGACGCAGAAGCCCGGTCCGCCCTGGGGCAAGGCCACGCCGCCGCGTCAGGCGATGGCGTTCTTCGCCCCGAACGGCCAGGGCGTCGCGGTGTTCAGCCCCGCCGCGACCCAGCCCTGGAACTACGGTCCGCACGCCGGCGGCGCCAGCGACGATCCCGCTGCCGGACCGTGCATGCACGTCGCACCGATCGACCGCGTGAACCTCGGGCCGAGCTCGACGTACCGCTACCGGTACTGGCTCGTCGTGGGCACCGAGGCCGCAATCGCCGCGCGGCTCGACGCCCTGTGGACGAAGTACGCCGCCGAACGCGCCACGCTGTCGAATCCCTGAACCACGTGCAACGCGGCGCACGCTTCGATCCGCCCCACCCCCTTCGCCATGAACGCGTCCCTCCGCCTTCTTTCCGTAATCGCCGCCCTGCTCGCGCTCGCCGGCCTGCCCGCCGATCCGGCGCTCGACGGCGTGAACCTCATCCCGTTCCTCACCGGCGAGAAGTCCGGTCCGCCCCACGAAACCCTCTTCTGGCGCTGGCGTTCGCAGGCCGCGGTGCTCGAGGGAAAATGGAAGCTCGTCCTGCTCGGGACGCAGCGTCACCTCTTCGACACCAGCACGCCCGACGGCGAGACGCGCAACCTCCTCGCGACGTATCCGGAGATCGGAGACCGACTGTACGCGAAGCTGCAGGCCTGGGACGCCACGCTCTGCCGTTGCGGTGGAGCCGCCTGTCCCCAGGCGGCTGACGTGCGCGATGGACCGATCCGCAGCAGCTTGAGGACAAGCCGCTCCACCTTTCAGTGCGGCCGTTTTCACGCGTGATTTGAAGGCCAACTGCATGAGTCCGGCTTGGCGCCCTTCCAGTCTGACCCCCTTTTCGCATGCCCTTGTAATCCCGGCCGGATTCCCCGAAGTGATGACCCCATGCACATTCTGATCATCGGCGGCGCGGGCATGGTGGGGCGGAAACTGCTCGCGCGCCTGGCGCGCGACGGGGCGCTCAACGGCCGCGCGATCACGCAGGCGACGGTGCATGACGTCGTCGCCGGCGAGGCTCCCGCCGGGGCGGCATTTCGCACGAACGTCGCGGTGTCGGATCTCTCGCTGCCAGGCGAAGCCGCCAGACTCGTGGCAACGCGGCCCGACGTGATCTTCCACCTCGCCGCCATCGTCTCCGGGGAGGCCGAGGCGGATTTCGAGAAGGGCTACCGGATCAACTTCGATGGCACGCGGGAGCTCTTCGAGGCGATCCGCCGGATCGGCGACGGCTATTGCCCGCGGCTCGTGTTCACGTCGTCGATCGCGGTGTACGGTGCGCCGTTCCCGGACGCCATTGGCGACGAGTTTTTCCACACGCCGCTCACCAGCTACGGCACCCAGAAGGCGATCGGCGAACTGCTGCTGTCGGACTACTCCCGCCGCGGCTTCTTCGACGGCGTCGGCATCCGGCTGCCCACGATCTGTGTCCGGCCCGGCAAGCCAAACAAGGCGGCGTCGGGCTTCTTCTCGAACATCATCCGCGAACCGCTGGCGGGCCAGGAGGCGGTGCTGCCGGTCGCAGAGGATGTCCGGCACTGGCACGCCTCGCCCCGCTCCGCGGTGAACTTCCTCCTGCACGCCGCGGGGCTGAAGGCGGAGCAGCTCGGGCCGCGCCGCACTCTCTCCATGCCGGGATTGTCCGTCACCGTCGCCGAGCAGATCGAGGCGCTGCGCCGCGTGGCCGGCGACAACGTCGTGAAACGCATCCGGCGCGAACCGGATCCGACGATCGTCCGGATCGTCGCGGGCTGGCCCCGCAACTTCGATCCCCGCCGTGCGCTGGGCCTCGGATTCCGAGCGGAGTCGAGCTTCGAGGAGATCATCCGCGTGCATATCGCCGACGAACTGGGCGGCCGCTTCGTGGCGTGACCGCAAGCGCCCGCGGCCGGCTGCGCAGGCTCTCCCGCCCGCTCAGCCCCGGCCGATGTAGGGCATCGCGGTCGCCATGACGGTCATGAACTGGACGTTGGCGTCGAGCGGCAGGCGAGCCATGTAGACCACGGCATCGCCGACGTGGCTCACCGGGAATGTCGGCTCCTCCCTCCGGGTGCCGTCGGCCTGGGGCACGCCCTCCCGCATGCGGGCAGTCATCTCGGTGGCGGCGTTGCCGATGTCGATCTGGCCGCAGGCAATCTGATGTCGGCGGCCATCGAGCGAGGTCGACCGGGTGAGGCCCGTGATCGCGTGCTTGGTGGCCGTGTAGGGCGCGGAATTCGGCCGGGGCACCTGGGCGGAAATCGAGCCGTTGTTGATGATCCGGCCGCCCCGGGGCGTCTGTGCCTTCATCAGGCGGAATGCCTCCTGGGTGCAGAGAAAGGGTCCGGTAAGGTTGGTGTCCACCACGGCACGCCACTGTTCGAACGTCAGCTCCTCGAGCGGCACCGCCGGAGCGCTGATGCCCGCATTGTTGAAAAGCACATCGAGCCGCCCGTACCGCTGCCGCACCTCGCCGAAAAGCGCGCGCACGGCCGCGGGATCCGTCACGTCGGCCGGTAGCGCCAGGCCCTGTCCGCCGTCGGCCGCGATGGCCGCGACGGTGGTGTCGAGCGGTTCGCGCCGCCGGCCCGTCACGACGGTGACAAACCCCGCCTTCGCCAGAGCCAGCGCGCAGGCGCGGCCGATGCCCGATCCTCCTCCGGTGACCAAAGCGACACGCATGTGCATGCGCGAGTGAAGCGGCGCGGCCGCGCCGAAGTCCAGCCGCCACCGCGCGAACCGCAGTTGACTCGGACCAGGCAAATTGCCGTCCGCGGTGAGGGCCGGTGGCGTTAACCGCACGAGAGCAGATTCAATAATTCTGTAGCCCAAACCTAAACGCAAAGTCGCAAAGGAGCGCGAAGTTTCGCCACGTTTTCCTCGCGGATCTTTGCTCACCTTGGCGTCTTCGCGTTTGAGATCCCAGTTCGAGCGGCTACGCATTCACTGGATGTGCTCTGGGATCCCGCCCTGGGCGGCTGCGATTTCATTTAAGGCGCCCTAATGCCCTCCGTGCCGCGCGATCGGCGGCGCCCCGCACGGCCATGGCGATGCATCCGTCGCGTATTACGGAATCAACTACCGTCGACCTGCCCGGCCCCGGCGATTGATTCACACCAAGAATTCTCCATCGAACCGAGCCCCGTCCTTTTGTCATGGAATCTTCCCGTCCGCATCTCTTCGGCCTGCTCGCCGGTCTCTTCCTCGCCGCCGGCATCGGCTTCGCCGCCCTGGTCGTCGCCGGCGCCTGGACCCGGATCGCAGAGTCGCAGGTCATCAACGTCACCGGCTCGGCGCGGAAGAACGTCCGTTCCGATCTCGCCATCTGGCGAGCCAGCTTCTCCACCGAGGCGGCGACGCTCCTGGAGGCACAGCAGAAGCTGAAGGCGGACCTCGCGAAGGTGGAGGCTTTCCTGAAGGCGAAGAACGTGGGCCCGTACTTCCTGGCGCCGGTCCGGATCAAGGACATCACCGGCCGGAGCGAGGACTACGGCGATTCCGTGGCGCGGCGCGTCGGCTTCCGCCTCAGCCAGCCGGTCGAGTTGCATTCCGAGGACGTACTCCGGCTGCCGCAGCTCAGCAGCGAGGCGACGGAGCTGCTCGAGCAGGGCGTCGTGTTCGTCTCCGAGGCAATGGAGTTCATTTATACCAAGGCCAGCGAGGCGAAGGTCGAGATGATGGCCGAAGCCACAAAGGATGCCCTTGCCCGCGCCGAACAGATCGCCGGCCAGGGTGGCCGGCAGATCAAGGAGCTGCGTCAGGCGCGCATGGGCGTCGTGCAGATCAACCCGGTCCATGGCTCGGCCACCAGTTGGGAGGGAAACAACGACACGACGTCGCTGGAGAAGACCATCACCGCGACGGTGTCGGCGGCCTTCTCGCTCCGTTGACCCGTCCCGGGCGCGACCGGAAGGCCTCAGCCGGAATGAGGCCGTTGCGGCGGAGCCGCCTGTCCCCAGGCGGCAGACGTGCGACACATCCGACCACAGCAGCTTGAGCACAAGCTGCTCCACCGTTCGGAGCGGCCGTGGTCGCCGGTGACTTGACCGCCGGCGGCGGGGCTGGCTCAGCGGCGGCCCGCGCGTTGCGCGAGTTCGCGCACCTTGCCCACGAGCGTCGGCTCGACCTCCGGTGCGAAGTAACCGATGCCGCCGTGGTAGAGTCCGCGCGTCTCGTAGCCGCCCTCGCGCAGGACGCGAGCGGACGGCAGGTAACCGAAGGTGTCGTTGCAGTACGCGGAGAGCCAAAGCTTGAGCGGACCGACCGCTTCCTCGATCAGGCGCACATAATCGACGACCACCTCGCCGGGCAGGCCCACGAGCGTCAGGTCGCCGCCGAACTGCCAGACGACGACGGGCGCGCGGTACTGCGTCGGCAACGTCTCGCCTGCCTTCAGCCGGGCGAGCATCTGGTCGGCGACCCACTTCTGCGTCGACCCGGCCTTCGCGGACGTCCGCTCGAGCTCTCCCTGCGGCGGGGGTGGCTGCAGGGGAAGCGCGACGGTCTCATGGACCGTCCGGAGCGGGCCGCCGACGGGCCTGAGGGTGTGGCCCAGCACGCGGGCGACTTCGCGGCCGAGAGAGGCGCCGTGTTCGCGGGCGATCTCGCGGGCCGGTCGCTTCGCCGGGTCGTTGAGGCTGTTGGGATACGGATTCGCGTCTCCGGCGAGGCCCTGCAGGAACATCGCCTGCGCGTCGGGGAACTCCCGTTCGATGTACGCTTGCGCGGCGCTGGCGAAGTCGCCGCTGACCTGGTTGTCGCGGGAGCCGTAGGTGGTGTTGTGACAGGCGGCGCCAAACACGACTCCCGCCAGCTTCCCGTCGGGCCCTTCGACGCGCAGCACCGGCACGGAGCGGTCGACCGGACCGCGCGGATTGACGCCGAGGATGACACCGCGCTCGGTGAACTCGCGCCGGTTCATGGGAAAGTTCACGCTGCCCGTGCCCCAGGTCAGCCGGGCGGGTCGCAGCCGCGTCAGCGCCTGGCGCGCGAGCGCCACGCACTGTTCCTGGAGTCGGGTGGTGTACGCGACGAGCCGCGCAGCCTGTTCGGGCGCGATCGTGTAGTGCGAGGCGCGCCCCATCATGATGGCGGGCCCGGCGTGCGTATGGGAGGCGTTGAAGAGGATGCGTTCCCGCGGGATGCCCGTCGCGGCCGTGACCAGCGCGCAGGTGGGTTCGGTGAAATCCGCGCGAAACCCGATCAGGTCGCCGGTGACGAGGAGCGACCGGAGGCCTGCGGCGTCCTCGAGCGCGAGCACCTTGAGGTGCAGGTCGTCCACGACCTCGCTCGCCGGCACGGTGCGGCTGGCATAACCGGCGAGCATCAACGGCTCCGCCGGGGTGATCTTCTGCGCCGCGAAGCCCGCCTTCCAGGGCAGCTCGGCGGCGGAAACGGCGGGCGCGGCCGCCAGGGCGCAGCACAGCAGCAGGCGGGAGCAGAAGCGGGGTGGCAGGCTCATGGTTCCCTTGAAGCCAGAATCCGCGCGGGCGGAAAGCGGAATTCCGGCGAGGAGCGCCCGCGGACGGCGGAAGGAGCCGCGATTCGGATTGCGACCCACCCGCGGCCGGCATGCGATGATCGGCGATGATCAGCGGTGACGGGATGCGGACGTGGGCCGCGGCTCTCGCCATGGCGGTTGGTTCGGGGCTCGGGTCCGTCGCCGTCGGCGCGCAGTCCCGCACGCCGGCCGCCGGCGCCCCGCGCACCGTCGC
Organism: uncultured Opitutia bacterium; assembly: GCA_937952235.1. GTDB lineage: Bacteria > Verrucomicrobiota > Verrucomicrobiia > Opitutales > Opitutaceae > ER46. Next base: position 33,184 of record CALFZM010000349.1, on the reverse strand, counting down.
CGGAATCCGGCTCGCGTGGTGTCCGCCGGGCACGTTCCAGATGGGAAGCCCGGCGAGTGAGTCGGGACGCCGCGTCGACGAAGGGCCGGTGACCGTGACACTCTCGACGGGATTCTGGCTGGGGCGGTTCGAGGTGACACAGGCCGAGTGGCGGCGCGACATGGCGGCGTTCCCGGGACCACTGAGCGGCGGTGTTGGCGACGATTTTCCCGTGTACTGGGTCACGTGGGAAGCCGCGGAGGATTTTTGCCGGCGACTGACGGCGCGGGCGCGCGCGGAGGGCGAGCTCGAGCCAGGGTGGGAGTTCCGGCTGCCAACGGAGGCGCAGTGGGAGTACGGCTGCCGCGCGGGGACGACGACTGCGTTTGCGTTCGGACCGACGCTGGATCCGAGGCAGGCCAACCTCGGCAAACCCTACGCGGGCCGCGCCGATGGCTCTCCAGGGTCGGCCGCGACTCCGGTTGGCAGCTATCCCGCCAACGCGTGGGGCCTGCACGACATGCACGGCAACGAATTCGAGTGGTGTCGCGACTGGTATCACGCCCGGCTGCCGGGCGGGACCGATCCGGACCTGAGCCTGCGGCCCGGGGAACCGAATCGGGACGGCACCTATTCGCGGGTGCGGCGCGGCGGGGCGTGGATGGATGCCCCCGCGATGTGCCGGTCGGCCCAGCGCCTGCGGTACGAGCCGCACCGTGGCTCCGACCACATCGGCTTCCGGGTCGCGCTGGTGCGCAGCGGCCCGTGACGCGGCGTGGTCAGTGGGTCATCACGTAGCAGATGATGTTAATCGCCAGCGGATAGGCGATCTTCTCCGCGTACTTTGCAAAGTACTCCTGATTCTCGCCCTCCCGCTCCCAGCCGTCGCTGTCGTCGGAGTTGTGCAGCACCAGCACCATGAGCCGGCCCTGGCGGTCGAAGAGCGCGCGATGCTGGATCCGGGTGCCCGGCACCTTGATGCCGATATGGATGTTGGGCACCTGCGCCTTCTCCCGGATCGGCACCACCACCCGGTACAAGGGATGCTCGATCGGCAGCTCCTCGAACTGGGAACCGGGCAGCACTTCGCGAAAGAGCTGCTCGATCTGCGCGAGGTCGACGTCGCTCCAGGAGTCGGCGGTCAGCAGGAAGCCGCCGTTCTGCAGGTACTGCCTCAGACCGACGATCTCTTCCGCCGTGAGGCCCATCGCACCCGGAGCGGCCGCAAACAGAAACGGATACCGGGAAAGATCGGGATCCGTGGCCCGCACCAGCCGGCAGTCGGGATCGACCCGCAGCGAGGTGAGCTGCTGCAGCCGGTAGGAGAGGTTCAGATCGGCATCGGGCAGATCCGTCGACCACCCGCCGCGGCGGGAGCCCCGCGGTCGCGGGGCGGAGTCGTAGCGTAGGCGGGCGAAGGTGAACACATCGGTCCGATGCGCGACGGGATTTTCCCACTCCGGCGTGCCGGTGCTGCGACTGCCAATTTCCCGCGCGGTGCGGGCATGGGGCGGGACGTAGAGCTGTCCCCCGCCCATCCGACCCTGGGCGAGCAGCGCCGCTCCCGTGGCCAGTCCGAGCAGGATCAGGCACAGGGGCAGCAGATGTCTCTCCCGGGTGACGGCACGCCGATGCATGGCTGGGGGGAGGGGGGACGCATGGCAGCGCCAAAAGATACACGGCGGCCGCTCCCGGGCCGGCGCCCCCTGCGGCGGTTTCAAGACAACGCCGGGCCGTTTCGGAGGGCAGCGCTCCGTCGCAGCCGCGGCGCTGACAAAGGTCAGCGTCCTCGAAGAAGCGGCTCACCAGCAAGAAACCTCCCTAGCGGCTGGCGTACGGTCCGTGCACGGAACGCACGCGCCGCGATTCGTCCGCATCGGTGAGCACGAACACCGTGTAGGAGCCGCCGCCCGAGGCGACGCGGACAACGACGTGCCCCTGCTGCGCAGCGATCGCGGTCGGCAGGTCCTCCACGTGGCGGCGCCCGGCTTCCTCGCCAAAGACGCGCACGATGTGGTCGGCCCGTCCCTCCCAGCCGCCATTGGTCATGAAGATGTCGCGCGGACCGGGCGCGATCCGGTCCGACCGCAGCCGCGCGAGCGTCACCGGGCCGACGTGCTGCGCATCCCACACCTGGGCGATGCACACGCGCGGCTGGAGCACGCTCAGGAAAAAGGGCGTGGTGGCGTCGGCATTGCCGTGATGATTCAGCACGGCGACATCGACTGGCCCGGTGACCCACGCGACCGCCGATTCGATGTCGCGTGTCGCGGGCGTGTCCGGCTTGTCCGACGCCCCGGGCAGGTCGCCGCCGGTGTAGTAGTCGAACGCCCCGTAACGGATCCGTTGCGCCGCGCAGAGGGCGTTCTCATTGGGCCTCTCGCCCGGGGCGATGCGGCGCCGCATCGCGGTCCCCTCACCGGTCCACACCTCGCCGTTCACCGCCAGGTTGCGGACCTCGAACGTCGGATACCGCTCGGGCGCGCGGCGCAGCACCACCTGGTCCGCCGCTCCACCGCGGAAGCGTTCCACCCTCATGCCGTGACGCCGCACCTGCTCGGCGAGCGCGCCCTTGTAGATGCCGGCCATGGGACCGGCGAACGGCAGCGGCTCGCCGTAATCGGGCCAGCCGCGGTCGAGCAGCGTCGCGATTCGCACGTGGCGGAACAGTTCCGGGAAACCGCCCATGTGATCGGCGTGAAAATGCGAGACGACGGCGAAGTCGACCGGCGCCTCCGGACCCTGCGGGTGCACCTGGCGAATGTAGCGCGCAATCCACTCGCCCGGCAGCCGCGAGTCGTCCGGCCGGCGCGGCGCCTTGAAGCGCGGCGGGCGCGCCGTGTCCTGGTTCGACCCGCAGTCGATCAGGAGGGTCGTGCCGTCGGGCAGCACGAGCAGGGCCGCGGCGCCCTCGCCGGTGTTGATGTGGTGGATATCAAGTCCGCCCTCCGCCGGCGGCGGGAGCACCGCGCCGACGACCGGCTCCGCGGCCGCCAGCGCCCGCCCCGCGATGACCAGCGTCCAGCCCGCTGCCCGGAGGAGAGTCCTGCACCGGCTCATGGCGCGAAGTCCCCCCGCCACCGCCGGGCATGTGGTCGGGCAGGAGTCATGTTGCAGAGGAGTGGGGTCGCATGGCGCGATACCCACCTGAGCGAAGCCCCGCCCCGCTGCAATCCTGCAACCGGCTGGCGCGCCGTGCGGCGAACGAATGCCCCGCCGAGTTGGCATTGGAGTTGCGTCCCTGGCCATTGCCACATGACCTCGCTCCGCTGACTTCACCCCGCAGCGTGCGGCACAACCCGCGCGGGATGGACTGGCACCACCACAACCATCATGAACGTTCGTTTCCCGTCGAAGCCGGCGGCCTGGCTGCCGGCGCTCGTTGCGGTCGGCATGCTGCCGGCCGCCTTCGCGCAGCAAGCTCCGGCCCCTACTGCCGTCCCTTCCTCCAAGCCCGAGGAAGCCGTCAAGCTCGAGAAATTCCTCGTCACGGGCTCGCTCATCAAGCGGATCGACAATGAGGGCGCCACGCCCCTCCTGACGATCAACCCCATCGAGCTCGAGGAACGCGGCATCGTCAGCGCCGAGCAGATGCTGATGGAGCTGAACATCAACGGCAACGCGCTCGACAACCTCGCCTCCAACGCCGACGTCGTCGCCGGCTCGCAGCGCGGGAACAACGGCGCCACCTCCGCCAACCTGCGCATGCAGGGCTCCGGCGCCACGCTCGTCCTCCTCAACGGCCGCCGTGTCTCCTCCCACGGCCTCAACGGCGGCGTGGTCGACCTCAACCAGATCCCCTTCGCCGCGATCGAGCGCGTCGAGATCCTCAAGGACGGCGCGTCGGCGATCTACGGGACCGACGCCGTCGGCGGCGTGATCAACTTCATCCTCAAGAACAATTATGAGGGCGCCTCTGCCAGCGCGGCGATGGACGTCACGGAACAGGGCGGAGGAAACATCTTCCGCTACAACGCCGTCGCCGGTTTCGGCAATGTCGAGCGCGACGGGTACAACTTCATGGCTTCGATCTCGCTCGCCGACCACAAGGTGCTGCGCGGCGACCAGCGCGATTTCGTCAATACGTTCCAGCCGAACCGCGGCCTCTCTCCCGATACCCGCGGCACGCCGGTCGCCACGCTGTTCGCGGTGACCACGCTCTTTACGGGTCTCAGTCGGGACAACCTCGACAACACGGGCCGCAGCACCGGCCCCGCCGACCCGCAGAACCCCAGTCTCCGCGTCAACGGAATCAACTACGTCGATCTCCCCGGCGGGCCCGGCTACGCGGGGCTCGACGGCATGGGCCCCTACGACGAAGTGCTGTGGAACTCCGCCGCCTCGAAGTACGGTTCCGCCTGGGACACCGGTCGCGCCGCCGTCATCCAGCAACCGGTGAAGAACACCAACATCGTCCTGCGCGGCACGATCCGGCTCGCCGATCGCCACCGCCTCACGCTCGAAGGCGTCGCCGGTCGCTCGGAATCCAACAAGAGCTTCTCGCCCAACCAGTGGACCACGGGCACGGCCACGACCACGACTGCGCTCGACGGCCGCACCACCGTGCCGAATCCGCTCTACAACATGGCCTACCCGGCGACCGGCGCGAGCTACAACCGGGTGTTCAACGCCCTCGTCGCCTACTTCCCGGAGCTCGCCGCCAACCGCGGTGCGCCGCTCGCGTTCCGCTGGCGGTCGGTGCCACTCGGCAATCGCGCCTACACCACCACGACCGATACCTATCGCGCCATGGTCGGCCTGGACGGTCCGCTCGGCTTCCTGTCGTCCTGGGACTACCGGGTCGGCGCCTCCCGCGCGCAAAGCAAAGGGAAGTCCGTCACGAACAGCGGCTACGTTTACACCGTGCCGTTCGTCAACCTGATCAACACGGGCGTGGTCGATGTCTTTTCGTACACGCAGACGCCGGAGGCCATGGCGGCCATCGACCGCACGCGCGCCGACGGGGTGGAGATGTACGGCGGCACCTACCGCACGGACAATTTCGACGGGGCGGCCTCCGGCCCGGTCTTCCGGCTGCCGGCCGGCATGCTCCAGGCCGCGGTCGGCATCGACTGGCGCGAGGAGTCGTTCCTCTTCAACGGTGACCAGCGCGCCAACCTGAACTCCTCTGATGCGCTGATCTTCAATGCGCCGTTCGACAACGCCCTCGCCACCGCCGGCACCCTGAAACGCACGATCAAGGCCGCGTTCGTCGAATTCCAGATCCCGCTGCTCAAGGGCCTCGACCTGAACGCCGCCGGCCGCATCGACGAGTACACCGGCTTCGGCTCCAGCAAGAATCCGAAGCTCACCCTGCGCTGGGCCCCCAGCGACCGGTTCCTCGTGCGCTCGGCGTACAGCACCGGCTTCCGGGTGCCGACCTTCAAGCAGATGTTCGATCCCGTGACGGAGAGCCCGCTCGCCGCCACCGGCCTGATCGATCCGGGCACCGGTCAGCTCATCCAGCCCAACACCGCCACCACCCTCTTCGGCGGCAAGAGCGACCTCCAGCCGGAGGAGGCCGACATGTATTCCGCCGGCGTCGTGGTGCAGCCCTTCCGGAACCTCAGTGCCAATTTCGACTGGTGGCAGGTGAACCGCACCGGGACGATCCAGAGCTTTGGCACCACGCAGATGATCGCCAACTACAGCGTCTTCCAGGACCGCTTCCAGCGCCGGCCCGACGGCACCATCCAGCGCATTGACACGCGCTGGGTGAACGCGGGCGCGACCACGACGAAGGGTCTCGATATCGGGATCAAGGGCGACACCGACTTCGCCAAGGGTAAGCTCAGCGCCAGCTTCGACCTCTCCTACCTGCTCAACAAGAAGTCCAAGTTTCTCCCGAACTCCCCCTGGAGCCTCAGCGAGATCAACACCTTCACGCGCTCGAGCGACATTGGACTCAAGTGGAAGCACACCGCCAGCGTCGGCTACCGCCGCGGCAACTGGTCGTTCCTTGTGAACAACCTCTACCGCAACAGCTACACCGACGCGGTGCTGCCCGGCGTCGCCGCCGGCCGCGTGGTCCCGCCCGACTGGCAGGCCCGCGTGAAGCCCTACAGCATCTACGGCATCAGTGTCACCTATCGTGGCATCAAGAACGTGACCGTCATCGCGGGTGTGAAGAACATCTTCGATGAGGATCCGCCGTTCTCGGCCGCCTATGACACCAACACCGGCGCCGGCAGCAGTTGGGAGCCGCGCATCGCCGACCCGCGCGGCCGCTCGTTCACGCTGCGCGTGGACTACAAGTTCTGGTAAGCGGAGCTCGGCCGCTCAGCCCGATTGAAACAGAGAAGGTGGAGCCGCCTGTCCCCAGGCGGCTGACGTTCGGCCGACCCGTCCGCAGCGGCTTGAGGACAAGCCGCTTCACCTTGCAGGCAGCCGTTGTCGTCGGAGACGGGAAGGCCAACGACAACTTTGGCTTTCCTGACACCACCCCCTACGAGCGACTCCGCTGGGTGGAGCCGCCTGTCCCCAGGCGGCTGACGTTCGGCCGTGCCGTCCGCCGCCGCTTGAGGACAAGCCTCTCGACCTTTCCAGGTGCGATCGAACCGACGAACCTGCGCCGGCCCACCTGCATCCTGTCGATCCTGTTCATCCTGTCTCCCCCTCCTCCGCGCGAGCTGGTTATCCGACGGGATGAGGTGGGTTTAGACAGGATGAACAGGATCGACAGGATGGAACGGGGCTCTCTCGCAGGATCCTAGCCTGCGTCGCACCAGACCCATCTGGCGCGGCGAAGCCGCCTGTCCCCACAGGCGGCTGAGGCTCGGCCGACCCGTCCGCAGCGGCTTGAGGACTAGCCGCTCCACCTTTCTGAACCGCCGTGTTCGTCGGCGATTCGAAGGCCAGCGGCGTGATTCTGGGCTCAACCGGTCGTATCGTCGGCACGAAACGGCGCCGTGAGTTCCTCCGGCAGCCTCGGGGTGGCTCCGGCCTGCGTGCAGACGAAGGCCGAGACCGCCGTCGCGCGCTCGACGACCACCGGCAGCGGCCACCGATGGAGCAGCCCCAGCGCAAACGCCGCCGTGAACGAGTCCCCCGCGCCGACCGTATCCACGGCTTCGACCTTCCTGCCCGGATGATCGCACCACGTGCCATCGGCCAGGACGAGGCTGCCCCGCTCCCCGCGGGTATACACCACGGCCCTCAGCGCATGCCGTTCCGCGAGCGACGCGATCGCCGCCCGTTCCTCCGCCGGAAGGCCGAACCACGCGCCAAGCTGCGGCAGTTCCGTTTCGTTCACCTTCAGCACGTTCGCCCGGGCGAGCGACTGGGTGATGATTTCCGGCGAATGATAATGCTGCCGGAGATTCACGTCGAATACGCGCAGCGCGCGCGGCCGGACCAGATCCAGCAGCTCGCCGATGCTCCGCCGTGCCACCGGATGCCGCTGCGCCAGCGATCCGAAGCATACGGCGTCGGCTGCCGCGACGACCGCCCGCGCCGCCGGCTCACCCGCGAGCAGGTCCCAGGCCACGTTCTCGTGGATCGCGTACGCCGCGTCACCCTTCGGCCCCACGCTGACCGTCACGGTGCTCGTCGGCGCTTCCGCATCGATTTCCACGGCCTCCACCGGCACGCCGAGCTCGCGCATCCGCGCCAGCAAGGCGCGACCGGGTTCGTCATCCCCCACGCGCGAGACGATCGCCGCCCGGGCGCCGAGTTCGCCCGAGTGATAGGCAAAGTTCAGCGGCGCGCCACCGAGCTGCCGGCCGCCCGGCAGGACATCCCAGAGTACTTCACCGATTCCGACACAACGAAAGGCCATGGCACGTGACGCGAGTGGAAGACGACTGACAGCGGAACGCGAACCCTTGTTCGCCGCCGGCGCTTTTCATCGAGGGCGGTCGTCGAGCCGCCGCACGGCGCCGACGTCACGCAACCCCAGGTTGCCGAAGCCGGGCAGCTTCACGGCGAAGCGCACCGGATTCACCCCGAAGGTGAGCCCGATGAGGTCCACCTCGACGCCCTCTTCCCACCCCACGAGCAGACCGGCGAGGCCGAAGAGATTCACCTGGCCGCCCGTGCCGCTCGGACTTCGCGCGACGAACCAGGGCCCGAGATAATCCTTGCCCACCGCCAGCGCCGGAAGGTCGACCCGCAGTTCGGGCGCGGCGCGCAGCACGTGCGCGATGAAGGTGTTCGAATTGGGCCCGGGCCACACCCGGTACGAACCGGCATGGGGATAATCGGCCACCGCCGCCTCGATGCGGTCGATCACCGCGTCGACACCGGGCCCGCGCAGGTCGGCCAGCACCCACGGCCGGTTGCCGAACCAATACATGTCGGCGGCCCGCTCGGTGGAGCGCACGCCGTTTCCCGTCCGCCGCGTCTGATATCCCATGAGTTCGTGCACGGTGAAGCGCGGCGCGCCCGTGCGCTTGACCGCGATCCACGGATGCACGCCGAGCTTGCCCTGCCATTCGATGGCCCGCGCGGCGTAGACCTGGATCACCGCCTCCGAGGTCGTGGCCGGGTCGGGCGCCAGGCCCGCGGGTTCGCGGCTCGCCGTGCGCCAGGATTGTCCGGAGGCGCCCGGCAGCGCCGCGAGCAGCAGCACGAGCCCCAGGGCCGGTCGCCACCGGCGATGGAAGCGAAGCGGAAACGTCATCTGCCCACCGTGCCCCGACACCCTCCCGCAGCAAGCGCGCTCCATCGCACACCCGCGCCTTGGCCGGACTCATGCGGTTCGCCTTCGAATCAGCCGCGAAAACGGCCGCACTGAATGGTGGAGCGGCTTGTCCTCAAGCCGCTGCGGACCGGTCCCTCGCACGTCAGCCGCCTGGGGACAGGCGGCTCCACCGCAACGGCATCATTCCGGCCGAGTCATCGGATCCGGGCTCGCCGCGGGGCGCTGGAATTCCGCCGCAACTCCAGCCCGATGCTACCGCGCTTATACCCCGCGGCCAGAATGGGAAGACGTCGTGGGCTCAGAACCGCAGCGTCGCACTGACGCCGAAGCTCCGCGGCTCTCCGCTCTCGCCCGCAAAGCCGGAGGGCGCGAGGTTGTAGGGGATCGCCACCGGGACATAGGACTCGTCGAACGCATTGCGCACGAAAGCCTCGACGGCCCACGTGCGGAGACGCACGCCGGCGCGGAACTGCGCCAGGGCATACCGTCCCTGCGAACGCGTATTCCGCTCGTCGTAATAAAAGGCGTCGAACGCCGCCACGTCGGCCCGGGCGTACCCCTGCACGCCCGGCGCGAACGTGACCGCGACCTGCGTGCCCGCGTTGAAGGTGAAGTCCGGCGAGTACGGCAGCCGCCGTCCGCTCACATCCGCGCCATCCGCGCGCGAACCGCCCCGGAACTTGGCCGACAACCGGCCCGCCCCGGCAAACACGTCCCAGCCCGGCATGACTCTCGCGGCGAGCTCCAGCTCGACGCCGCTGCTCTCGGCCGCGGCGACGTTGGCCACGTAGAACTGCGCGGGCGTCGCCGCCGGGACATTGAGCTGGAGGTCGCTCCAGCGGGTGTGAAACACCGCCACGCTCGCGCGCAGCCGCTGCTGGAGGAAGAGCGCCTTGTAACCGGCCTCGTAGTTCCAGCTCCCCTCCTGGCCAAACCGCGCGGTGCCCACCGGCGAGGCCGCGTTGAAGCCGCCCGCCTTGTAGCCCCGCGCGACGGTCACGTACGCGAGCTGGTCGGGCAACACCTGGTAGCTGGCCGAGATCTGCGGGGAGACCTCGTCGAACTCATCACTCAGCCTCTCCGAGGTCACCGCCCCGAGCCCGGCCGGCACCGTGAACGTGCGCAGATCCGCGTCCTTGGTCTCGAAGTCCGCGCGCAGGCCCGCCGTCAGCGCCAGCCGATCCACGCGGAAGGTCACCTGGCCGAAGACACCCACGCCCGAATCCTCCAGCGTGCCCTGCGTCGCACTCCGAAACGGCGGCGTGCCCACCGGATACCGCACGAAAACGGGGTTGGGGAAATAGTTGTAGGCATCCTGCTCGTACTTCTGCGCGAAGACAAACGCGCCCGCCGTCCACTGCAGCGTGTCCGCCGCGGTGCGGGGGGAGGAAACCCGCACTTCCTGCGTGAACTGGCGGCCGCGCTCGGCGTTGCTGCGCTCCAGCAGCGGCGCCGGGCTGTAGTCCAGGTCGGTCACATCGAGCGTCTTCCAGGTGACGAAGCCACTGGTGAGCGCCAGATCCACGCTGCCGAGTCGTCCGTTCACCAGCAGGGTCGGCGCCAGCACATCCCGGTTTGCCCGTCCCTCGAGATCACGGGCCGATTGCGAGGGGTTCGCGCGGACCGCCAGCAGGTCGTTGAGCCGGTAATCGCCGTCGCGCGCCCGTTCGCCGGCGACGATCGCCCGCACTTCCCACGTCGCCGCCGGCCGCCACAGGGCCTGCACCTTCCCGAACGTCGCCTCGCGATGATCGAGATCGTGGCCCGTGAGCGGATTCACCACGAACCCATCGCGCTCCGAGTAGCCGCCGGAAAATGCCACCGCCGCCTGGTTCGGCGCGAGCGGAGTCGAGACCGACCACCGTGCATCGCGCCAGCCATGGTCGCCGAAGCCCAGCGTGACCTCGCCCTGCGCGCGGTCGAGCGCCGGCCGGGTGCTCGTGACATTGATGAGCCCGCCGACCGTGTTTCGGCCGAAGAGCGCCCCCTGCGGGCCCCGGACGAACTCGATCTGGTCGATGCCCGTCAGTTCGAGGCTGGAGGTGCTCGCATTCAACTGCGGCACGCCGTCGATGTAGGTCGTCACGGCGGGATTGCCCGGGCTGGCTCCGACGCCGCGGAACCGGGGATTGCTCAGTTTCCGCGCCGAAAACTCCGTGAGGTACGTGTTGGGCGCATACTGCGCCGCGTCGTTGACCGAGCGCACGCCCGCATCCTCGAGAAACTCCCGGGTCGCCACCGTCACCGCCGCCGGCGTGAGCAGCAACGGCGTCTCCTCCTTCTGCGCGGTCACGGTAATGGGCGCGAGGCGCGCGGGATCCGCCGGAGCCGGCGCTGGCGCCGCAGCCGCAGCGAGGCCGGAGGCCAGGAGCGGCGAAAGGAGGGCGGCCCGGGCAGTTTTGCGACCGCCGTGTTTCGGGAAGAGAGGAAGCGACATGGTGAAGGGCAGGACGAACGCCAGTATTCGTCGGATGCGCAACTCGGCACACGTGCCGCCAGGTGACAAGCGCAATTCCGTCCGTCGCCGCCCGGAACCCTGCGTGCCCCGTTTCGCTGGCCGCACGCCCCGCAGGCACGAGGGGCGCGGCACCGCAGTCATCCCGCCGGCAGCAGCGTGTGGAAGCCCATCGCGCGTCGCGGCGCGACCGGACGCTCCGGCGCGGGAGCGAGGGCCGGATGGAACAACGCGGCAAGCGGGATGCGTTCGCCGCCCGGGACCGGCACGCCGAGCACCGCGGCCAACGCCGCCGCCTGCGCGGCCGTGAGCAGTTCGAAACGGCGCAGCCCGACGAGCCGCCCCGGGCGCAGGAGTGCCGGGTCAATGTCATCCAGTTCGCTGTTGAGCGTGCACACAACGTGGAGGCCGAGCGCATCGCCCAGCATGCCGTCGGTGAGGTTCAGCAGCGTGGCCACCTTCTCCCGATTGTCCTCCGCCCGCCGGAGCAGGATGCTTTCCGCATCCTCCAGGATCAGGACCTTCCGCAGCTTGGAGTCGCGATTCTCACCCGCCCAGAACGTGACGATCTCGCCGGCTTCCACGCTCGCAAACCGTGCCGCGGGCATGAAGTAGAAGACATGCGTCTCGCTGAGCCACCGGGCGAGCGAGCGCAGCAGCGTCGTCTTGCCGGTGCCCGGCGCCCCCGTGAGCACGGTGAGGCCGTATCGGCGGCCGTTGAGCCGACCGATCCAGTCGTCGACCCAGGCTGTCATCCCGGCGCCATAGTACAGGTCGAGCCGGTCGCGGGAAACCATCTGCTCGTCCGACACCGGGATCCGTTCCACGGAGAGGCTGCCGTAGCTGTGGTTGAGAATCCCGAGCCGCGCCTGCGGCCCGGCCACCGGCTCGAGCCGGCGGTAGCCCGCGAGCAACTCTGCCATCAATGCCTCGGCGCGCGCCGGCGTCTCGGCGTAGAGGCCGAGCGTGCCCCGCGGATGCGGATCGAGCGGATTGGCGTGGCGCAGGTGCAGTTCGAGGAAGCCCCCGGCCGGCCAGAAACCCGCCAGCGCATAAGGCCGCAGCGTCACCGCCTCGGGCTCGTCGTCATCGTGGTCCCGCGCGTAGTGGCTGAACCAGCAGCCGTCACCGAGCGCGGCGGCGATGCGCGCCGCGTCCCACGGCTGCACGAGCTCGCGCCCGTGCAGCCAGCCGCGCTGAAGCGCGGGCAGCGGGATTTTCACGCCGAAGACCTCATCGAAGTGATGGATCATGAGCGGCGGCGTCTTGGCCGAAAGGGTGGCATTCATGGGAAAGCGACGGGCGGCGGGGCACGGAGCTCCGGCCGCACAGGGGCGGGTGAGTTCTTTTTTTGCCGTATGCGCTCGCGCTTTCGCGGGGAGATCCCCCCGCACGGGGCCGCGCCGCGGTCGGAAGGAAGGAAAAGGAAAAAACCGGAGTTCCCTTCGCGGAAGGGAACTCCGGTTGAGGCGATAGCTCAGCCCACGTTGCAGTCGGCCTTCACGTCACCAACGAAACCGGCCACCCGAAAAGGTGGAGCGGCTTGTCCTCAAGCCGCTGCGGACCGGTTCGGCCGAACGTCAGCCGCCTGGGGACAGCCGGCTCCACCGCCCTTGCATCGCGGCTTAGCCGGCCAGCGGCACCGCCTCGACTTCCCGGACCAGGGCCGCGGGATCGCGGTCCAGCTTGTGCATCAGCTCGAAGGCGCGATCACTCCAGCCCGCCAGGCAGGTCACGCGCTCCTGCGGAAACTGGAGCGTGCCGTGACCCTGGAGGTCGAAGCTGAAGATGCGCGGCGTCACGGCGTGGCGGACTTTGTAATCCGCCAGCGCCTCGTCCGGCGCGCCTCCTCCGATCCAACCCTGCATGTCCGAGAGGATCACGATGCGATCGTAGGCGCGATTGGCGCGCTGGAAGATCGCGTGGAAGTTCGTGCCTCCCGAGGCGAACGGGATGTGCCGGGCCGCCGTGAGCGTGGAGTCGCGGCGGTTCAGCGTCAGATACCGGGCGTCGTCGCTGAAGAGCATCAGGTCGGCGCCGGTCGCCTTCACGAGCGTGGCGGCGAACAGCGATCCGATGGCCTGCGGCCGGCCCGCCATGGAAGCGGACGAGTCGAGCGCCACCAGGGTCTCGCCCCCGAACGCCGGCACGTTGGCCAGCGCCAGGTCGACCGCCTGGTCGAGCGCCGCCAGCACCCGGTCGGCGCCGGCGAGATTGCCGTCGCGCAGCGCCTCGACGGCACTCAGGAACTGGAACGGAAGCACCAGCGACCGGCGCACCGCCGCCGGATCGGCGAGCTGGCAAACCAGCTCGTCGATCACGCCGGGCGCGTGCGCCAGGATGTTCCGGACGTTGCGCAGCAGCGCCAGGTAGCCGAGCTTTCGCTCACGCACCAGCCCGGCCCACGCTTCCGCCTTTGCGCCGGCCACAGCCGTGGCGTCGCCGGCCTCTCCGGCGGACGCGAGCTGCGTCTCCCACGTGTCCGCGGGAGCCAGTTCGCCCCGGACCAGCCGGGCCAGCGCCGGCGAGTGCGGCGGATGCAGGAGGTTGACGGCGTCGACCAGCTTGAACGCGCCTTCCGCGCGCCGGTACTTCGCCAGTTGGTGGGCGTCGAAACGTCCCAGCGCCGCGCCGAGACCTTTCTTCAAGGCGTTCGGCACCGGACGGCCGTACACGGCCAGGTAGTAGGCCAGCGTCTCCGTCACGTCGTCAGGGCGGCGCACCAGGTCGCGATAGAAGTGTCGCGCCCAGGCCTCGCCTTTCACGGCCCGCGCCAGCTCGCCGGCCACCAGGTGGCTCGCCGAGCGCATCCCGTACGTGTGCCGCGCGTAGAGCGCGGCCCGGGCGGTGAAGCGCGGGTCGTTCACCGCCCCGATCAGCGCGCGGATCCGCGCCGCAGTCGCGAGCTCGGTCCGGTAGAACGTGTCCTGGAGAAACGTGGTCAGGAGCACCGATACCAGCTCGAGCTTCGGCGCCTGCGCGTAGGCGCGGCCCCCGGCGAGATTCACTGCCGTCGGCGCCGGCTGAAGGCGGGGGGAACGCGGACGCAGGTTGCTGTACTTGGCCATGGAGGCCTCCTTGTGGTTGAAAGTCGCCGCGAGCGGCGGCGACGCGCGGTCCCGGGCACGGGACAGGGTGGTGGCGGTGCGGCGCGCGGGTGGCGCGCCGCACCGCCGGGAAAATCCGGGAGAAAAACGGGCGAAGTCGTCCGCGACTCGCGTCGCGGGATGGGATTTCGTGTTCAGCGAAGTAACTTCCCCCTCACTACCCGGAAAGGCTGGGCGGTCGGCAGCGCTCCGAGGAGGGTTGCCCCTCGACTCGAGCGGCTTGGACCGCGGAAATTGCACCGGCCCGGAGGCGCGCACTCCGGGCCGGTGTTGTTTTCTGTCAGCGGGTCGAGGGACGACGGCCGTAGTCGAGTCGTGCGATCAGCACGAGACCAGCGACCGCGATCCACGCGACCACGAGGGCAAACGCGCTCATGGCGTTGTCCTTTCTTTCGAAGGGCCTTGCTCCGCAGAGCTTCGGCCGTTGCGCCCGCGCTCCCCGAACGGAGCGCGGGCAAGGGGATGCGCAGGCCGGCTTCGCACCGGCGACAGACCGTCCGGTGGACGGCCCGGGAGCGCACTCCCGCGCGAAAAATGAAACCGCGGCTCAGGTCACTCGGCGGGGGAAGACTTCTCCCCCGTCCGTCCTCAATGACCGCGGGTTAAGTGAACGAGACTGCACCGCACGCAACGTGCGGCCGCCTCTTGCCGGCCGGCGGGGCGCGTCGTCGACGCGGCCCCGCCCGGACGGAAACTCGGCCCCTGCCGGACTCGGGCCGCCGGCTGGCTTCTGCAGGATCCGATAGGGCAAAGCGTGACCCGGTCTCGGAGCAAGAACCGGCGCTTCCTTAAGGAAAGGGAACACGCGGCCGGCCTCACCGTTCAGCGCCATCGGGCGCACCGCGTGGATCGGACCGCGCGTTGTGAGACGCGACGGTCCTCAAAAAGCGGAGCGCACACGCGCTCCGCGGCAAAAAAAGAACTCACACCGTCGCCCCTCTCGCCCCGCGGAGGCGGGACGGATTGGACGGCCGCAGGATTTGGAGCGGACGTTGCGCTGATTGACTGGGCTCAGCGCCGAAGCCGCGAAAGGAATCTGAAAGAGATGCACCCGGCTGGTGGGGAAGCGGACGGCCGGGCGCAAAAAAACCCGCTTCGGGAGGAAGCGGGCCGGCCAGGGCTGCCAGGCAGCCTGAAGATCAGGTCGGACCGCTTCCATCGTGTTCGTTGATCGCACCGCGATACCGGTTGCCCGCACGGCACCCTTCCGTCGCCGCCGGGACTCGCATCGTCGAGCCGGGCGCCGTCCTGCCGGCGTGCCGGAGGCGGGAAGGAAGCGTGAGGCAGTCGAGTTTCATCGGCGGGATGGAAAGGAGAAAGGTGAGAGGTGTGAGTGGGACATCGCTCTCGATCGGCAGTGGGACCGGTCGGAGTGACGATGCGATGATCCTAGCGGAAAGGGCCGGGGCTTGCCATGCGCGGTTGCGCAGCAAGCCTGACTTACCAGTCATGTTTGAATCGCTCTTTTCCGAACGCGGTCTTTCCCTCGACCGGCTCAAGATCCTCATCGAAGTCCGCGACGCGGGCAGCATCGCACAGGCGGCCCCGGGCGATCCGGTGCGACAGAGCCAGTTCAGCCGGCAGTTGCGGGAGCTGTCGGAGTTCTTCGGCTGCGAGGTGGCTCACCGGCGGGGCAAGCGGCTCAAGCTCACCCCGCAGGGCGAGCGGCTGGCGGAACTGGCGCGCGAACACTTGCGCGGGCTCGAGGACTTCCGCGCCGAATGCCGGCAGCAGAGCGTGGCGTTCACGCTCGGGGCTGGCGACAGCCTGATCCAGTGGCTGGTGATCCCGCGTCTCGGGCGGCTGCTCGACGCGTTTCCCGGCACGACGTTCGCAACGACGAACCTGCGGACCAACGAGATCGTCGGCCAGATCGCCGACTCGCGCCTCGACTTCGGCATCATCCGCCGCAACGCGATGGCGCCCGGCCTCAAGGCCGTCTCGCTCGGCGTCGTGAGCTATGTGGCCCTGCTCCCCGAGGCGCTCGCGCGCAGCCACCGTGGCATCACGCTGCGCCAGGCGGTCGCCGCGCTGCCGCTGGCCACGCAGACGACGGACGGCCAGTTCACGTCGGGATTGCGCGAGATCGCGCAGGAGCTGGAGGTACCGCTCTCCCCCGCCCTCGCGTGCCAGTCGTTTCCCCAGACGGTCGCCGCGGTGCGCTCGGGCCGCTTCTGGGCCATCGTACCCGAGATCGCACTACGCGAGCTGCCGCCCGGCACGGTGCACCGCCTGCACGACGAACGGCTGGGCCGGCTCGACCGCGAGGCAATGCTGGCCTGGAATCCGCGCCTGGTGCGCGTGCGGCCGAACGCCGCCAGGATCGCGCACCGGCTGCACGAATTGCTGCGGCTGTAGGCGGGCACCCGGGGCATCCGGCCGCCGCTCAGCGGGACTCAGGCCGCCGGGCGCGTGGCGCCGAAAGGGGATCATCTAGGTGCCTCAACCCCCAACGGCCTGATCCCGGCTCAGCCGGATTCATGCAAGCGCCCTTCAAATCAGTCGTGAGAACGGCCGCACAGAAAGGTGGAGCAGCTTGTCCTCAAGCTGCTGCGGACCGGTCCATCTCACGTCAGCCGCCTGGGGACAGGCGGCTCCACCGCAACGGCATCATCCCCGCTCAGGCGAAGCGCCGGCACCGACGCGCCAGGACGGCCTGGGCCGCGACCACGGCGATGCACAGCGCGGCGAACGGCACCGCCGTGCCCGCGGCCTTGGCTCCCATCCAGCCCACCGGCACGGCGATCACGCCGCATGCCGCGACCGCCCCGCGGGCCGTGTCACTACCGCCGGGCCACCGCTGCACGAGCAGCGTCAAGGCCGTCGAGACGAGGATCAGGAGCGCGCCGGTCTCCACCGGCAGCCAGCTCCACGCGGCCGGCAGGTTCTCCGCCGCCCAAACCATCCCCAGCCCGATGCCGGCCGTCGTGAGGACCAGGCCCGCAAGGCTGAACCGCACGGTGACCGCGCGCCAGGTCCGACGCAGCTCCGGACGCAGCGCCCGCCTCGGGACCAGCGCCAGCATGGCGCCCACGAGCGCCGCCGAAAGCGCCGCCAGGTAGCCGGTGGCGCAGAGCAATGCATGCGTCAGCCGCAGGACCTCCACGTTGCGGCCCTGCGCGAGGGTCACCGTCGCCAGCGCGATGGCGGCCACCGGGGCAATGGCGAAGAGGAGAACGTCGCGGCATCGCAATGCCACCGGCATTGCATCAAGGCGCGCGAACTCCCGGCCCAGCGCGACGGCGTCGCCGAGCCGCGCTCGCGCCCGGTCGAAAGCCTCCGCGGGCGTCAATCCGCGACGCAGCCCCAGTTCCATTTCCTCCCGGAGGTGTTCCTCCAGTTCGCGCACCGTTTCCGGGGATCCCGGGAGTTCCTCCGCCAGGCGGGCACGCCAGCGCTCGATCTCGGTTTCAAGGTCAGCCATGATTCAGCCTCCACGTGCGGCGCAGCGTTTCGTGCACGGTCAACCATTGCGCCTTCTGGTCGGCCAGCAGCTTCCGGCCCGTGGGCCGCAGCAGGTAATATTTGCGCCGGCGCCCGGATTCGGCCTCGCGCCATTCGGATTTCACGCACCCGTTCTCCTCCAGCCAGTGCAACACCGGGTACAGCATGCCGTCCGTCCATTCCATCTCCCCCTGCGAAAGTTCCCGCACCCGCTGGATGATCGCATACCCGTAATTCTCCCCTTCCTCCAGGATCGAAAGCACCAGCGGCACCGTCGACGCCGCCACCAGCTCCTTGGCGAGTTTCATGGGAAATCTGGATGCCTTGCACTGCTAGGTATAGCAAGGCGATTTATTTGCCCGGCGCCGCGGGGACATTCTTCGGATCGCGCCACGGCTGCGACGGAGCGCAGCCCTCCGAGGAACGCGATACGTCGATATAATCCGGTCTCGCGCCCGGGCGTTCTCCGGGCATCCGGGAGATTCGATCCCAGGCAGGGCGCCTTCCCCGCGCTTCCGCGAAGCGCGCCCGCGGATGCGGCTCCTCACACGTAGCAACCCGCGGCGTGCGCCGCGCCGTCGACGAGGAGCGTTTGTCCCGTGATCGAGCCGGATGGCTCCGCCAGGAACAGGCACGCCGCCGCCACTTCTTCGGGCGCCACCATGCGGCGGGTCGGGATGGTCTGCGCGCGCTTCGCCGGATCTCCGCCGGCGGCGCGGAAGCCCTCGGTGTCGAGCGGTCCCGGAGCGATCGCGTTCACCCGGATGCCTTCGCCCGCAAACTCGACCGCATTCGCGCGCGTGAGCGCGATCACCGCGGCCTTCGCCGTCGCATACGCGGAATGCCCGCGCGGCGCCATCAGCCCGGCGACCGAGGCGATGTTGATCACCGCGCCTCCCGGCCGGCGCAGGCCCGCGAGCGCGGCGCGCGTCCCATGGACCGTGCCCCAGAAGTTGACGTCGAACATCTCCGCCCAGAGCGCGTTGTCGGCGTCGTGAAACGGCACCGGCCGGCCGAATCCGGCATTGTTGATCCAGACATCGATCGCGTCGCCCGCGGCGCGGATCTCGGCGACGACGGCGTCGAGCTGCTCGCGCCGGCGGACGTCGGCGCGCCGGTGCCGCACGGCCGGTTCCGCCGCGGCGGGCGGTGTGCGCGCCACGCTCCACACGCGATCGCCGCGGGCGGCGAAAGCTTGTACGATCGCCCGGCCGAGTCCGCGCGTGCCCCCGGTCACCACCACGGTGCGGCCCTCAGGCATAGCGCACCTCCACCCACTGTCCGCTCGCCGCGCTGCGGTAGACGGCGTCGGTCACCTGCAGGTCCCATCCGCCCTCGACCCCCGGGACCTCCGGCTCCACCCCGGCCCGCATCGCCGCGGCAAACGCACGGTGCTGGTTGTGCGGATTGTCCGCCGCATCCAGTGCCGGCGGCAGGAGGCCGGCGAAGGTCTGCCACCGCCCCGGCGTCGCGTAGTTGAACTGCGCCGTCGCCCAAGGCTTCGCGCCGTGCACCCGCAAGAGCTCGTTGTCGAGGTACACGAGCGACCCCTCGGTGCCGTACAGCGCCACATGCTCGCCCTGGGAGTTCCACGCCACGCCGAGCTGGACGAAGCTGCCGTCATCGAGCTCGCCCTGCACCTGGCAGATGTCCTCCCCCTCGATCCGCCCGCAATGCAGGCTGGCCGCCTGCGCCAACACCCGGCGGATGCGCCGGCCGAGCAGCCACCGCACGAAGTGCACGTAGTGCACGCCAAGCATGATGAACGCCCCGCCGCCGGTCTGCGCGCGGGAGAAGCGCCAGCGCAGCTCCGGCGCCCGGTTCCAGGCAAGCCCGCCGGTGTGCCCGAGGCGCATGCTCACCTGCACCATCCGGCCGAGCGGCGCGTGGGTGCGCAGCGCGTCTCGCAGCTCCCACCAGAGGCCGAAATCGAGCATCGACATGTAGAGCCCGAGTCGACGCCCCGAGGCCCGCTGCACGGAGAGCAACTCCGCCGCCTCCTCCGTCGTGCGCGTCATCGGTTTCTGCAGCAGCACATGCTTGCCGCTGCGCAGCAGCGCCGCGGCCTGGCTGGCGTGCAGGAAATTGGGCGTGCTCACCACGGCGTAATCGGCCTCGGCCGCGGTCGCCGTCGCGAGGTCGGTCGACGCCGCCGGGGCGCCGAATTGCGCCGCCAGCGCGCGAGCCGCACCTTCGTCGGCGTCGACGCAGGCCACGACCCGGACGCCCGGGAGCGCACCGTAAACGGGCAGGTAGCTGCGGGCGAAGCCGCCACAGCCGACCAGCACGACCTTGAGTTCAGGGATTGTCATCGTCAGGGCTGCAGCGGCCAGATCTTAACGTGCTCGTACTCGGCACGCAGCGTGTGCCCCATCTGTCGCAATCCGATCCAACCGCCGTGCGTCCACGCGGGCCCGAACGTGCGGCCGTCGTCGTCGAACGCCGCCGCCACCACGCCGTCCACCGTCAGCCGGATCTTGCCGCCGCGCTGGTAAACGCGGATCGTCTGAAACGCGTCCGGCGCCGCCGCGGCCACGAGATCGTCGCCCACGCCGACGAACTGAAAGCCGCGATTCTTGCGCACGTTCGCCGTGCCCCGGTCGCCTGCCCAGTAGGAAATGTGGTAGTTGTCGAGTTCACCGCGCAGGTACTGGACGAAGGTGCCGTCGCGTGGCTTGAGTCCGGGATCGAAGACACTGCGCCCGCCGTCGCCGCGGGCCGAGAAGAACACGATTGCCAGCCCCTGCCGGCGGTCGTGCGGGCGGAACGAAAATTCGAGCAGGAAGTCCGGCGGTATCTCCTGCGTCAGCCAGCACACGAGGTGACCGGCATTGTCCTCGGGTGTCCGGGCTCCGGGTGGGCTCTCGAGCACGAGCCGTCCCTCCCGCACGGACATCGCGCGCCCGCCCTCGAGTTTCCAATCGCGCAGCGCCGCCGGGTCGTCGAAGGTGTTCTGATACACCGGCCGGTCCCATGCCACGTCCTCCGGCGCGAAGCGGGTGCCGACGGCGGGATGCCGCGGCGGCGGCACTTCAGTGACGGCGACATGGGCGCGAGACACCCGGTTGCCGGTCCCTCGATCGGTCACGGGCGTCGGACTTGCGACCTCGCACCGGCTGGCCGAGGGATGCAAGACCACGGTCGCGCGGGTGATGTTGTCCAGCGTGACGGCGGTGGCCGACGACGCCGCGGGCGGTTCGCCCGGCGCACTGCGGGCGAGGCCGAGGTCCACGCTCAGGCTTTCCGGGACGAAACCCGGCGCCCCCTCGCGCAGCACGACGCGGTGACCGGACCCGTTGAGCGTCGCGAGCACCGCGTGGCCGTAGTGGCCGCGGCTGTCGAGCACGGTGAGCTCGACCTCCGAGTCCTTCGCCCCGGGCGTCGAGAGGTCCAGGATCTGTGAATACAACGCGTCGCCCCGCGACGCGCGGATCACGGTGTGCGACTGCGCGTGGTAGGCGACGCGCTCCGATTCCGTGACCTCGCAGCCCGTGACGGTGTTGCGCCCGCCCGCGTACGCCAGGCAGATCCCGCGGCGCATCCGCGTGACGTGGCAGTTCTCGACGCGGATGTCCTGAGTGCGGCGCTTCGTCTCGGGATCGTTGGGGTAGGCACGAATGCCGTCCTCGCTGAGCGAGGTCATTTCTCCTGCCGGGATCAGCGGACCCGTGTACTGCCGGAAACCGCGGTCGAAGGCGGGACCGGATGTCTCGGCGAGGATGTCGTCGGTCCTTCGCAGCGCGCCCTCGACGTAGCAGTCCCGGACCAGCGCGTTTTGCGCCCCGCGCAGGAAGATCGCGTGGCCGAAGCAGCGCATGATCACGCGGCAGTTGATCACCTGGTTGTCGATCCCGCCGACGCGGATGCCGTTTTGTTTCTGCGGACTGATCGATGCGCCCGCCCCGATGCCGAAGAAGCTGCCGTAGCCGTAGGGATACGATCCCGACAACCGCAGCGCGACGTCGCGCACCACCACGCCGCGCCCGAGCAGGCTGATCGCGCGGCAGCCACCGGGAGGCGGATGGCCGCCGAGGGTTTCCAGCTCCAGGCCTTCCAGCACGATGCGATCGCCGCTGAGCAGGAGCAGGTTGAGACCGGCCCTGATCGACGCGAACTGCGCCGTGTCGACCTCGAACCGCACGCCACTGAGATCGAAATGGCTGTCGTGGCCGGTGAAATGAAGGAAGTTTTCGCTGCCGCCGGATTCGAGCCGGTAGGTGCCGGGCGCGAGCCGGACGCGGGCGCCGTTTGCCGCGAGCAACGGCCGCAGCGCATCGAGACTCGAGACCACCGTGAATCCCGCCCGGTCCGGCGCTCCCGCCAGCCGCGAAGCGGCGAGCTGTCGCTCGAGAAACGCCAGCGCCGCCGGCAACCCCTGCTCCACCATGGGAAACGTATGCCCGCCCGACATGCGCAAGGTCTCGACCGGAACGCCCGCGGTCCGCGCGTCGGCGACGAACGCTTCGTTCATCTGCCGTTCGGCGGCGCGGTCGGCGTAGGCGACGAAGACGGGCGTGCCGCGCAACCGTGGGAGCAAAAGCCGCGGATTCAGCGTACGCCACACCTCGAGGTTGTCGCCGAAGCGCGGCTGGACCGCGTAGTTCTGGCCCGGTTCGGCGATGTCGGCTCGCGGATAGTCGAGGATGCCGATGATGGGCGCCACGGCCGCGAAGTCCCCGCGCCGCGCCGCGGTGTACGCCGCGCCGTATCCGCCCATCGACCAGCCGCCGATCGCCCGGGCCCGCGCGCCGCGGCCGAGCGGGAAGTGGCGCTCGGCCAGCTCGATCACCTCGTCGAGGTGGTCGGCGTAGCGATCGGCCGGGATCGCCGGCGCGTTCACGTACCAGCCGTCGCGCCCCCGGGGCAGCACGATCGCGCACGGCGAGGCCAGCAGCCGCTGCCGCGTCGTCTCGTATTCGAACAGCGACCGCTCGTGCCGGCCGCGTCCGTGCAGGAAGTAAATGGCCGGCAGGGGCGCGCTCGTCAGCGTCGCTCCCTCCGGCAGGACCACGAGGAAGCGCATCGGCTGCCCGAGCGCCCGGCTGCGGTACTCGCAGCTCCACACCCGGAGCTCGATCTGGGCGATCTTCGGCTCCGTGCCGGGCGATTCCACCGTTGCCGCCTTGACCGGCACGGTCGACGCCGCCGGGACGGACGGCAGCACCGCGGCGATCGCGGCCGCGACCTGCGCGCCGAGGACATCGCTGCCCTGCGCGTTGAAGTGCACGTCGTCCTCGGGTTGCAGCTCGCGGATCCGGGGCAGCACCGCGGCGTGCAGGTCGTTGGTCCCGACGCCGTGCTCCGACATGACCTGCGCCGCGATGGCGTTATAGGCCGCGATGTCGTCCGGGTTTCTTGGATACTGACCGGCGCGCTGCCTCGGCGGCGCGGGCGTGGTCGTCGCCCAGATCAGCGTCGCCCCCGTCCGCTGCAGACGGCTGACGATGGCGCGGAGGTTGGCCTCGTAGCGATCCCGCGGCACGTTGAGCGCGCCCGCCTCGAGCAGGCGCACGTCGTGCAGGCCGAAGTTGAAGTGGATCACGTCCCACTTCCCTTCGCCCAGCCAGCGGTCGAGCTCGGCCGCGCCCTTGCTGCTCGCCCCGGCGTTGGTCGGCACGCGGTGCACGTTGGCCCGGCCCCGCAGCGCCGCGCGCACCCGCAGGGTGTAGCCCATCGAGACCGAGTCCCCGATCAGCAGCACGCGCGGCAGGCCAGGCACGTCGGCGACGGGCTGCAAGGACGGCGAGAGTTGGGCGCCGGTCGGTTTCTCCGCGGGCGATTGCGGCGCGCTCGGCTGCGCCCAGACCGTCACCGCGAGGAAGAGGAAGATCCTGAGTCTCATACCGGGGCATCGCCGCGCCGCAGTCGCGGACGAAGGAAGAGAAACAGCGTCAGCAGCGCCAGCGGGTGCAGGCAGGCGGCCATCACGAACGCCGATGCATAGCCGAAGGTCGAGATCGCGAAGCCGAGGATCTGCGCGAACACCAGCCCCATCGCGCTGCCCGCGCTGCCCATCATGCCCATGACGGTACCGGTTTCATTGCGCTCCGTGACGTCGGCGGAAAGGGTCGCGATGTTGGTCGACCAAGCCTGGCAGAGGAACGTGATCATGCACGTGACCCCGATCGCCGCGGCGGTCGACTCGAGGAACCCGACCATCGCTCCCAGGGGCGCGAGGAGCGCGACACTCGCGAGCACCGCCACCCGCGCGCGCACCGCCGGCCAGCCGCGGCGGATCAGGGCGTCCGAGGCCATCCCGCCGAGGACGTTGCCGAGGTCGGCGAAGAGAAACGGGATCCACGCATAGAGCCCGATCTCCGCGAGACTGAGGTGCCGGATCCGCTGCAGGTAGTCCGGCAGCCAGAAGAGATAGAAGAACCACACCGGATCGCTGAACAACCGCGACGCCACCAGGCCCCACACATGGCGCTTCGCGAGCACGTCGCGCCAGCGCGGCTGCGGCGCGCCCGGCGCGTCGAGCTCGAGCTGCGCCAGGTCGGCCGGAGCCACGGCGGGATGCCGCGCCGGGTGCCGGTAGACCTTCAGCCAGAGCGGCAGCCACAGCAGGCCGAGCGCGCCGGGAATCACGAACGCCATCTGCCAGCCGAACTTCAAGGTCAGCCAGGCAATCAGGGGCGCCGCGATGATCGCGCCGACCGCGCTGCCGGAGGAAAAGATTCCCGTGGCGAGCGCGCGCGATTTCCGTGGAAACCATTCGCCGCAAGCCTTCACGCCCGCGGGAAAGATGCCGGGCTCGCCGATGCCGAGCAGGCCGCGGAAGAACGCCAGGCTGAGCGGGCCGCGCGCCAGCGCGGTGAGCATCGCCGCGATCGACCACCATACGATGCACACGCTCACCCCCAGCCGGACGCCGTAGCGGTCGATCAACCGGCCCGACACGGTGTACATGATCAGGTACGAGAACAGGAACGCGGACACCGCGTTGGCGTAGTCCTTGTCCGTGAGCTTCAGCTCCTCCCGCAAGGTCGCGCTCAGGATCGAGAGCGTCTGGCGGTCGATGTAGTTGATGACGGTGGCGAGAAACAGCAGCCCGACGATCCACCAGCGGATCGTCGTGTACCGGCGGCGCGGTTCGGCGGCGCTCACGGCCGGGCCTCCCGGGATTTAACCTGCGGCCGGTGCGCGGTCTCCGACGCCGAACCCGGGTCGCGCCATTCCACCAGCCGGTATCGTGCCGTGCGGGCGGCGTGGGCGGCGTGGGCGATGCGCTGTCCATGGCGTGGCGGCGTGCGCGCGAAGCTGTGAACCACCGCGTCCCGCCCCGCCGGCGCCGGGTCGCGCAACACCGCGGCGAAACGGCGGCCCTCGGGCAGATGCGGCACGGCCGGAGACTTGAGCCCGGCCAGCTCCGTCAGCGTCGGGAAAAGGTCGACCGACTCCACCAACGCCTCCGTCCGCGCCGACGCACGCTTCCCGCCGGGCAGGCGCACGATCAACGGGATTCTCGCCGCCTCCTTGAAGTTGGTCGCTTTGCAGTAAGCGCGCTCGAACGTGACGCCCTCTGCGGCCAGCCGGTCAATGTCCGGACTCCGCACGCGCCCGTCGCCGTAGCGGCCGAGCAGCGGTTTCAGGTCGCCGACACACCGAAGGAGGACGGCGGGGCGGGCGACCTCTTCGGCCCACGCTGCGGCGCCCAGCCCCACCGCGAACAGCAGCCACGGGAGCCTGCGCCTCATGAGAGGGAGACCTGAGCCGAGGCGGACCGGAGCGCCGCCTGCAGCGCGGACGTGGGGAGCGTCCGGACGGCCAGCCGCCCGCGCACGATCAGCGCGGCGGCGACGCCCGCAGCCTGGCCGGTCGCGAGCGACGTGCCGGGCACGCGCGTGGAGCCGTGCGCACGGTGCGTGGTCGAGATGGGTTTGCCGGCGACAAGCAGACCGTCGACATCACGCGGGATAAGACAGCGAAAGGGGATCTCGTAAGGCAGCGGCGGGTTCTCCTTGTGCGGATGCACTCCCACCGCGCCGTTCGCGGGATGGATGTCAACCGGCCAGGCGCCGATCGCGATGCTGTCCGGGAAACGCGTGCCGCGCGCGATGTCGTCCTCGGTCAGCTGATACTCGCCGTCGATGATCCGGCTCTCGCGGATGTGCAGCTGCGACGCGCCCGAGAGGATGTAGCTGTCGCGCAGCTCCACCACATCGCGCCGGAGCACGTTCCACAGCACCAGCATCTGGGCCCGGCCCTCGACCTCCGCCGCGGAGAGCTGCACCGGGTCGACCGGGTTGCCGTACACGCGCGTGGAGTTCACCGAGATCTCTCCGTCCGCAAGCCGGATAACCCACGGCCCGCCGAACACCTTGACCTCGCCGCGGGCGTGCGCCGCCTGCAGCGCCCGGCCCATGATCTCCTCCCACTGCTTCCAGCTCGGCCGCGGATCGACGTTGCCGAGCCGGAAGTGATACGTGAGCGCCTGCAGCTCCGGCGAGAGCGCGTAGGGCGCGCCCGCGTAGAACGCAATCTCCGCGTCGCCGGTGCCATCGATCACCAGCCCAGCCCGGAAGCGGGCGCGGCCGTCGCGCAGCGCCACCTCCACGCCCGCCACCCGGCGGCCGTCGCGCAGGACGTCGCACACGTGCGCGTGATACAGCGTCGTCACCCCGGCCCGGGCCAGCAGCCGGTCAACGGCCACTTTCTGGATCTCGGGATGGATCGTCAGCGCCTCCGGCGGATTATCCGGCGTCGCCGAGCCACCGAGCGCCGCGATCTCGTCGAGCAATTCGCGCGCGAAGCCGCCGACGACTTCGACGTCGTAGTCCACGCAGCTCTTGATCGCGTCGAAGGTGTGGATCATCGCCGCAGTCAGGATGCCGCCACCGAAGCCGTGCCGCTCGAGCAGCAGGGTCCGTGCGCCAGCGCGCGCCGCGCTGCAGGCCGCTGCCACGCCGGCACTGCCGGCGCCGCACACGATCACGTCGTAGGTTTGTCCATCGAGGGTGCTGAGAATCATGACGTCGGATCGGGAATGAAGGGTCGCCCGGGTCGCGGGCGCTTACGGCGCAGCCGTCGGGGTGGTGGCGGTGGCGACCCGCGACTCCGGCTGACGGTTGCCCGCCCAGTCCTCGGGCAGCACGCGGTAGTGATAGGTCGTGCCCGGCTTCAGGCCCGCATCGAAGACATGCTCCAGGTAGAACCCGCTCGGCCGCACGACGGCCACCGGCTTCATCCCCGCCACGTCGAAGTCGGGCCGGTCGCCGCGGAAGACGAGATAGCGCGCCACATCCGATTCCGGCGCCTTGCGCCAGCAGATCATGAGCCGCTCGGACGAATCGCGCACGATATCAAGCTCCAGCAGCCGCGACGGCGGCGCCAGGTTGCGGGTCGAGGTCTGCACCGGCAACGCCGGCGACGGTTTGCCCTGCATGTTCCCCCGGCCCACCGCCGCGACGTGGTAGTGATAGGACGTATCGAGGTTCAAACCGGCATCGGTGAACTCCGGCCCGGTCGCGCGACCGACGAGCGTGTGCGCGGTCGGCGGCGTCGCCGGATCGACGCTGCGGAACACGTTGTACCCGATCGCACCCGCGACCGGCGACCAGCGCAGCGTCACGCGGTCGTCCGCCACGGACGCCGCCGTCACCGGGCCGGCCGCGGCCGGCGCGTCCCCCGCGAACAGGCGCACGGTCGCGAACCCGAACGCGCGCACAGGCACGGTCACCTTGCCGCCCTTCACCTCGAGCGGCCGGTCGTCGTTCTCCACCAGGTCGCAGAGCGCCGCGCGATCGACGGGAAAGCGCGCGACGTCGACCGTGGCGCTGACCGCCTTTCCCTCGGTCTCGATCAGCCGGACGATCCAGCCCCGGCCGGGCTGATTCGACTCCTTCAGGACCGTGAGGTGGACGTTCGGGGCGTCGAGCGAGAGGAACGACGCGGCTTTCGCTGGAAGGGAACCCTTCTGCCCGGCCGGCAGCACGCGGGTTTCCAGCGGACTCGCCACCGCCCAGCCGAAGCGCGTGGTCGCGCCGCCGCTCCACTCGCCGGCGTGCGAGGTAAACGAATACGCGAGGCGCGCGTTCAGGTCATCGGCGTTGAGGTGGGAAAGTCCGGCCATCCGGTTCGACCACGCGTAGCTGTAGAGATGCGAGCGCTGCGGGCTGTAGTCGACCGAGAGCTGGTTGTAGCGGATCTCGCCGAAGTGGACGACGGGCGCGTTGTGCAGCGCCATCGTCACGCCGTAATCGGCGTTGCGCACATCGACCCAGCGGTTGGGCGAGAGATAGTCGTGGGACCCCCAGCGGAGCTGGTCGGCATGGGGCCGCACCACGCCGCCGGCATACTCGGCGCGCGCGGTGAACTTCTCCACCTGGAGCGGGAAGGCGTAGAAGATGTTCTCCCGGTAGCGGTCGGTGTGCTGCGTGGTGTGGAGCGAGCCGACGTGCCGGAGGTCGTTGACGACGTCGATTCGCTTCACCCCGGCGAACAAGCGCACCGTCTGCCGCACCGCGGCGTCGCCGAGCCTCGCGTCCTGGAAGGTCGCGACGATCTCCGCCGCGAGCGGCCCGGCACTGGCGGCGAGCGTCGCGCCGGAGCGGGGGGCGTAGTTCTCGCCGGCCAGCGACTCCTTCGCCTTCTTCGCGACGCGCACGACCTGGTTGAACTGGTAGGGCGCCGCCGGGTCGACCAGCTCGCGGTCGAGCTGGCGGTCGCGAATGCTCCTCACCGCCCCGCTCGCGAGATCGAAGGTGATCGTGTAGAATTCGTTCTCCAGCGTGTTCCCCGCGGCGCGCAGGGCGCTGCCGGCGGCGGCTCCCGCCCGCGGGCCCGCTTCCGCCAGCCGGTAGGTCTTGTAGCCGAAGGCGGGCACGTTTTGCGCCACGAATACGGTCTCGCCCGTCGCGAGCTGCTGGACCGGCACGGCCGCGCCGGTGTCCGCATCGACCAGCCCCGCGAGCGCGTCGCTCACGAAGACGACATCGGTGCGCGCATGACCGAGCGGGTTGAAGACCGCCAGCTCGCGCGCCGGGCCCGTCGGGATCTGCCCGGCGACGGCGGCGAGGGAACGACCGAGCTGGGTTTCGGCGTCCATCAGCGCCCGTCTGCCCTCGAGCCGCTTGCCCCACTGCGCGTTGAACTTGTGCACCGGACCGGCCGGCGGACTCGTCGGCCAGCTGTGCTCGTCGAAGTCGTGCATCCGCTGGTACGCCAGCTCCACCTCGCGCGTCGACGTCAGGTAACCGGGCAGGATCGCACTCGCCACGGCGCCCAGGCCTTCGGCGAACGGAAGCACGCGCGCCGCGCGCCGTTTCCAGCCCTGCGCCTCGGGATCGATCGCCGCGTAGTCGGCGGAGAAGTTGTTCAGGTCGCCCGAAAGCACCGGCAGTTCGCTGCCGTAGGTCTTCTCCATGTACACCATGAAGTCGCGCGGATCCGAGACCCGGAGGTCCGGGTAGCGGTACTTCGCGCGCCACTGCGTGAGGGCGCGGTTGTCCCAGAGCGGCGTCTCGTGATCCTTGTAGTTCGGCACCAGCACGGCGTCCCAGGGATAGGGCCCGAGCTTGGAGCCGTCCTGGATGGCCATGAGCTCCTGCTGGACGCTGCTGCGGCCGAAGTCGTCCATGCTGGCGGTGGCGCGGTCGGTGTGCCCGAACCAGAAGTCGATCCGGTAGTGCGAGCGCCAGCCGAAGAGGATCCGGCTGACCTGGTCCGGGCCCTCCCACCAGAAGACCGCGGGAAGCTTCGTGGTGGCATAGTCGTTGTTCCCGCCCGAGCGCCACTGCTGGCCAAACCGCACCGCGTACTTGAAGCCGGATTCGGCGAGCGACTGCGCGGACGACCACGAGAAGCTGGGGTTGTCGACGATCGAGACCGTGTCGAGATCGAGGCCGAAGCGGTCCTTGTAATCGCGCCGCGCGGAGTAGCCAAAACGCGCGAGTTCCTCGTAGTCCATCCAATGCAGGTGCGCCCCGTTGACGGCACCGGCCATCGGCAGCGTGCCGGGCTTCACGGCGTTCTCGATCAGCTCGCGCAACGCCGGCTCGCCGCGCTCCTCGGCGTAGTAACGCGGGAACAGCAGCGTCTCCTGCCAGTAGCGATACCCGATCCGGCCGCCCTTCGCCGGCGGCGGGGGCGCGCTGATCCGGCGGCCCACCTCGATGAAATCGGCGATCTCCTTCTGCTTCACCCACAGGTAATCCTCGTAGCCGATGTCCTGGTGGGAGGATTTCACGATATGCACCTTCCACTTGCGCTGCGGCACCCAGGGGCGCGCCGTGCGGGCGAGCACCGTCGCGCCGTCGCGCACCTCGACCACGACCTCCGCGGGCGCGGCGAGATCGGGGACGAGCACGTCCTGCTTGGAGCGCCCCGGCGGCAGGGAAAGGGGTTGCGGCTGGCCCGCCGCGGCGCCGCCGACGGTCACGACGAGCGTGCAGGCACGGGGCGCGCCCGAGGCGTTCTCGACGTCGAGCCAGGCGATCTGCGCCAGCGGCTCCGCGTTCGGGAAGAGCACGGTGGGCTGCACGCCGTGTATCCTGACCTCAGATGCGGTGGCCAGGACGGCGGCGAGGCACAAGGCGGAGAAGGGGGCGAGGCGTCGGAGCATGGGAAGAGAGGGAGCGGGGTGGACGGTCACGGCAGCGGGTACCACGGCAGGCGTTCAGTGCTGTAAGTGGGAAACTTCTGCCGGGTGGTCGTTTTCCACTCGGCGAGTTCGGGTGCGCCGATCCGGCGAAAGTAGCCGTGAAGGTCCGCCCGCAGCGCCGCGACGCGCCCGGCCGCCGCCGGATCGTGGGACAGATTCCGCGTCTCGCCCGGGTCCTGTGCCAGGTCGTAGGCCTCGCCTGGCCAGTCCGGGGTGCGCTCCACCAGCTTCATCGTCTCGGTTCGGATGCCCCGCATGTAGGCGTACTCGAAGACCACGGATCGCCGCCAGTCCGCCACCGTCCCGCCCCGGAGGAACCCGGCGTAGCTCGCCCCGATGCGCCGCGGCTCCGGCGCCACCGGAATTCCGAGGTAGTCCAGCAGGGTGGGAAAAAAGTCGTAGTTCGAAACCATCGGGTCCAGCACGCGGCCCGCGGGGATCACGCCGGGATGGTGCCAGATCAGGGGCACGCGCACCGATTCCTCGTACAGGTTGAACGGGACCGTGCCGCTGCCCTTGCCCCACACGCCGTGATGCCCGGTGTTATAGCCGTTGTCGGAGCTGAACACGATGAGGGTGTTCTCCCTCAGCCCGAGTTCCTCTAGCTTGCGCAGGAGCCGGCCGAGGTTGCGGTCGAGGCCCGTCACGAGGGCAGCGTAACTCGTCATGCTCTCTTCGTTGCCGTGGTCCCCCATCAACTGGGGATTGGGATTCTGCCAGGGATGCGGCGGCTTGCGCGGGAAGGAGGGGAACGTGCTGCCCCGGTAGGGCGCACGATCCTCCGCCGGCTGAAAGTCGTAGTCGCGGTGCGGAGCGTTGGCCCCCCAATAGAGGCAGAATGGACGCGCCCGGTTTTGCTCGATGAACTCGAGCGCGTAGTCGGCCTCGAGATCGGTCTTGAAGCCGGCGACCTGCTCGCGCTTCCCGTCCTTCACCACGAGGGGATCCTTGAACAGGACCCCGTGCAGTACCCGCCAGTAGCTGAAGCCCGCGTGCGGCGCGAGGTCGTCGCCCATGTGCCACTTGCCGGAAAGCCCGACCGTGTAACCGTGCGCCGCCAGCACCTCGCTGAACGTGACGTGCCCGTCGAGCCAGCGGACGCGGCCGTTGGCGCTTTCGGCGAGGTGAAACTGGAGCCCGTGGTGCGATGGCAGCTTGCCGGTGAAGTACGTCATCCGGCTCGGCGAGCAGACGGGTGTCGCGACGAACGCATTCGTGAACTTCACGCCCTCGCGTGCGAGCCGGTCGAGGTTCGGGGTGGCGAGCTCCGTCGCGCCGGCGTTGCGCATCGCCCACGCGCCCTGGTCGTCGGAGAGGATGAAGATGACATTCGGCCTGCCGGCCGGACGCGGTTCGCCCGCCGGTGCGGCGATCGTGCCGACGGAGCCAAAGGCGAGGAGGAGGAGCCAGGGTCTCATGATACTCCGGTGACCAGCCCTTTCGCCCACGGGTCGGGCTCCAGCCCGAGCCGGGCCGGCAGCGGCGTGGGGTCGATTGACGCGACGGCAAAGCCACCCGCTTTCGCCTCCGCCGCCGCGAGGCCCGCGATCTGCCCGGTCGTCATCCATACCGGCTCCATCCGGAGCACGGACATCCCGACGTGGGTACTCGACAGCGCGACGGGCACGAGGAGATTGTCGAGCCGCCGCGGCACCATCGCGCCGAACGGCACCTGACCGGCGCGCGCCAGACCCTTGCGGTTGGGATACCAGATCACGCCCTCGAGGATGCCGTTCACCGCCGAACGCCGGTCCTGGCAGGGATGCACGTCGAACATGTAGTCGGCGACCGCGATCGGCTGCGCGATCTTCGGCGTGCGCCCCTGTTTCGGGTCGAAGACAAAGTTGTGCTGCGTAACGAGTGCGCGGCCTTCGATGCGCCGGGCCTGGCGCACATAGATCTGCCACGGCCAGTGACCGTTGTCGGCAAACTCGTCGCGGTGCAGCCCGACGGTCCGCCAGAACTCGCGCAGCGCCGACGGCAGTCGTGGTTCGTTCTGGAGAAACCAGATATAGCTCGCCGCGTGTTCGACGTGATAGCGCTCGAGCACCGCGCGGTGCGCCCGATCCGCCTCGGGCCAGCCCCAGCTCACGCCCGGACAGTTGATCGAGGTGGCGAGGGAAATCTGCCCGTTCATCTGGTACTTCCGGCCGGGCAGCGGGGCGCCGATCGTGCGCAGCTTGAGCCCGCCTGTCCCGACGTCGTCGATCAGCGGCAGCAGCGACGGCCGGTGCGTCTCGTAGCTCGCCGGCTTCTCGATGCGCACGAGCTTCCGCGGGTCGGTCGTGAAGATGCTCCGCGCACAGTATGCCTGGATCGCGTGGGACGCCGCGCCCATGCCCGGGACATCGAGCGGCTCCATTGTCCGCTTGTGATCCATGTAGAAAATGCCCGCGAGCGACTCGCCATGCTCCGCGCGCGACTCGCGGCCGACCCGATAGGGCACGCCGGCGGCGGCGGCGAGGTCCCCTTCATAGGTGCAGTCGATGAACGTGCGGGCCGTCACGCGCGTGCGCCGGTCCCCGGTCGCGTCGAACTCGACCGCGCGGACGCGTCCGCCCGCGACCTCCGCCGACACGAGGTGGTGCCCGCGCCAGTATTGCAGGGCCGGCGCCGCGGCCAGCAGCCGTTCGAACACCCGCTCGGCGACGCGCGGCTCGTAGAACCAGCCCTCGCGCACGAGCGGCCAGTCGGGCGAGGATTCGCCGAGCGACTGCAGGTAATCGTCGCGCACGGCGCGGATGAACTCGGTGACGAAGCCGCCGTAGAGCTCCTTCTGCCGCAAGTCGGTGGTCGACAGGCCGCTCGCCGGCATGCCGCCGGGGTGCGTCTTCGGGCAGGCCAGGACGACCGAGCAGCCGCGTCGCGCGGCCTCGATCGCGGCGGCGACGCCGCCCGCGGTCGAGCCGTAGACGAGGACGTCGCAGTCGCGCGTCGCCGCCGGGGCCTCCGTCCCC
>CALFZM010000348.1 GCA_937952235.1 uncultured Opitutia bacterium | reverse complement strand
CGACTCGGTCACCAAGTCGAAGTTCGACAACCTCTACGGCTGCCGCGAGTCGCTCGCCGACGGCCTGAAGCGTGCGACCGACGTGATGATCGCGGGCAAGGTCGCCTGCGTCTGCGGCTACGGCGACGTCGGCAAGGGCTCGGCCCACTCGCTGCGCGGCTTCGGCGCCCGCGTGATCGTGACGGAGATCGATCCGATCAACGCCCTGCAGGCCGCGATGGAGGGCTTCGAGGTCAACACGATCGAGTCCACCCTCGGCGTGGCCGACATCTACGTCACCACCACGGGCAACCGCGACATCATCACCCTGGAGCACATGCGCCAGATGAAGGACCAGGCGATCGTGTGCAACATCGGCCATTTCGACAACGAGATCCAGGTCGACCGCCTCAACGGCTCCGACGCGCGGCGGCTCACGGTCAAGCCGCAGTACGATCAGTACGCGTTCCCGAACGGCAGGAGCATCTACCTGCTTGCCGAGGGACGGCTCGTGAATCTCGGCTGCGCGACCGGACATCCGTCGTTCGTGATGTCGAACAGCTTCACCAATCAGACGCTCGCGCAGCTCGACCTGTGGAAGAACCGCGACACCTACGCGGTGGGCGTCTACCGCCTGCCGAAACACCTCGACGAGGAGGTCGCGCGGCTGCACCTCGAGAAGATCGGAGCCCGCCTCACCAAGCTCACGCCCGCGCAGGCCGAGTACCTCGGGGTCCCGGTCGAGGGCCCGTACAAGCCCGAGCACTACCGCTACTAGGCCGCCACCGAGCAGCGGGCCGTCCACTTAGAGCCGAAAACCGCCGTGCGAAAGGGTGGAGCGGCCTGTTCCCCAGGCCGCTGCGGACCGGTCGGTGGCACGTCAGCCGACTGGGAACCGGCGGCCCCACCCGTAATGACTCGTTTGGCTGCGCGCCCGTCGCGCCGCGCCCCGGACACGCCGGGGCGTTTTTTTTGCCCCTCGCCCACGAAAGCGGGCCGCACGGAACGGTGGAGCGGCCTGTCCCCAGGCCGCTGCGGACCGGACCGTCTCACGTCCGCCGCCTGGGAGCAACCGGCACCCTCGCTGCTGAATCGTCCGGCTCAGACCGTCGCGCCCTGGCGCAGGACCGGATGGTACCGCACGGGAAAGGGCACCGTGGTGTCCCCGCGCTCATAGTCGGTGAGCAGCGAAAAACGGAAGGTGGTGCCTTCGCCCGGCTTGCTGTCGACGCTGATGGCGCCGCCCATCAGTTCGCACAGGCGCTTCGAGATGATCAGCCCCAGCCCGGTGCCGCGGCGCCGCCGCTCGGCCGAGGCGTCCACCTGGCTGAACGGCTTGAAGAGGCGGTCGAGCTTCTCGGCGGGGATGCCCACGCCGGTGTCCGACACCGCGAAATAGAGCCGCAGCGCCTGCCGCGTGTCGCTGAGGCCCACCGGGTCGCCGCGCAGGCACGAGACGTGCACGTTGACGCGTCCGCGCTCGGTGAACTTCAGCGCGTTGCCCACGAGATTGGTCAGGATCTGGCGCAACCGTGCCTCGTCGCTGTTCACGATCACGGGCACGTCGGTGTCGATGGCGCACGAGACGGTGACGCCGCTCGTGCGGGCCCGCGGCTGGAAGAACGTGATGACGTCCTCGACACACTTGTGCAGCGCGAAGGGAGCCGACTCGATCTCGATCTTGTTGGCCTCGATCTTCGACAGGTCGAGGATGTCGCCGATCAGCTTCTCCAGCGATTCTCCGCTCGAGCGGATGATGGAGACATGTTCGCGCTGCTCGGGGGACAGCGGCGTATCGGCCAGGATCTGCGCGAAGCCGATCACGCCGTTGATCGGCGTGCGGATCTCGTGGCTCACCATGGCCAGGAACTCGCTCTTGGCGCGATCGGCCGACTCCGCGGCCTCCTTGGCCCGCACCAGCGCGGCCTCGGCTTCCTTGCGCAGCGTGATGTCATGGCCAACCGCCTGGAACTCGAGCGTGTGGCCCGCGTCGTCCTTGATCGGCCGCTGCGTCCAGACGAGCCAGATCCGGCGACCGTCCGTCAAGTCGAGCTCGCGCTCGAACGAGTGCAGCTCATCGGGGATCGCCGTCCCGGGCGCCAGCAACGGGAAAGACTGGCCGATCAGTTCCGTCCGCTTGCGACCGAATGCCCGCGCATAGGCGTTGTTCACGAACGTGAGGGTGCCGTCGACGCGGTACCGGCAGATGAGGTCGACCTGGTCCTCGACGATGCCTCGGTAGCTCGCCTCGGTCTTCTGCAGCGACTGCGCCATGCGCTCGATGTTGCGCGCGAGCCCGATGATCTCGTCGTGCTCGGTCTCGCGATCGCCGTCCCTGACTTCCGCCGGCACCGTCGTGCGCAGCGATTTCAGCCGGTCCATGAGGGTGCGGTCCCACACGTAGCCCGCGAGGAGCAGGAGGACGCTGCCCGTGATCGCGAGGCCGATCACATAGTACGTGGTCCCCAGTTTGTCCCGCAGCTCTTCGTCCAGCACGAGCGCGACCAGGGCCGCCACCAGGCTGAAAGCGAGGGCGAGCAGGAGCACCGTCTTGCGCTGGGAGTTGTCTGCCATGCGGATGCCTGACTCCTCGGCGCCTTCCGGGCCCGACTAACGTAAATTCCCCGCGGAAGTTCTGATAATCGTGTAAATTGCCCGGCGGACGTGACCCCGCCCCGGGTGAACACCCCGATTTGCCTGCGGAGGTTCCCGGACCCTGGGCCGGGCTCACGCCGTTGAGGTGGAGCCGCCTGTCCCCAGGCGGCTGACGTGCGACGGACCGGTTCGCAGCGGCAAGGGGACAGGCCGCTGCGGAGCAAGCAATCCAACGTCAGCCGATCGGGTAGACGCGGTGCCCGCATCGTTCCGATCAAGGCTCCGGTCGCAGCGTATGGAGCGCCGGCAGGCGCCGCAGCGGCGGGACCGCGCGTGCGACCGCGAGCGTGACGAGGATCGTGCCCACGCCTCCCCACACGACCGCGGCCACCGGCCCGATCGCCGCGGACATGAGGCCGGCTCGCAGCGCGCCGATCTCGTTGGATGAACCGATGAAGATCTGGTTCACCGCCGTCACGCGCCCGCGCAACGCATCGGGCGTGAGCAATTGCACCAGCGACTGCCGGATCACGACGCTCACGTTGTCGAACACTCCGGTGAGGAAAAGCGCGACGAGCGAGAGCCAGAAGGAGCGCGACCAGCCGAAGACGACGACGGCCGCGCCGAAGCCGGCCACCGACCAGAGCAGCGCGCGCCCGGGATGCGCGAGCGGCGGCCGAT
Organism: uncultured Opitutia bacterium; assembly: GCA_937952235.1. Taxonomy (GTDB): domain Bacteria; phylum Verrucomicrobiota; class Verrucomicrobiia; order Opitutales; family Opitutaceae; genus ER46. The sequence goes on along the minus strand of CALFZM010000348.1, from coordinate 939 downwards.
GCGCGATCCACATCGCCATGGCGAACGCCCCGATCGACGGCGCCGCCCGGAGCCAGCCGAAACCGATCGGGCCCACGTGCAGGATCTGGTCGGCGTACACGGGCAGCAACGCGGTCGCTCCACCCAGCAGCACGGCAAACAGATCGAGCGAACTCGCTCCGAGGATCACTTTCCGGCGCCAGATGAACTCCGCCCCGGCGAGCATGTCCCGCCAGGTGCGGCGAATCGCCGCGCGCTGGGGCGCCTGGAAGTAGGTCACCCGCCCGAGCGCGATGAGGAAGACCAGCTCGAGCGCGGCGCCGAGCGCGTACACCGCGCCCGTGCCGGCGAACGCGATGAGAAACCCGCCCAGCGCCGGGCCCGCGACGGTCGCGATCTCGAAGGTGCTCGTGTTCCAGGTGATCGCGTTGGCCAGCGTGTGATTCGGCACCAGCAGCGGCGTGATGCTCGACCGGGCCGGCCAGATCAGGATCCGCGCGCACGCGTGCGCCAGCAGCAGCAGGTAGATCAGCGGCAGCGCCGGCTCGTCGAAGCGCAGCGGAGCCCCTTCGGCATGGCGTTCGAAGAGGTGCGCCGCCCGCGCCAGCCACTCGTTGGCCCAGGTCAGCGGCGCCACCGCCGGCACGGCGTCCGGACGGAAAGCCAGCGCCGCGAGCAGCACGTTGACCACCGCGATGACCGCGGTTCCCGCCGCGATCAGCCGCCGCCGGTCGTGGCGGTCCGCGATCGCGCCCGCGGGCAGCGAAAGTGCGAGCAGCGGGATCACGTTGACGAGCCCGACGAGCCCGAGCGCCGTCGACGAGTGCGTCCACTCGTAAACCTGCCAGATCGCCCCCGCCGTCACCGCCTGCCGCCCGATCAACGCGCTGAAGCTGCCCGCCAGATAGCCCCGGTACTGCGCGATCCTGAGCGCAGCATACGGGTCGTGGGCCGGCGGGG
>CALFZM010000347.1 GCA_937952235.1 uncultured Opitutia bacterium | reverse complement strand
GGGCCTGCGTCACCGGGTGGTCCTCGACGCACAGCACCCAGCCGCCACGCAGCGGCGCGGGCGTGATCGACAGGCCGGAATCGCTCGTGCCCGAGGCCGCCGCCGTCCGGATCGTGAAGACAAACGCGGTCCCGCGACCGGGTTCGCTCTCGGCCCGGATGGTGCCGCCCATGAGGCGGCAGAGCCGCTGGCTGATCGCGAGGCCCAGGCCGGTGCCGCCGTACTTCCGCGTCGTGGAGGCGTCGCCCTGGGTGAAAGGCTGGAAGAGCCGCTCGAGGCGGGCGGCGGGAATCCCGATGCCGGTGTCGCGCACGGTGAACTCGAGCTGGACCTGGTCCGCGGCCGGCATCCCGGCGGGAATTCCTTCCTCGGGGGCGGGACCCGCGGGCAGCCGGCGCACCTCGACCGACACGCTGCCGCCGGGGGTGAACTTCACGGCGTTGTTCACCAGGTTGACGACGATCTGCCGCAGCCGCGTGGCGTCCCCGAGCAGCGCGCCGGGGACGTCGGCGGCGATGTGGTAGCCTAGCTCGATCCGTTTCGAGGCAGCGGTCAGCGCGAACAGGTCAAGCGCCTCCTCGAGGCAGAGCGAGAGCTCGAAGGGGGCGGATTCGATCTCGAGTCGCTCCGACTCGATCTTGGAGAAGTCCAGGATGTCGTTGATCACCGCAAGCAGCGCCTCGCCCGAGGTGCGGATGGTGTGCACGAAGTCGCGCTGCTCCGGGTTGAGCGGCGTGTCCAGCAATAGGCTCGTCATGCCGATCACGCCGTTCATCGGCGTCCGGATCTCGTGCGACATGGTGGCGAGGAATTCGCTCTTCGCCTGCGAGGCGGCATCCGCCTCCGTTTTCGCCCGGCGGAGCTGATCCTCGGTCTCCACGCGCGCGGTCAGGTCGTGCACGGTGCCGACGATCCGCACGGGCCGGCCTTCGCGGTCGAGCGCGACCGCTTTCGCGCGCATGTGCACCCAGCGCCAGCCGCCGTCGCGGGCCTGGACGCGGTACTCGGGTTCGATGTACGCCACCAGACCCTTGAGCTGCGCTTCGATCCGGCGCCGGCATGCGGGCAGGTCCTCGGGATGAATCAGCGCCTGCCAGGCCTCGAAGGTCGAAGGCATGCGGGCATGGTCGTAGCCGAGCATCGCCCAGAAAGCGGGACTGTAGTAGACGTGACCGACGGGCACGCTCCACTCGAAGATCCCGACCTGAGTGGACTCGAGGGCGAGCCGCAGCCGGTCCTCGGCCAGCGCCAGCCGCCGTTCCGCATCGCGCAGCCGCTCGTTCTCGAGGCGCAGGAGCGCGGCCTCGGCTTCGGCGGTGCGGCGACCCTCCCGCACGCGATACGCCACCGGCACGCCGAGTCCGAGGAGGAAAGCAACGCCGGCTCCGCCGAGCAGAATCAGCTCCGGCCCGGAGCGGGGCGCGCCCGCGCGCGGGGACGCGCCGAGCCAGAGCAGGGCGAGGCTGGTCGCCAGCAACGCTGCCGCGAGCCCGAGCGAGGCGCGCGCGAGTGCGGAGCGAGGCGAAGGGGTGGGACGCGCGCTCATTGAGGCTTTCTCCCCAGCGTGCAGCCGGACGCCGGCGGATCAACGCCGTTCCCGGGCGGAAATCGCGGAGCGCGCCGGGGGAGCGTTACCTACGGAGGCGGGGCGGCGGGCGCCGGGGGAGCGGACGGCGCCCGCTCGCTCCCCGCGGGGGCGGGTTCACCGGGCTTGGAGCCGGACTCCGCCCCCGGCGCAAGCGAGCGGAGGAGATTGGTGGGACCGATGACGAAGGACCACTGCGGCTTGCCCAGCGTGCCGACGAGTTTCACCTCGAAGGCGCTGGAGAGCGGGGAAAGCACGGCACCGACCACGGTCTTGAGGAGGTTGTCGCTGTCCTGGAAGGGGAACAGCCGCGCGTTGAAGTCGAGCTGGCGGGTGTCGAGGGCGTAGGTGCCGTGCGCATCGATGGCGGCGTTGGCGCCGCGGATCGTGACTTCCGGGAAGGCCACCTTCGGACCCTCCAGGCGGAAATTCGTGCGCGCCTCCGTGAAGCGCAGCGCCGTGAACTTGAGCAGCTCCGACAGGGTGCCGAGCAGCGGCACTTCGCCGAGCCCCGCGCCGGCGAGGAGGGCGCTGCCGTCTCCGCGGTAGCTGAGGATGTTGTCGTAGCGGCCTTGCGCGGAGGCCGAGAGCGTGAGCCGGACGTTGGCCTTTTCCTGCACGAATTTGTCCGGCGGAGCGTCGGGCACGCCCTGCCGTGCGGCGACGAATGCGCTCAGCTCGGCCGCGACCTGTCCGAGACTGGCGTCCGTGAGCGCGACGTCGAATCCCCCCCGCCGGTCCTGCTCCACGCCCCACACGCGTGCGCTGCCGGCGATCGCGCCGCCGGCGAACCGGCCCGCGATCCGGTCGAGCTTCAGTTCGTCGCGGTCCAGCCGCGCGGTGAACGCCACGTCGTGCAGCGGGAAACCCTGGAACCGAAACTCGCCCGGGACCGTGGCCTCGAGCTGCAGGCGGGCGTTGGCGCCGCCGGCCTCCGCGGCGCTCGAGAAACGTCCCTCGATATGGACCGTGGGGGCCGCGTGGACCTCGAACGGCGCGAGCACGCGCGTGCCGATCGGGTCGAGCAGGCGCCGCACCACGTCGAGCTCCAGGGTGGAATCGAAGGCGATGTCCACCGTGCGCCAGCCGCCGCCGTCGGGGTCCATCCGGTGCGTGAAGGTGCCGCGGGCGTTGCCCTGGTCGCGGGCGGCCAGCAGCTCGAGCCCGTCGATCCAGCCCGGCCGGATGAAGAGCCGCGTGCGCACCCGGTCGAGCTCGGTGCCGCGCACGATCGGGCGCGTGGTGTCGGCGAAGACGAAGATGTTCGACTGCCGGCCGTCGCGCCAGACGCCGCGCAGGTCGATGCTGGCGTCGGGCGGCCCGAGTGGAAATTCGAGCTGGGAAAAGAATTCCCGCCACCACGGCCGGAACCAGCGCGCGATCTCCAGCGGGCGCAGGCGCCCCTCGAGCAGGAACCGGTGCGCATGCGTGAGCAGGTCGTGGTCGTAGGAGCCCTGGGCGAAGTTTTCCCCGATCCGGGCAAAGGCCTCCGGCGAATGAAAACGCGTGGGCGTGAGCTCCACCAGGGTGCGGCCGTCCTCCATCTCCAAGCCGTACGACAACATCCGCGGCACCCGCACCCGCGCCGTCAGACGTTCGAAGCGCCAGTCCCGGTCCAGGACGACCTCGCCGCGCTCCACGGTGATCGAGGTGAAATCGTAGAAGCGGCGCACGTTGGTTTTCACCCGTTCGCTCACGACGTCGAGCACCCGCGGCGAAACCTCCCCGGCAAACGCGGCGCGCGCCCGCCGCACCCCGAGGTCGGCCTCGGCCTGCACTGCGAGCGGGGCTCCGAGCAGCCGCATCACGACCGAGGCCTCGACCTGCGGCAACCCGCGCGGGATCACGCGCGCGGAGAGCGTGCCGGCGTCGATCCCGGACGCCACGGCCCGGTCCACCGTGACGACGGCCTCCCGCAGGTCGAAGCCGCTGCCGTCGAGGCGGAGGCGGCCCTGCACCCGCGCGTCGACGCCGTCGAGGGTCGCGACGCCCGGGAACTCCACGCGGCGCACCGCGACCTCGAGGTCCGAGGGCGGCGCCTCGCCGAAGAGCAGGAAGCGCGTCTGCGCGCGGACCGCGCTGGCTTCGCCGGGCACCGGCCCGTCCCACCGGACGCTGCGCGCGAGCACCTGGACGGCAATGCCCGCGGCGCCGCCGGCGGACGGGGCGAACGCAAGGTGCACGGCGGGTTCCTCGAGCTGCTGCAGGCGGGCCGACGCAGCCATCGCCTGCCGGCACCATTCGGGAAAGTGCGCGGCGACCAGCGCGGGCAGGTCCGGGGGCGCCTCTTTCGCGCCCCGGGGCCGGAGGGCCAGCCGGCCGTGCGCCGTGACGACCGCGGGGCCGACGCGCGCGCTGAACGCGCGGATCTCGATCGCGTGGCGCTCCGGTTCGAGCGTGGCCTGGAGGCCGGTCAGGAGCGGTTCCATGCGCCCGGTGCCGGAGAGCATCGCAGGCACGGCGACGGTGACATCCGCAAGCTGGATCTCGTGCAGCTCGACCCGCCCCATCGTGAGCCACCAGAGGTTGAGCCGCAGGTAGACCGAGCGGGCGCGGAGGACCGGGTCCTCGAAACCGGCAGGGGACAACCCGACGTCCTCGAGCAGGACGCGCCCGGTCGGATCGAAGCGCGTGCGCTTGAACGTGGCGCGCAGGCCGGATTCGGCGACGCGCTGCTCGAGCTGCCGCAGGACGAAGCCGGGCAGCTCGAGCTCGCTCACGTTGAGAATATAAAGCTGCAGGCCGAGCAGCAGCGCCAGGCCGAGCCAGATCGTCCAGACGACGAACGACCACAGGGCGTCCGCCACCGCCCGCACGGCGCGCCAGGAAACTTCAATCCAGCGCGGCATGGGCGGAGGTGGCGGAGGCGGAGGGCAGGCGGAACATGGCGGGTCGCGGGCCGGAACCAACGACACCGCGCCTAGCGGTTTTGTTCGCGCGGCGGCGCCCCCGGGTCACGGGCCCCGTAGGTCAGCGTCCAGAGCGCGTCGACCACCGGCTGTTCCAGGGCGAAGATCAGGTCGAGTTCGCGCGAACCCGCAAACTGCTGGGTGCCGCCGAGCCGCTCGGTCAGCGTCCAGGTGAGGGAGCCGGCCTGTTCCACGCCGCCCAGCCCCGGGACCGCAAGCGCGACGTCGAGCTGGTAGCGCCAGGGCCGGTCGTCGCCGGCGGCGGACACGCGGTCGGCATAGCCGCCCGGCACGAACGCCCGGGCCCGCGGGGAGCGGAGGGCCGCGACGAGGGCCGCGAAGGCGGCCGGATCGCGCGGCGCGGTCGCCGCCGCACCGGCGGCATCGAAGCTCGTCTCATAGATGACGCGCCGCGTCTCGAGATCCGTGAGCTTCAGCGACGTGAGCCGCGCGCCCGCCGGCAGCGGATCCGTGACGGCGCGGTCGCGCCACGCCAGGGGGGAGAGCTGCAGTTCCGCCTCGAACTCCGGGCCGATCTCGAAGACCGAGGTGCCGGGATCGGCCGCGGTGCCGACGCGCGCGTAATAGGCGGTGCGATTGGCGTCGGTGCCGATGCGCAGCACGAGGGGAGGGGTATTGCCGGCGAACGAGAGCGTGATTTCGCGCAGGGGACGATTGAAGCCCCAGTCCTCCAGGTCGGCGCTGGTCGGGGCGTCGCTCTTGAAGGTGCGGGCGGAGAGCAGCGTGAGCTGTTCGAGCAGCCGCTGCACCGCGCCGCGGTCGGCGGGCAGCGTCTGCGGGCCCTGCGCACCCTCGCCGCGACGCACCACCTGCCAGGGTGGCGTCGCGCTGGCGGCCTGGCCGGCGGGCGCTTCGAGGCGCTGCAGCGTGATCGGCGGCTGGTTGGGCTGCATCGGTGACGCCAGGTCGATCTTCGATACCGCGGTGGCGTCGAAATCGAGGATGCGCCGCTCGCGGAGCCGTTCCTGCGCGTTGCGGAGGTCGTGCAGGAGCGACACCGGAATCGGGAGGGTGAAGACCGTGTTGCGGCCCTCGAGCTGCGCGTAGTGCTCGACCGTCTCGGCGGCGGCGGGCGCCGCCGCCGGAGCGCCCGGGGCAGGTGCGGCGCCTGGCGCCGCGGCGGCGGGCGGCGGCACCGGTTCGCCGATGAAAAGCGTCTCGTGCCGGTTGGTGCCCTCGAGCGTGACCCGGAGGAGGGGCGAGGTGGCCGGCGCGGGGGCGGGGGACGGGAACGCGCGCGCGCGGAGGCTGTTGAGGCTGTTGATCGCCAGCTCGACGGCGGTCTTGCTCGCGAGCGCGGTGTGCGGCGACTCGAAGCGCCAGCGCGTGCCATCCTTGCGGATGCGCACGCGCACGCCCGGGGCGGTGCCGCGCGCGGGTTCGGCGGACGCGGTCTGGACGAGGCTGAGCGAGCGTGCCTCGTACACCCGGATGGTCAGCAGCGTGTCGGCGCGGAGTTGTTCGAGCGGCAGGGAGAGGCTGTCGAGCAGGCTGCGGTTGACGATGTGCACGCGCTGCCGGTCGGGGGAAAGGACGTAGAGCCGCTTGCCGTCCTTCGTCATGTCGCCGATCTGCAGCACCGTGTTGGCACGGCTGGTGAGACCGGGCGCGGCGGGGTCGCGGGAGGTGAACTCGACCGTGACCTTGGGCTGCTCGAGGCCGTAGTCGGCGAGCGAGAGGTTGTTTTTTCCCAGGTCGGCGACAGCGAAGGAAGTCTCGTGCTCGAGCAGTTGCAGCTCGTTGACGAGCGTGCTGGCGGCGTGGGGGTTGGCCGGCCAGTCGATCGGCGCGGTGAGCGACCACGTGTCGCGCTGGCGGACGAGCGTGAACGACCCGGTGGCCGCGGTGCTCTTCACCTGGAGGAAGCGGATGTCGGCGGCTTCGGGGCCGAAGACGCGCCGCCGCGCCTCGAGCTGCTCCTCGTTGACGCGCCAGCGGCGCTCGAACTTGAAGATGAAGAAGAACAGCGCGACGTTGAGAAAGATGAGGACGAGCGTGACTTTGGTTCTCACGGGAGGGCGGTGGTCGTCGCGGGAAGGGCGGTGAGGCCGGCGCTCAGGCGCGGCGGGTCCAGTACACGAGCAGGCCGAGCACCAGCGCGGCGCCGGGCAGGCCGAGCAGCAGCGCGTAGCGCAGGCGGGTGAAGTCGCTGGCGGAGAGCGCGAGCTGGAAGCGCTCGATCGGGCGCGGCGGGATGGCGAGCTGGTGATCGCGATCGACCGCCCAGTTGACGGCGTTGAGCGCGATCAGCATCGCGGCGTTGTCGAGGCGGCCGTTGGCCACGAGGTCGCCGTTGCCGAAGACGACGAGCTTGCCGCCGGGCACGCTGAACGGGAGGTTGTCGCGGACCGCGAGCCGCTCGGACGCGACGATGATGCCGAGGCGGTTGGGCGGATCCATGCCGGGAAGCGCACGCGTGTCGACGCCGGGATCGTAGCGCGGCGCCTCGTTGGGCCGGAAGCCGCGCTCGCCCCAGGCGTTGGTCGAGGTGGCGGCGAGCGTCACGACATTCAGCCCCGCGCCGAGCGAACGGCCGGGATCGGGATTGACCGTGCGGGCGGCGGTGAGCCGAAGCGGCTGGCTGCCGCTGTCGACCAGGCTCTTGGTGATCGGGTGCGACGGAGTGAAGGCGCGGACGAGCAGCTCGTAGTTTTCCGTCAGGTTATCCGGATCGATGATGAAATCGTGATGCACGAGCACGCCCCAATCGAGCAGCAGGTCGTCGAGGCCGAGCGCGGTGGTGGTTTTGCCCACGGGCAGGAAGAGCAGCAGCCGGCCGGCGCTGGCGCTGAGGTATTGGCGGAGCATTTCCTGCTCCTCGCGCGAGAAGGCGCTTTGCGGGTTGACGATGACGAGCAGCGAGGCGTCGGCCGGCAGCTTGCGGATCGCGGTGAAGTCGAGCGGCTCGACGTCGTAGTTCCGGATCTTGAGCTGCGCGCGCAGGGTCGAGAGCCCGGTCTGCGCGTCGGTGTTGTCGACCCGCAGCTCGCCGTGCCCCGAGGTGAAGTAGATGCGTTCGCGCTTCAGCATCGAGACGTCGAGGATCGCCGACGTCAGCACCTGCTCGCCGCGGAAGAGGTCGCGTTTCTTGTCCTTGAGCGTGTAGAGCTCGTCGAGCGTGACGACGCGGCGCTTGTCGCCGGAAAGCAGCATGAGGATCCCCGCCTGGTCGACGCCCAGCTCCTCGGCCCGGCGGCGGTTCTGGTAGACGTCGAGGAACTCCTTCGTGATCCGTCCCGCGGTGCGCTCCTCGGTGGCGTAGACGTATTCGTCGATCAGGCCGCGGACCTCGGGATTGTCCTCCTCGGTGCCGAGGGTGACGACGATGTGCACCGGCCGCGGCAGGTTCTTCAGGTAGGACAGCGATTCCGGCGAGAGGGAGAACTTCCGCTGCTGCGTGAGATCGAAGCGCCAGGCGTGGTTCTTCGCGACGTAGTTGAGGCCGCCGAAGAAGGTGACGACGAGCACGGCCTGCAGCACGAGGTTCAGCGTGCGGAGCCAGCGGACGGCGCGGAAACTGTCGGTCAGGGCCATGCGGTGAAGTTCGGGGCGGGTGAGGACGGCCGGCGCCGGGTCAGGCGTGCAGCTGCTTCGCCTCCACGCTGAAGATGCTGAAGATCAGGGCGAGGGCGGTGCCGCTGAAGTAGAAGAGCAGGTGCCGGGTGTCGACGACCCCGCGCGCGAAGTCGTCGCGATGTCCGAAGACATGGGCGTACTCGATCACGGACTGCACCGGCTTCAGCACGCCCTGCTGCAGCCAGGTGGAATCGGACAGGGCGTTGCCGCCGAGGATCAGCGTCGCGAGCATCACGCAGCCGAGGATGCCGGCGACGGATTGGTTGCTGGTGACGGAGCTCGCGAACACGCCGATCGCGACGAAGAACAATCCCGAGACCGCGATGAAGAGGAAGCCGCCGAGCAGCGGCCCGGAGTCCAGGTAGCGCGCGTCGCCGGAGAACTTGCGCAGGATGTAGAAGAAGCCGACCGTCGAGCCCCAGAGCGCGGCATAGAGGAAGTAGGCGGCGCCGAACTTCGCCAGCACCACCTCGGTGGTCGTGACCGGCGTGGTGAGGAGCGTCTCGATCGTCCCGAGCCGGCGCTCCTCGGCGAGACACTTCATGGTGAGCAGCGGCACCATCACGCACGCCGGCAGCCAGAAGAGCTGGAAATACACGCTGGCCGGCGACAGCTCCTGCGGCGTGCCGCTGTACAGCTCGAGGATCTTGGTGAAGATGAGCCCCATGAACGCGAGGAAGAGCGTGGCCGCGATGTAGGTCGCCGGGCTGACGAGCAGCATGCGCGTCTCGTGGCTCAGGAGGGTGAGGAAGTGTTTCACGACTCGCGGGAGGGAAGGGGCGGAGAGGCGGTGGCGGGTGGACAGAGGCGCGGGGCCGCTCAGGAGGCCCCGGTGGGAATTTCGGGACCGCGGTCCCGGTTGCCACCGGCGGCCGGCCGCACCGGGGCCGCGACCGCATCCCAGCTTCGCCGGGTGGCGGCGAGGAAGACATCCTCGAGGCTCGGGTGGGCGCGCTTCAGGGCGCGCACGCGGACGTCCTGCGCGAGGAGCGTGCGGAGCAGCGCCTCGCCGAGGTCGTCGGCGCGACTGGTGGTGAGCGTCACCTGCCGGAAACCGTGCAGGTCGGGAACGGACTCCTCGGTGATCTGCAGCGTCGGCTCCACCCGGCTCGCGGCGGCCAGCAGCGCGGCGGCCTCGCCCGCGACCTCGAGGCGGTAGGTCGAATGGCCGAAGATCTCGCGCCGCAGGTCCGCCGGCGTGCCCTGGGCGACGACGCGGCCCTGGTTGATGATCAGCACCCGGTCGCAGGTCACCTCGATCTCGGGCAGGATGTGCGAGGAGATGATCACGGTCATGCGACCCCGCAGGCTGGCGATCAGATCGCGCACGATCAGGATCTGGTGGGGATCGAGGCCGATGGTCGGCTCGTCCATGATGATCACGGGCGGCTCCGCGAGGATCGCCTCCGCGATGCCCACGCGCTGGCGGTAGCCTTTGGAAAGCTGGCCGATGATCTTGTGCCGGACGCGCTTCAGGTCGCAGACCTCGAGCACCTCGTCGATGCGCGGGCCCAGTTTACGCCGGGGGACCTCCTTCAGGCGGCCGCGGAAGTAGAGGTACTCCGACACCCGCATGTCCTCCGGCAGGGGGTTGTTCTCGGGCATGTACCCGATGCGACGCTTGATTTCGTCGGGCTGCGTCGCCACCGGCACGCCGCAGATGTTCACGCTGCCGGACGACGCCGTCAGGTAGCCCGTGAGGATGCGCATCGTGGTCGACTTGCCGGCGCCGTTGGGCCCGAGGAACCCGACGATCTCGCCGCGGGCCACGGTGAAACTGATGCCGTTGACCGCCGTGACTCCGCCGTAGGCCTTGACCAGGTGGGAGACTTCGATGGCGGGTGGCGTTTCTGACATGGGTGGTTCGACCCGTAAGGTGCCGGATTGTTTGCGATTGGCTAGAGCAGAAACCAAGCGGGAGGAGACTCGCCGGAAGGAGCGGACGTCACGCGGACTTCTCCAGCGTCACCTCGCCGGCGCGGAAGCGATGCACCTTGCCCTGGCTGTCGCGGAGGAGCAGCGCGCCCTCGTCGTCCACGCCGCTCACCACTCCGGGGTGGCGGCGGCCGCCCTCGACGAGCGTGACCGGTTTTCCGCGGAGCAGATCGTAGCGGTGCCAGAGGTCGGGGAAGGTCTCGAGATGCGCGCCCTCGACGAACGTCTGGTACGCCAGCAGCACCCGGCCGATGAGGGCGGCGGCGAGCCGGTTCAGGTCGAGCGGCGTGCCGGTGACGTCTGACAGCGCCACCGCGCGGCGACCGAGATCGCCGGGCCAGCCCTCCTCGGGCCGGTTGACGTTGAGGCCGAGGCCGAAGACCAGGTCGCGGATCTCATCGGCGTCGATGCGGGCCTCCGTCAGCATCCCGCCCGCCTTGCGCCCGTCGAAGAGGATGTCGTTCGGCCACTTGATGCCGGGGGCGACGCCGGTGAAATTGCTCAACAGCTCGCAGACGTGCAGGCCCATCCAGAGGGTGAAGGTCTGCATCCGTTCCGGTGCGACGCGCGGCCGGAACCCGAAGCTGGCGTACAGGCTCGTGCGCGATTCGCTGTGCCAGGTGCGGCCGAAGCGGCCGCGGCCGCGCGTCTGCCGCCGAGCCAGCACCGCGAACGGGGCCGGCCGGCCGGCCGAGAGCTGGCGCACGGCCTCGTCGTTGGTGCTGTCGACCTCGTCCAGCACGACGAGGGAGAACGCCTTGGGCCGCACTTTTGCCAGCGTCTCGATCAGCGGCGCGTACAGCGTGGGCGGCCGCGCGGCGATCCGGTAGCCGCGCGACCGCTGCGCCTCGAAGGCGAAGCCCGCGGCGCGCAGTTTCTCCATGTGCTGCCAGACGGCGACGCGACTGATGCCGAGCTTGGCGGCGAGCGTGGAGCCGGAGACCCAGTTCGATTCCTGCCCCAGCAATTCGCGGAGGATCACGTGTTCGGCGGAGGGCATGCGGACGAAGTCGGCAACGGGACGCGGGAGAGGGAGTTTGAAATCAGAGAGCGTTCCGCCACGGTGGGCAAATGTCATTTGCCGAACTGCAAGCCTCCGTGACGCGCGACGCGGCCCCGCCCGCCGGGGCGTCGCGCGCGGTGCAAGCCCTCTGGCACGACGCCCGGGGCGACTGGGACCAGGCGCACGCCTGCGCGCAGGAAGACCAGGGCGCTGCCGGCGCGTGGGTGCACGCCTACCTGCATCGCAAGGAGGGCGACCTGGGCAATGCGGGTTACTGGTACGCGCGCGCCGGCCGGAAGCGGCCCGCCGCGTCGCATTCGCTCGAGGCCGAGTGGGCCGAAATCGCCCGGGACCTGCTGGAGGGCGCGGCCCGGGAGTGAGGCGCTGCCGCGTCTCCTCCCTCGGAACCCTGCGTTCCGTCCCAGCCGCGAAGCCCGCGATGGGCCTTTCCCGCCACGGACCGGGGCGTCCTGATGCCGTCCTTCCCGCCCGCGCACTTTCGGGCGGGTCCATCGGCTTGACGCCAGCCGGCACCCCGGCGGAACGTGGTCCGCCGCCGGTCGCGCACCGGCGTCCTTTCACCCGGTGAACCCCCTCCTCCCGCGCGTCGCCGCTCTTTTCCTGCTCGCGTGTCCCCTGTTCCGCGTGGCCGCGGCGGAGGAGGAGGGACGCGTGATCACGCGCGCCGTGGACATCCGGGCGCTCACGCCCGCGGAAGCCGAGCGGGGCATCCCGGTGCGGCTGCGGGGCGTGGTGGTGTTTGCCGAGGGGATTTCGGCGATCTTCCTGCAGGACGAGACGTCGACGACGTTCTTCCGCGTACGAACGCCGCCGATGCCGAAGATCGGCGACGAAATCGAGCTGACGGGAAAGACCCGGATGGGACTTTACCTTCCGGGGGTGGATTTCAGCGAATACCGGGTCCTCGGCCGGAAGGCGCTGCCGCCCGGTATTCCGGTTCAATACGACGACCTGCATTTCGGCCGCTTCCATTACCAGCGGGTGACGGCGGACGGCATCGTACGCTCCCTCCAGACCGTCGCGCCGGGCCGGTCGCTGCTGCGGCTCGCGATGGGGTCGCGGGTCGTCGACGTCCGGGTCGAGACGCCTCCGCCGGCCGACCACGGCCTGGTGGATTGCCGGGTGCGGGTCACGGGTCTCGCTGCCGGCCTGATCAACACCCCGCGGCGCCAGCTCGTGGAGCCGTATCTCCGCGTGCTCGACTGGAACGACGTTCAGGTCGTCGCGGCCGCGCCGCCGGTGTCCGAGGTGCCGCGGATCTCCGCCGCCGATCTGCTCGCCTTCAACGCCAGCGGGCTCGGGGAGCAGCGGGTGCGCATCGACGGCGTCGTCTCCGCGGCGTTTGCGCCCGACCAGGTCTTCCTGGTTGAAGGCGAGCTGGCGTTTGCCGTGCGTTTCGGCCGCCCGGCCGACCTGGCCCCGGGTGACCGCGTGTCCCTGGTCGGATTCCCGGCGATGGACCGCTTCAGCGCCACGGTGGTCGACGCCGAGCTCGTCGCCCGTGAGCCGGGCCCCGCGCCGGAGCCGCTGCAGATCGATTCGGCCCTCGAACTCTTCGGCCGGCCCAACGAACAGCATCCGGGCAAGCACGACGGCCGGCTCGTCCGCCTTGCGGGCGTCGTGCGCGACAGCTTCAAGGCGGAGGAGGGCACGACGCTCCTCATTCACGGCGGCGACCGCACCGTGCAGGCGCGGGTGCCCGACGGCACCGCGATCCCGCCCAACGGTTCGCTGGTCAGCCTCACCGGCGTGTGCCGGGTGGAGTCCGCCACGATCGGCCCCGGCTTCGCCAGCCGCCCGGCGCTCGTGAGCCTCCTGGCCACCTCGCCGGCGGCGCTCGAGGTGCTGCGCACGCCGCCCTGGTGGACCCCCCGGCGGCTGATCGCGATGTTCGCGGCGCTGGCCGGCGTGATCCTCGTGGCGGGCCTCTGGATCGCGGTGCTGCGACGCCAGGTGCAGCGCCAGACCGATGCCCTCCGGCATCGCATCGAGGCCGAGGCGGCGCTGGAGGAGCGCCAGCGGATCGCGCGCGAGTTCCACGACAGTCTCGAGCAGGAGCTCGCGGGCGTCAGCCTGCGGCTCGACGCGCTTGCCACCCGGATCCATGACGAGAAGGGCGTCGGGCTCGTGGGCGCCACCCGCAATCTCGTGACCCGCATCCAGGTCGAGACGCGCGATCTCATCTCGGATCTCCGGGACTCGGCGGAATCCGCGGGCGACCTCCGCGCGGCGCTGGCGGCGGTGGCGGCGCGGCACGCCAGCGATGGCGACGTGCAGGTTCGGCTCGAGGTGCAGACGCCGCTGCCGGTGCTGCCGGCGGCGACGGTGCACGACCTGCGCATGATCGCCCGGGAATCGGTGAACAACGCCCGCAAGCACGGTCGCGCCACGCACGTGACGATCGCGGCCGAGGCGACCGCCGAGCGCATCGTCGTGCGGATCGTCGACAACGGGTGCGGTTTCGATGCCGCGACGGCGGGACACGGGCGGCGAGGCCATTTCGGCTGCGCCGGCATGCGGGAGCGCGGCAGCAAGATCGGCGCCGACGTCACGTGGGAGAGCGTGCTGCAGAAGGGCACGACCGTCGCGGTGACGCTCCCGCTGGCGCGGCGCATGACCCCGGTCGCGACGCCGGCCGCCGACCCGACGCCGCCCGCGCGCGCCCCGGTCCAGTCCGCCGGCTGAACGCTCGCCCTGCTTCATGTCCGATTCGACTCTCAACGTGCTCATCGTCGACGATCACTTCGTCGTGCGCAGCGGACTGGCGGCGTCGCTCGAGCTGGACGACGGCATCAAGGTGGTGGGCGAAGCCGAGCGCGGCGAGGACGTCGTGGCCGCCTACCGGCAATGCCGGCCGCAGGTGGTGTTGATGGACCTGCAGCTCCGGGGCATGAACGGCATCGCGGCGACGGCGGCGCTGCGGGAGCACGACCGCGCGGCCCGCATCCTGATCTTTTCCACCTTTGCCCGCGACGACGAGGTGCAGGCGGCCCTCGACGCCGGCGCGCTCGGATACCTGCAAAAATCCGCGACGCGGGAGGAGCTGCTTGCCGCCCTGCGCAGCGTCGCGCAGGGGCGGCGTCATCTCGTCCCCGAGCTGGCGCGCCGGCTCAACGCCCTTCGGCTCGGCCCGGCCATCACCCCGCGCGAGCGCGAGATCCTCGCGCTGATCGCGAGCGGGCGGGCGAACAAGGAGATCGCGGCCGCGCTCGAGGTGTCGGAGGACACGGTGAAGCGGCACGTCAGCCACATCCTCGAAAAACTGGACGTCAACGATCGGGCCCAGGCGACCGCGGAGGCGATCCGGCGCGGCATCGTGAAAATGGCGGAGTAGGGAAGCTTGGGGCGAAGTTCCGGCCCGGACGGCGAATTACGCCGGTCGGGCTTGCCTAAGCCGGGTTTCACTGCCCCTTTGGCCGCGGGTTCGGGGTGACGCCACTTCGAAGGTTTCCGGGACGGTCGGGCCGCTGTCTCACACACCTTCCCTGGCGTGCGCCCGACCGGCGCGCCGGCCACCGCCGGCGCGCAGCTTCTGGCGTGGTGGGCGCGCCCGCCGGGAAAACTCCCGACTGCCATGGCCTCGCTCCCTGCTCCGGTCCCGTCCCCTGCGCTTCCCGCCTCGCCGCCCGTTCCCGGTCTTCTTCGCTGGCACGGCCACATGGCCGATCACGTCGGCGCCACTTACGGCCAGGAACCCATGGCGTTCCTCGAAGCCACCGCCGCGGAGCTCCTGCTCTCGGGCAATCGCGGCACCTATCGGCTGGCCCGGGCGGATGTCGTGAAGATCACGCGCGGCGGGCTGTATCCCTGGCTGTTCGGCTCGCTGCGCCTGCGCCACCGGGTGGCGAAGTTTCCCGCCGAGCTGCAGTTCAAGCCGCTCGATGCCTCCGTCGATGCCGTGCGGACTGCGCTGAAAAATCTCGGCTATCCCACCTCCTGAGCTACGCTGGCCCCGCCTCCCGCCCTTGCATGTCGTCCTCCCTGTGCCGTCCCGTCCTCTGCGCCTTCATTCTGCTCCTGCTCGCCGCCGGGGTTCCGCTGGCGGGAGCGCCCGCCGGCCCGGTCCCGCTGCCGCGGGCGCTGGAGTCCTATTCGGATCAGGCCGGTGCCGGCGTGTTCGACGTGCTGCGGAGCCGCGCGGCCGCCGAACCCTTCAACGTCGTGGCCTCCGTCGTGTTTCTGCTCGCGATCTGCCACACGTTCCTCACGGCGAGATTCCGCCACTGGGCGCACGTGGCGGAGGAGGAGCATGCCGCGCGGCTGAGCCGGCGGGAACGCGCGGGGGACGGGGACGCCAATGAGGACGGACTGCCCGACGAGGTAAGCTTCAAGGGCCAGATCCTGCACTTCCTCGGCGAGGTGGAGGCGGTGTTTGGGATCTGGGTGCTGGTGCTGGCGGGCGCGATCACCTGGTTCCACGGCCTGCCGGCAGTCGTGGGCTACATCGGCACGAAGGTAAACTACACCGAGCCGATGTTCGTCGTCGTGATCATGGCGATCGCCGGCACGCGGCCGGTGCTGAAATTTGCCCAGGCCTGCCTCCGCGTGGTCGCCTCGCTCGGACGCGGCACGACGGGGGCGTGGTGGCTCACTATCCTCATCGTCGCGCCCCTGCTCGGCTCGTTCATCACCGAACCCGCCGCCATGACGATCGCCGCGCTGCTGCTGGCGCGCCAGTTCTACGCCTTGAAGCCCTCGCCGCGGCTGGCCTATGCCACCATCGGACTCCTGTTCGTCAACGTGTCGGTCGGCGGCACCCTCACGCATTTCGCCGCGCCGCCGGTGCTCATGGTGGCGGGGCCGTGGGGATGGGACACGCCGTTCATGTTCATTAATTTCGGCGACAAGGCCGCGCTGGGCATCGTGCTTTCGACGCTGCTGTACTATTTCATCTTCCGGCGCGAGTTCGCCACGCTCGAGAAGAACCGCCGCGCCTTGGGGGCGGGCGAAAAGCGGATCGATCCCCCCGTGCCGGCGTGGATTACGATCGTCCAGCTCTGCTTCATGGCGTACACGGTGCTCGTCGCGCACTATCCGCCGCTGTTCGTCGGCGGCTTCCTGTTCTTCCTGGCGTTCTCGCAGGCCACCGCACACCACCAGGGGAAACTCGACCTGAAGGCGCCGCTGCTGGTCGGTTTCTTTCTCGGCGGACTCGTCGTCCATGGCGGCCTGCAGGGCTGGTGGATCGAGCCCGTCCTGAAGAGCCTCGGCGAAGTCCCGCTCTTCATCGGCGCGACGGTCCTCACGGCCTTCAATGACAACGCCGCCATCACCTACCTGGCGACCCTGGTGCCGGGCTTCACCGATGAGCTCAAGTATGCGGTGGTCGCCGGCGCCGTCACCGGCGGCGGCCTGACCGTCATCGCCAATGCGCCGAATCCGGCCGGCCAGAACATCCTTCAGCGCTACTTCCCCGAGGGCGTCGCCCCGGGCGGTCTGCTCCTCGCCGCGCTGGCGCCCACCGCCATCATGACCGCCTGTTTTCTGTTGCTGTGAGCGGGCCGGCGCCCCGCTGAAAACGCCGTACCGATTTGTCCGGCCGGGGTGTGCCGGGTCCATCGGCAGCGCAGTCCGCGCTGCGTGGCAAGTTCCGCACGAAAGTGGGATACCTGCGGGCGTGAATTGGCAGGGGGCGGCGTTTTCGCTGCGCCACCCCCGGGCGCCCCCCACGGGTCAACCCACACCCAGCCGTCTGACTATGCGCAAACTAACCCTGCTTTGTCTTCGCGTGTGCGCCTGTGCGCTCATGCTGCCGCTGCTGGCCTTCGGCCAGTCCAACACCGGTACGATCACCGGTCGCATCTATAATCCCTCCACCGGTGAGTTCGTCCGCAACGCTCAGATCCGGGTCGACGGCAGCAATCTCGCCGCCGTGTCGGAGGACGGCGGCGTGTACCGCCTGACCGGGGTGGCTCCCGGCACCGTGAACCTCACGGTGACGTTCACCGGCTACAAGACCGCGACGGCGACGGTCAGCGTGACCGCCGGCGGCACCGTTTCCCGCGATTTCGAGATGGCGAGCGGGATCGACAGCCGGGTGAGCTCCGATCAGCCGCTGAAGCTCCAGGCCTTCACGGTGTCGAGCGAGCGCGAGGGCAACGCCAAGGCGATCATGCAGCAGCGGAATTCCATGGATATCACCAATTCCGTGGCGTCCGACGTGTTCGGCGACGTGGCGGAGGGCAATGTCGGCGAGTTCCTCAAGCACCTGCCCGGCGTCGAGCTCGACCTCGTGCAGGGCGAGGTGCGCACCATCCGGCTGCGCGGACTCGATTCCGAATACACGCAGGTGACGCTGGACGGCGTCTCCCTCGCGAGCGCCGACGCCAACGCCGGCGCGGCCGGCAACGCGCGGGCGTTCAGCTTCGAGCAGGTTTCGCTCGCGAGCATGGAGTCGATCGAGGTGTCGAAGACGATCAGCGCCGACGTGGACGCCAACGCCCCGGCGGGCACGATCAATCTCAAGACGAAACGCGCGTTTGACCGCTCCGGCCGCCGCGTGTCGGTGCAGGCCAACGTCACGGCGTTCTCCACCCGCTTCAATCTCGACGATTCCTACGGTCCCGACGACCGGAAATCGATGAAGATCCATCCCGGCGGGATCTTTGATTATTCCGACGTCTTCTTCAACCGGCGCCTCGGCATCAACCTCAACATCAGCGAGTCGATGGCGTACTCCGCCAATGCGCGGACGACGATGACGTACAACTACACCCCGACGGCGGCCGATCCGCGTCCGGTGGTGCCCACCTCCATCGCCTTCCTGCATGCGCCGCGCACCAACCGGCGCTCCACCGTCAACCTGACCGGCGACTTCAAGGCGTCCGATCGCCTCGTGCTGTCACTCACGCTGCTGTACAACTACGCCGACCTGAACAATCCGCAGCGGGCGCTCACCTTCAATGGCGGCGCGCGCAACACGGTGCTGGGGGCGGATCCCCTCCGCTCGTTCACGACGACCTCCACGGCGTCGGTCATCACCTCGAATCCCGCTGCGATCGTGAAGCTCGGACAGACGATGTCGGCGGTCCCGAAGTTCGAGTACCGCGTCGGCAATTTCCTGCTCGAGGGCAAGTTCTCCTACTCCAATTCGATCAGCTGGTATGACCCGCGGGGACGGCGCGGGTCGATTCGCGATGCCGGCGGTCCGACGATCACCGGCGCGGCCTGGCGGGCCGAGCGCTCGGCTTTCAACAGTGTCGACTGGCGCGTGACGCAGATCGCGGGCCCCGACATGGCGGACGGTGCCAACTACACCAATCCGGTCTTCAACATCGACGACGGCCGGTACGCCCTGACCGACGTATACGGTGGAGAGATCATCGGCACGCTGCGCACGAACAAGGTGCTGCCCATCGTGTGGAAGGGTGGCCTGAAGCGACGTCATGAGGTCCGCGACTTCCGCCTCGATACCGAGTCGCTGCGCTATTCGTTGAACAACGCTCCGGCGCGGGGCGCCTGGGCCGGCTACAAGTCGCCGTTCGATTTCGACGTCGGCAGCACCAATACCAGCGCGAGCCTTCGCTCGATCTCAGGCGGCACGGTGTGGATGCCGGATCTCGTCCGCATGGGCACGTTGTTCCGCGAGAATCCGGGCAATTTCACCCAGTCGATCACCGCCACCAACTACTATAACGCGTTCATCGGCAACCGGCGTTATTACGAGGAGACGATTGATGCGGCATTCTTCATGGGCACGGCCACCGTGGGCAAGCTGGTCGCCCGCGCCGGCATCCGCTGGGAGGATACCAAGGGCGTGGCCACGGAGTGGGATCCGCGTTCGGTGGCGGAACTCGCCGCGGCCGGCTTCCCGGAGGCGGCCGGCCGCGCCACCACGATCCCGGGTCTGGAGTACCAGTATTTCTCCAAGCCCCGCATCGACCGCGAGGGCGGCTACGACAACTTCTTCCCGAGCGCGTCGTTGAAGTACAAGATCAGCCAGAACTTCGACGCCCAGATCGGGTTCAGCTCGACCATCCGCCGCCCGACGTTCCGCGATGTGGCCGGCGTATGGGTGATCAACGACGACAATCTCACGGTCAGCGCACCCAATTCGTCGCTGAAGCCGGAACGCTCGAAGAATATCGCGGGCCGCATCGCGTATTACTTCGAGCCGGTCGGCATCCTGGCCGCCAATGTCTATCAGAACAACGTCAAGGGCCTGTTCATCACGAATCGGCTCACGGCGGCGGAGTTCGGCTACACGGGTGACCTCGATCTTTCCAACTACGAATTCATCACCACGACCGCCAGCGTCAACGACGTGACCGTCCGCGGCATGGAGCTCGAGTACAGCCAGGCGTTGTCGTTCCTGCCGAATCCCTTCAAGGGCCTCAACGTGCGCGCCAGCTACACGCGCAGCTACGCGAGCATTCCGAAGGCGAACATGATCCCGCATTCGGTGAACGCGGGCCTCAGCTATGGCAACCGGCGGTTCAACGCCTACGCCAACATGAACTGGCGCGACAATTACCAGACGACGGTCACCGGCAATCCGCGTTTCTACCGCCACCGCGCCAACATCGACATTGGCGGCGGCGTCCGGATCACCTCCCGGATCAGCTTCTTCTTCGCGGCGCGCAACATCTTCAACGAGCCTTACCTGATCATGGAACAGGTGGGCGACAACGCCCCGGTGGTGCAGTTCTACGAGGTCAACGGCACCAACTGGACGTTCGGCGTGAAGAGCGTCTGGTGAACGCCTGAGCCGGAATGATGCCGTGGCGGTGGAGCCGCCCGTCCCCAGGCGGCTGTCGTGCGATGAACCGGTACGCAGCAGCTTGAGGACAAGCCGCTCCACCTTTCAGTGCCGCCGTTCTCACGGCTGATTTGAAGGCCGACTGCATGACTCCGGCGGAGTCCGACACGGGCCATCCGCCCGGAGCGCGCCGGCACTTCCGGGCGCCAATTGCAAAAGGGGGCTTCGGCCCCCTTTTTTTGTCTGGTTGTGGAACGGGCCAGGAACCGAGGCGCCAAAAATTTCGGCCGGCCGCGACCGCGGCTTGCCTTCCGGGCGGGCATCGGGTCACTAGTTTCCTTCCAGAGATGCATTTCCCCGGTTCATCGCGTGTCAGGTTGACGGGTTCGTGCCCGCGCGCGCTGGATCCCATCCTTTTCATCCGTCCCGAAAGCTAATGAACGATCACTCCGCTTCCCCTGCCTCCTCCACGCGCGGCGAGTACACGGCCGCCTTTCTCCTGCTCCGGCTCTTCCTGGGCCTGCGCACCCTGATTGCCGGGCTCGAGAAGTTTGAGGCCAACAAGAGCTTCTCGTTTTCCAATTACACCGAGAACATGACCCGCATGGCGACCGGCATCAGCAACTACTCGCTGATCCCGCTCTGGGCGGCGAAGGCGTTCGCGCTCTCCCTCGGTTTCCTGCTCGTCATCCTGGGCGCAGGCATCCTCCTCGGGATCAAGACCCGCGCGTCGCTCTTCCTCGGTGGCCTGGTCTACGTGGGACTGGGATTCGGCCTCATGGCCGTTCAGGAGGGCGAGGGAGTGGCGTGGATCGGCATGCAGGTGCTGATGTTTGCGTTTGCGCTGACCTACGTCCGCCACAACCGCTGCGCGCTGGTCGGCGACCGGTTCGACTGACCCTTTCGCCCCTTCTTCTTCCAGCCGGTCGGAGATGTTTCCCCTTTCCGCCGCCGCGTTTCATCGCTCGCCCCCGTTTGCCTCTGTGCCCGACTCCGGTTCTATCTTTGACGTTAACCCATGAGTGACTCACGTCCTTCCCCTTTTTCCCGGCGCGATTTCCTCAGCACGAGCGCGAAGCTCGGGGCTGTCCTCGCCGCTGCTCCCTACATTGCCCGCGGTGCCGAGGTGGGAGCCGCTCCCGGCGCCGACACCGTCAACGTCGCGCTCATCGGCTGCGGCGTCGAGGGCCTGATCCTCACCAACGCGATGCTCCCGATCCCGGGCATCCGATTCAAGGCGGTGTGCGACATCTGGCCCTACAACCTCACCCGCGCCTCCCGGCTCCTGCAGAAGTACAACCACGAAGCCAAGCCGTACGAGGACTACCGTGACATGCTCGCGGCCGAGAAGGAGATCGATGCCGTGGTGGTGGCCACGCCCGACTTCGTCCACGCCGAGCACACCAACGCGGCGCTCAAGGCGGGCAAGCACGTCTACTGCGAGAAGCTCATGGCGCACACCGTCGAGGCTGCCCGCTCGATGGTCCTCACCGCCCGCGAGACGAAGAAGCTGCTGCAGATCGGCCACCAGCGTCGCAGCAACCCGCGCTACCTGCACGCGCGGGACAAGATCGTCCGCGACGCGCGCCTCCTGGGCCGCATCACCAATATCACCGGTCAGTGGCACCGGGCGGTGACCGACGATTTCGGCACGCCTCGCGGCCAGGAGATGTCCGCGGAGAAGCTGGCCAAGTACGGGTACCGCAACATGCACGAGTTCCGGAACTGGCGCTGGTTCAAGAAATATGCCGGCGGCCCCATCTCGGACCTCGGGGCGCACCAGATCGACATCTACAACTGGATGCTCGCGGCCAATCCGCAGATGTGCATCGCGAGCGGCGGCGTCGATTACTACAAGACCCACGAGTGGTACGACAACGCGATCGCGATCTACGAGTACCCCACCAAGGAGGGCATCGTGCGCGCCCAGTACGACGTGCTCACGACCACGAGTGCCGGCGGCGGGTACCATGAGTATTTCATGGGCGACGAGGGCGCGCTCAAGATGTCCGAAAACCCGAAGTTCACCAAGATCTACCGCGAGGCCCGCGCGCCGGAGTGGGACCAGTGGGTCACGGCCAAGCTTATCTCCCGCCCGGAGACCGGCGAGGGTGCCACCGTGGGACTCAAGCCGTGGGACAAGCCCCGTCAGCGCATGGCCATGCCCTGCAAGGTCCCCGACGGCGCTGCCGCGGGCGGTGCCGCCAAGGTCGACGTGCGCGAGACCGCGCAGCTTTCGGCCTGGGATATCCCGGTCACGCTCGACAAGGCGATCCACCAGCCGCACCTCGAGAACTTCTTCGACGCGGTCCGCAAGGGCGCCTCGCTCAATTGCCCCGCCGAGGAGGCGTTCGCCTCCTGTGTCACCGTCCTGAAGGTCAACGAGGCCATCGCCGCGAAGAAGATGCTCACGTTCGCGCCGGAGGACTTCAAAGTCTGAACCGCCTGCCCGCGCCGGCGCGAGCGTGTCGATTGTCGCCGATCTTGTGAATCCATCCGCCGCCGGAAACGTCGAAGGATGAGGCGCCCGACAACCTCCCGCCGCGCTCAAAACTCCCATCATCATTCCTTCCTGTCATGCATCGTAAAATCATCCTCCTCTCCGCTCTCGCTCTCGGGGCCGTGGCGCACGCCGCCAGCACCGTCCCGCTCAAGGTCGAGTACCCGAAGCCGCTGTTCGCGGGCACGCCGCGCCCGATCTCGCTCGCCAATCTCGAGCCGGCCAATGCCAAGCGCCCCGACCTGCAGGTGCCTGCCGACACCAAGCTGCTCTCCAAGGGCAAGACCGTGACGAGCAGCGATTCACTGCCGGTCATCGGCGAGCTGTCGTTCATCACCGACGGCGACAAGACCGGCATCGACGGCGCCTACGTGGAGCTCGGGCCCGGCGTGCAGTGGGTGCAGATCGACCTCGGCGCCAGCGCGAAGATCGCCGCCATCGTGGCCTGGCACTTCCACTCCCAGGCGCGGGTTTATCACGACGTCATCGTCCAGATTTCGGACGACAAGGATTTCAAGAAGGGCGTCACCACGCTCTACAACAACGACGACGACAACTCCGCCAAGCTCGGCAAGGGCCGCGACCTGTCCTACGTGGAGACTAACCACGGCCGCATTTTCGACGCGAAGGGCACCATGGGTCGCTACGTTCGGCTCTACAGCAACGGTAACACCTCCGACGAGCTGAACCACTACTGCGAGATCGAGGTCTTCGGCTCCGCCAAGTAACGCGGGCAGACTCGAGCGCTTTTCCGACGGCTGGTCCGTGCTTCGCACGACCAGCCGTTTTCTTTTCAGCTGTGGCAGGAGGGCGGCCTCCCGCGGAAATGAACCGGGGGGAGAACGGGCCGCCCGCCGCAGGCGCGTCCGTGCGACCGGGCCTCGTCGCGATCATGCCGGCGGGAAGCCTCGTTTCGGGAGACGGCGCTCCGTCACCGGCGCGGCGCCGACGGAGCGGCCTCCACCGGCCATCGCTCTCCCGGCGGGGAGCGGCGTCCGCCGCAGGCAGGGGCAGCCGCCCTTCCGCTCTCGAACCGTGCCTACCCGAACAGCGCCGCGATCGGCCTGCCGCCGTCGGTGATCGGCACCGGGCGCGAGGCGTTCACCAGGTCCTTCGCCGGATTGATGCCGAGGGCGGCGTAGATCGTGGCGTGGAAGTCGGGCACGGAAACGGGATGCTCCACCGGTTTGTTCGAGAACGTGTCGGTCGCGCCGTACGCGCCGCAGTGTTTCAACCCGCCGCCCGCCAGCACGAGCGAGAACGCCGCCGCCTGGTGGCCGCGGCCGCCGCCGCCGTCGAACTGGCCCGGCCGTCCAAACTCCGTGCCGATGGCGATGAGAGTCTTGTCCAGCAGCCCCTTGTCGTCGAGGTCCGTCATCAGCGCCGAAAGCGCCGTATCCAGTTCCTGGATGAGCACGTGCTGGTTGAGCTGGCCGGCGTTGTGGGTGTCCCAGCCCGCGCCGTTGATGAAATTCAGGTTGTGGGAGACCTCGATGAACCGCACCCCGGCCTGCACCAGGCGGCGCGAGAGCAGGCAGCGCTGGCCGAATTCGCCGCCGTAACGCTGCCGCAGGGACCCCGGCTCCTCGCTGAGGCGGAAGTTGCGCATGAACGAAGGACCCGCGAGCCGCAGGGCCTCGCGCTGCGCCTCCTCGTAGTCGCCGATGCTGGAGTCGGCCGGGCCGTGGCCCTGCAGCGGAGCCAGGAGCCGCTGCCGCCGCGCCGCGCGTTCGCCCGCGATTCCCTCCGGAGGCGTGAAGCCGGCCGGCCCCGTCTCGGTGTCGACGAGATAGATGTAGCCGTGCTTGGCGCCGAGAAATCCCGGGCCGCGGCTCACGCTCGGGTAACCGATCACCAGATACGCCGGCACATTCTCGTTCGCGGCGCCGCGTTCGTGCGCGACGACGGAGCCGATCGACGGGTAGATGGTGCTGCCGCTCACCGGCCGGCCGGTGTGCACGAAATTGGTCGCGAGCGCGTGTTCGATGCCGAGGGTGTGATTGATCGTGCGGACGGCGGTCACTCGTTCCGCCAGCCGGGCCGTCTTCGCGAGATGCTCGGTGTACTTCACGCCCCGGACCGCCGTGTCGATGGCCTGGTAGTCCGAGCCGGCGACGTACGGCTTGGTCTTGGAATTGCCGCGCTGCTTCGGATCGAAGGTGTCGATCTGCGCCATGCCGCCGCCGAGCCAGATGAAGATGCAGTGTTCCGCCTTGCCCTTGGGCATCACGGCGGGGACGGCGCCGGTGTGGGCACGCAGGGCCGCCGGCAGCGAGGCGGCGGCCGCGGCCGTGGCGGCCTGGGCGAGGAAGGTGCGTCGGTTCATGGTGGCGTCATCAAGTCGGGGTTACATCACATGGGTCCATTCGGGCGCGTGGAGCAAGGCCCAGAGGACGTCCTCGAAACGCTCGCGCCAGGCCGGATCGAGGCGCGCGGTCGGAGCTTCCCCCCGGCGCGCGGCCGCCTCCTCCTCGAGGCGCAGGGTGTTGGCCTCGCTCTTCATGTGGTTCGACCAGGCGACGAACTTGCGGCGCGGCGCCGATTCGGCCCGCGGCGACGCCGGCCCCGCGATGCGGGTGTCGAACCCGGGCCGCAGTTCGCTCACGTAAAGCGCCTTTTCCTCCGCGGTGGGTGGACGCGTGAACAGCCGCACGAACAATCGTTCGACGAAGGTCTCCAGCGGCTGGTCCTCCAGGGCGAATCGCGTGAGGCCATGGTCCTCGCTCAGCCGCGTCAGCCAGGTCATCATCACCCCGTTCGAAAGCAGCGCCGGCTGCAGCACGTTGGCGCCCGCCTCGCGGATGCCGCTGGCCGCGTCGGGTCGCGCCCCGCGCCAGCCGAAGACTTCCATGACCTCGCCCACCGCCTGCACGCGCGGGAGCATGAGGCTGGGCCGGTCCCGCTCGTTGGACGTCGAACCGAGCATCCACGCCCGCCGGGCGTCGCCGAGGTCGAGCGCGTTCTCGATGGTGCGGACGCTGTCCAGGTCGAGGTTCACGCGCTCGAGCTGGAACGGCGTGCCGGTGGCGGCGAAGAGGGAGTCCACGAGTTGCTCGGCGCCGATCTGACGCGGCGCAGGCGCGGCGAAGAGCGGCCCGGTTTCCTTCAGGGCCGGATCGACGGCCCGCTGGTAGGCGTGGGAGTTGAGGATGAGGCGGGCGACCGCCTTGACGTCGTAACCTGACCGCACGAACTCGCGCGCGAGCCAGCGGAGCAGCTCGGGGTGGGAGGGCGCGGATTTCTCCCAGTCGCCGATCGTCGGCACGATGCCGCGCCCCATGAAACGCTGCCAGATCCGGTTCACCATCACCTGGGCAAACCGCTCGTTCTGCGGCGCGGTGATCATGGCCGCCAGACGGTCGCGGGTGGCGTCCGGCCGCTCTGCCAGCGCCGCCGCCGTCTGCTCATCGCAGAACGCGGCAAAGGGCCAGGCGGGTGCGACCACGCTGCTGGTGGCGGGCACCTTGAGCGGCTTTCCGCCGAGCATGGCGGCGATCTCGAAGAGGTCCTTCTGTTTCGAGAGGTGGGTGGGGGCATCGTGGCAGCGCGCGCACTTCATCTCCACACCCAGGAAAGCCGAGCCGACGATGATGCCCTTGGCCGCCATCGGCACGTCGTTCTGGGACGCCACGCCGAAACCTGCGGGCCCGCCGAATCGCTCGCTGCCTTCCATCCGGATGAGCTCCGTGACGAAGAGGTCCATCGGCTTGTTGTCGCGCAGCGACTCGTGGATCCACCAGCGGAACGGGCCGGTGTTGTTGAGCGTCGGATTGATCAGGTTCGGATTCTCCGCGAGGACATCGAGCCAGTAACCCATCCAGTGATCCGCCCAGCGGGCATCTGCCAGCAGGCGATCGATCAGCCGGGTGCGGCGGTCCGCGGAGCGGTCGGCGCGAAACGCCGCGGTCTCTGCCTCGGAGGGCGTGACGCCGACCGTATCCAGGTAAACCCGGCGGAGGAAGGTGAGATCATCGGCCAGCGGCGTCATCGTCGCGCTGTCGAGGGGGAAGTCCGGCCACGAGGCGCCTTCGGCGATCCAGCGCTGGAGCAGCGCGATGCTCGCCTCCGGCAGCCGGTCACCCTTGGCCGGCATCACTTCATCGGGATCGGTGCTGAGCACGCGCTTCAGGAGCGCGCTGGCGCCGGGCTGATGAGGCACGATGGCGGGACCGTCGGCATTGCCGCCGAGCAGCGCCTCGCTGCGCAGGTCGAGCCGAAGTCCGCCCTTCACCTTGGCTCCCTGGTGGCAGCTGTAGCACTGCGCTTCCAGGATGGGCTTGATCTGGCGGTGAAAATCGACGCCGTCCTGGCGCCGCGCGGCACCGTGTTCGGCCTGCATCTGGGCGATGCGTGCGGCCAGGAAGCGGTCGATCGTGTTGTGCTCGGGAAAGCCCGCCGGGAGCGTCGGCACCGGCACTTCCGGGGTCGAGGCGAGCCAGTCGCGGGCGGCGGCACGGCGTCGCTCCCAATACGGGGCGTGCTCGCGCCGGCGCTCCGCCCGCGCGGCGGTGTTCATCGCGTCGAAGCGCATCCGCCGCTCCGCAACGTAAGCCTCCCAGGCTCGGTCGGTGTAACGAAACCCCGCGCCGCCCGGAGTGAGCACGCGCCACTCGTTCGTGCCGGCCAGGGCCACGGCGACGACCGTCTCGCCGAGTTCCGGCCGGAAGGGCCGCTTGCTCTTCGGCTCGATGCCGCCAATCAGGGTTTCCAGCACCACCTTGGCTGCGCCGGTGAACGTCACCTCGCCCCAGTTCTCCCGGTTGCCCGGCGGGGCGAAGCGGTAGCCGGCGCCCAGGTCCAGGAACGTGTCCTGCTCCTCCACCGGCAGTTCACCCGCATTTCCCACCGCGAACTGCCGGGGCTGGTCGAAAGGCGTCTCGAGCACGATCGTGCCGTCGACCCGCAGCCGGGCTGCGCCGCGCGACCGCAACAGCACCCGGTGCCGGCCCGCGGGAAGCTGCACCGTCGCCGAGGCGCGGACCAGCGTCGGAAACGCGCGGTCGGCCCGCACGCCGGTCGACACGTACTTCTGCGGTAACTCGAAAAGCCCGAACGCATCTTCCTGGAAGACCTCCGTCGCCCGCGCGGCTTCCGGCCACCGGTTGTCCTTCGGCACGCCTTCCTCGCAGATTTCGACCTGCACGCGGGCCGGAGCGGACCAAAGCGCGGGGGCCAGCACGAGGAGCAGCAGCAGCGGAAGTGCGACGGGGCGGGTCATGGCAGGGGGGACGTCGGGCAAGCAAGACCCGGATGCCGCGCTTTTCACCATAAAGGTCATCCCACTTTCGTGTGGACGCCGTGCGGTGCCCGGGGCGACTGCCGGACGCTGCCAGGTCGTTCCCGGCCAGGGACACTCCGGACGGCTGCCGGCCCCTGGAACCCACGCAGCGCCAAAGACAGGCTCCGCCACCCCGTGGCCGTTGCCGCCGCTCAGCCAGAAGCGTGCAGTCGGCCTTCCAATCAGTCGTGAAGACGGCCGTCCCGAAAGGTGGAGCGGCTTGTCCTCAAGCCGCTGCGGACCGGTCGATCGCACGTCAGCCGCCTGGGGACAGGCGGCTCCACCCGCTGGGTCGAAACGCAGTCGTGATGATGGGAAATACTTCTTCCCGTCGGCGCAGGAAAGGTGGAGCGGCTTGTCCTCAAGCCGCTGCGGACCGGTCGGTCGAACGTCAGCCGCCTGGGGACAGGCGGCTCCTCCCGTTGGGTCGAAACGCAGTCGTGATGATGAGAAATACTTCTTCCCGTCGGCGCAGGAAAGGTGGAACGGCTTGTCCTCAAGCCGCTGCGGACCGGTCGATCGCACGTCAGCCGCCTGGGGA
>CALFZM010000346.1 GCA_937952235.1 uncultured Opitutia bacterium | reverse complement strand
GTTTCCCGCTGCCGGCGGCCTGCCCGCTCCCGGACGGATCGGGGATCTCGCGCGAAGGGCAGGGTGGCGTGGCCGGGAGCGAGGCGCCGGTCCAGCCATGAGCGGCACGCTCCTCTGGTTCCGGCAGGACCTCCGCCTGCAGGACAACCCCGCGCTCCGCGCCGCGCTCGACCGCGGCGCGCCCGTCATTCCTGTCTTCGTGCTGGACGACGCGGCGGAGCGCGGCTGGCCGGCCGGCGGCGCCTCGCGCTGGTGGCTGCACCACTCGCTCGCCGCGCTGGATGCGGCGCTGCGCGGCCGTGGTTCGCGCCTGGTGCTGGCCCACGGCGAAACGGGCGCCGTGCTGCGGGCGCTGCAGGAGGCCACGGGCGCGGAGGCGGTGTATTGGAACCGCCGGTACGAACCGGCGGCCATCGCGCGCGACACGAAGCTGAAGGCCGCATTCGCCGCGGCGGGCATCGAAGCGAGGAGTTTCAATGCCGCCCTGCTGCACGAGCCGCAGGCGGTGAGGAATCGCCAGGGCGGGCCGTTCCAGGTGTTCACGCCCTTCTGGCGCCATTGCCTCACGCTGCCGGCCGCCCCGCCCGTGGCGGCGGGAAGCGGTGCACTGCCGGCCCCCGCGCGCTGGCCGAAATCGGCGACGCTGGCGTCGCTCGCCCTCCTGCCGCGGATCCCGTGGGCCGGCGGGCTCGCGGCGACGTGGATGCCAGGCGAAGCGGGGGCCGCGGAGCGCCTGAAGCGGTTTGTCGCGGGCGCGATGGCAACCTATGCCGACCGGCGGAATCTCCCGGGCGTCGCCGGCACGTCGATGCTTTCGCCGCACCTGCACTTCGGCGAAATCGGCCCCCGGCAGGTGTGGGCGGCGGTCGCGGCGGCCGGCCGGGGCAGCGGCGTGTTCCCGCCCAACAAGGGCGCGGCGGTTTTTCTCAGCGAGGTCGGGTGGCGCGAGTTCGCGCACCACCTCCTGTTCCACTTTCCTCACACGCCCGAGGCGCCGCTGCGGGAGGATTTCAACCGGTTTCCCTGGGCCGACGACCCCGGCGGGGCCCGGCTGCGCTCCTGGCAGCGCGGACGCACCGGCTATCCGATCGTGGATGCCGGGATGCGGGAACTTTGGCACACGGGCTGGATGCACAACCGGGTGCGGATGATCGTCGGCTCGTTCCTGGTGAAGCATCTCCGGCTGCCCTGGCAGTACGGCGCCGCCTGGTTCTGGGACACCCTCGTCGATGCCGACCTCGCCAGCAACACGCTCGGCTGGCAGTGGACGGCGGGCTGCGGGGCCGACGCGGCTCCGTATTTCCGCGTGTTTGCCCCGGTGCTCCAGGGACGGAAGTTCGACGCGGACGGCGCCTATGTGCGGCGCTGGATTCCGGAACTCGCCGGCCTCCCCGCGGAGCACGTGCATGCTCCGTGGGAAGCACCGGCAGCGATCCTGCAGGCGGCAGGTGTGACGCTCGGCCTCACGTACCCCCGGCCGATCGTCGATCACGCCGCGGCCCGCGCCGAGGCGCTGGCGGCGTTCAAGTCCCTGCGCGGGCCGGGCGTGATCGAGCGCTGATCGCATGGGAGCGGACGTGCGTCATTTGCTCGTCGTGCTGGGCGACCAGCTCGACGCCGCCAGCGCAGGGTTCGACGACTGCGATCGCGCGCGCGACGTGGTCTGGATGGCCGAGGTGGACGGCGAGGCCCGGCACGTTTGGTCCGGCCAGCCGCGCATTGCCCTCTTCCTGGCCGCCATGCGGCACTTTCGCGCCGGGCTGCTGGAGCGGGGACTCGCGGTCGACTACGTCGAACTCGAGGATCCGCGCAACACGCACACGCTCGCCGGTGAACTGGACCGGGCGATCGGCCGGCTGCGACCGCAGCGGGTGATCCTCGTCGAGCCCGGCGAATGGCGGGTGGAGCAGGCGCTGGCCGCCGTGGCGCGACGTGCCGGCGTCCCCCTCGAGGTGAGACCGGATCGCCATTTTCTCAGCTCGCGCGCCGACTTCGCGCGCCACGCCGCGGGGCGGCGCCAGCTGCGCATGGAATTTTTCTACCGGGAAATGCGGCGGCGCCACCGGGTGCTGCTCGACGCGGCCGGCGAGCCGCTCGGCGGCCGGTGGAACTTCGATGCGGAGAACCGCGCCGCGTTCGGGCGCGAGGGACCGCCGGAGCGCCGTCAGCCGCGGGCCTTTCCGCCCGACGCGATCACGCGCGCCGTGATCGACCTCGTCCAGCGCCGGTTTCCCCGGCATCCCGGCGACCTCACGCGGTTCGACTGGCCCGTCACCGCGGCCGATGCGCGGGCGGCGCTCGACGATTTCATCGCGCACCGTCTGGCGGAGTTCGGGCGCTATCAGGACGCGATGTGGACGGACGACCCGTGGCTGTTTCATTCGCGCCTCGCGGCCGCCATGAACCTGAAACTGCTCGATCCGCGCGAGGTCATCCGCCTGGCGGAGCAGGCGCACCGCGAGGGCCGCGCGCCGCTCGCGAGCGTGGAGGGATTCATCCGCCAGATCCTGGGCTGGCGCGAGTACGTGCGCGGGGTTTACTGGCGGTTCATGCCCGGGTATCTCGAGCGCACCGCCCTGCAGGCACGGGAGCCGCTGCCGACGTTCTATTGGGACGGCGGCACGTCGCTCGCCTGCCTGCGGGCGGCGCTCCGGCAGTCGCTCGACCTGGGCTACGCGCACCATATCCAGCGGCTGATGGTGACGGGACTGTACGCCTTGCTGCTGGGCGTGGCTCCGGCGCAGGTGCACGCGTGGTACCTCGCGGTCTACGTCGATGCCGTCGAATGGGTCGAGCTGCCCAACACCCTCGGCATGTCGCAATACGCGGACGGTGGCGTGATGGCATCGAAGCCCTACGTCGCCACGGGAAAGTACATCCAGCGGATGAGCAATTACTGCTCCGGCTGCCGTTTCGATCCCGCGCAGGCGACCGGTGCGCGGGCGTGCCCGTTCACCACCCTCTACTGGGACTTTCTCGCGCGGCATCGCGTCACCCTTGCCGCCAATCCGCGCCTTGCCCTGCAGGTGAGGAACCTCGACCGGCTCGAGCCGGCGCACCTCGCCGCGATCCGGGGCCGCGCCGCCGAGATCCGCGCGGGAGGTGGCGAACCGCCCCGGGTCGAAGGAGACCTTCCGCTCGCGTCATGAAGATCATTCTCGCCGGCGGTTCCGGTTTTGTGGGCAGCGCCCTGGCGCAATCGTTGCGGGCGGGCGGCCACGAGGTGTGCGCGCTCGTGCGGCGCCGACCGCTGCGTCCCGACGAAAGCGCCTGGGACCCGGCCCGGGGTGAGATCGATCGTCGCTGCCTCGAAGGTGCGGATGGGATCGTGAACCTCGCGGGGGAGAATCTCGCCGCCGGACGGTGGACTGCCGGGCGCCGGCGGCGGATTCTGCAGAGCCGGCTGGACCCCACCCGCACCCTCGTCGCCGCAATGCAGGGAATCGCGCGACCGCCGCGGGTGTTCCTTTGCGCCTCGGCCGTGGGCTACTACGGCGAGAGCGGCGACGCAGTGCGCACGGAAGCTTCCGGCCGCGGGCCGGGATTTCTGGCCGACGTGTGCGGTGCGTGGGAGGAAGCCGCGGCCCGGGCCGAGACTCTCGGCATCCGCACCGTGCGGCTGCGCTTCGGCGTCGTACTGGCGGCACATGGCGGCGCGCTGGCACGGATGCTGCCGGTCTTCCGGCTCGGGCTCGGAGGGCGCCTCGAATCCGGGCGGCAGTGGATGAGCTGGATCAGTCTCGCGGATACGGTGGGCGTGATCGAACGGGCCCTCGTCGACGCGCGTTGCCGTGGGCCGGTCAACGTGGTGTCGCCGGGGCCGGTGACGAATGCCGCGTTCACCCGCACGCTGGCGGAAGCATTGCACCGCCCGGCGGTGCTTCCCGTGCCGGCGTGGGCGCTGCGCCTCGCGCTCGGGCGGGGTCTGGCCGACGAGGCCCTGCTCGCGAGCGTCCGGGCGGAGCCGGCGGAACTGCAACGGCTCGGGTACGAGTTTCGCGCGCCCACGCTGGCGGCGGCGCTCGCCCGCCTTTAGGCTTCCCAAATCCGACCCCGGGCGTAGGGTGGGCGGTTCCTATGCAGAAAACGTTCGTGATCTATAAGCCCGATGCGATGGAGAAGCGCATCGTGGGCGCGGTGATAAGCCGATTCGAAGCGGCGGGTTTCGATGTCATCGGCTGCAAGATGGCGCGGCTGTCGCCCGACCTCCTGCGCGAGCACTACGCGCACGTCGCGAGCAAGCCGTTCTACCCGGAGATCGAGGCGTTCATGCGCTCGCGTCCGGTGATCATGATGGCGCTTCAGGGCCCCGACGTCGTCCAGCGGGTTCGCGACCTGCTTGGACCGACCGATTCGCGCAAGGCCCCGAAGGGCACGATCCGCGGGGACTTCGGGACCGACATGATGCGCAACGTCGTCCATGCTTCCGACAGCGTCGAGAACGGCCTCGCTGAGCTCGCCCGCTTCTTCAAAGCCGACGAGCTATTCGCCTGAAGCAGACGCGCGACTTGATCTCCATCCGAGAGGCGCCGCAGCCCTGCGGCGCCTTTTTCTTTTGTACGAGCCGGGGGCTTCGGCCCGCGCGACGCGATGTCGGATCCCTTGCGGTTTCGCGGTCCGCATCCCCGTTTCCCCTTCGAGCCTTCCTCCCTCACTTGGCCGTGAACCGAAATTCGGTCGTCGAGCGGAATTCCTGGCCCGGCCGCAGGATCGTCGAGGGGAAATGCGGGTGATTCACCGAGTCGGGGAAGTGTTGCGTTTCCAGGCAGTAGAAGCCCTCGCGGGGAGCGGGCACGTCGGCGGGATGTGGGGTGAGCGGGCTCGTATAGAGCTGCACGCCCGGCTCGGTAGTCCAGACTTCCATCACGCGGCCCGACTGGGGGTCGCGCACGCGGGCTGCGAACGCCAGCGTGCGGTCGCCCGCGGGGCGGTGGATGACGAAGTTGTGGTCGTAGCGCACGCCCGGCGCGAGCGCGGCGGCGCGGGCCCCGAGTCGCTGGGGCCGGGTGAAATCGAGGGGCGAACCGGAGACGGCCCGGATTTCGCCCGTCGGAATCAGTTCGGCGTCGACGACCGTGTAGCGATCGGCGTTGAGCTGGAGCTCGTGGTCCAGCGTGTCGCCGGCGCCCGCGAGGTTGAAGTACGCGTGATTCGTGAGGTTGATCGGCGTCGGCCGATCCGTGGTCGCCCGGTAGTCCACCCGCAGCGTGTTGGCGGCGGTGAGGGTGTAGGTGACCGTGGTGGTCACCCGGCCGGGGAACCCTTCCTCGCCGTCGGCGCTCACGTAGGAGAGTCGCACGGCGGGCTCGCGCGACGCGTTCACCGGCTCGGCCTGCCACACGACCTTGGAAAAATTCTTCGCCCCGCCGTGGATATGGTTGCGGCCGTTGTTGCGCGTCACCTCGTAGGTACGCCCGTCGAGCGTGAAACGCGCGCCGGCGATCCGGTTGGCCACCCGCCCAAAAACGGCCGCCGACTGGGGAAAGCCGCGCTCGAATCCCGCCGCCGAAGCGCGGATCTCGCGGACCACGCCGCCGGGCCGGCCGTCGCGGTCGGGTACCTTGAGGTCCGACACGATGGCGCCGAAGGTGATGACGCGCGCCACCGCACCGCCGGCGCCCCGGAGCGTGTATTCGAAA
Organism: uncultured Opitutia bacterium; assembly: GCA_937952235.1. Classification (GTDB taxonomy): domain Bacteria; phylum Verrucomicrobiota; class Verrucomicrobiia; order Opitutales; family Opitutaceae; genus ER46. The sequence continues at coordinate 5,455 of CALFZM010000346.1, read as the reverse complement.
ACCGTGGTGCCGTCCGGCGCGCGGCCGAACTCCGCGCGCGTGACCGCCGTTTCCGCGGCACGGCCGACGCCGGGCAGGAGGAGGAACAACAGCGCGAGGCCGAGTGCGCAGCTCGGCCTGGGGACACGGCGGGGTAGGGGGCGGGGTGACACGATGCGAGCAAAGCGCGCGCGCCCGGGCCGGCAAGGTGTTTGCGGGGGCCGGGCCGCGGCAGCCACGTCGCGCGGGCGGGCCGGTGCTTGCCCGACCAGGCTGCGGGCCTGCCGGTGATTTGCTTGCACCGGTGAGCGCGTTGGGCAATGGCTCTGCGCCTTGCCGGATGATCGGAACGTCTCGGTTGAGGCGAAACGGCGTCCGGGGCGAATCCCCATCACCACCACCATGAAGCACGTTACCTCGACCCTCATCCTCGCGAGTGCCGCCCTGCTGTGTGCGACACCGCTCTTCCTCTCCGCCGCCGAACAGAAGAAGGCGACGAAGGCTCCGCCGATCCCGGGTGCAGGCACGGGCGGCAACACGCCGCACGCCACCACGAGCGGAGTGATCGGACCGAACCGCAACGATGGCGGCATGGTGGTCGTCACCTACGGGCGGCCCCACGCGGTGCATCCGCGCAAGGGGGGCGAGCCGCGGAAGATCTGGGGCGGCCTGGTGGCGTGGGACAAGCCAGACCGGCTGGGGGCCGACGAAGCCACGACGCTGGTCAACCAGTATCCAATCGAGGTCGCGGGCACGACGCTGCCGGCCGGCGCTTACACGCTCTATATCATTCCGAGCGAAAGCGGGACCTCGAAGCTCGCCTTCAGCCGGAACATCGCGAAGTGGGGCGTGCCGGTCGATACGACCAAGGACATTGTGCGGGCCGATCTGATCAAGGAACCTCTCGCGCAGAACGTCGACCAGCTCACGATCACGGTCGAGAACGTCCCCCAGGGCAGCATGAATGGCATGCTGCGGATCAAGTGGGAGAAGACGCAATTCTCGCTGCCCTTCACGATGAAGAAGTGACGGGTGCGTGGAGCGGAGCGCGGCGCGCACCGTCCGTGGCGGCCGGCGGCCGCGACCCGGATCGTCACCGGCGGGAAGCATGCGTCGGCGCGCAAACGCTCTTGACGCCGCCCGCGAAACGGCGACGCTCTCCCCTCCACCAACCGCCCTCATCGTCTATCGGTTAGGACAGGAGATTCTCAATCTTCAAAGCGGGGTTCGATTCCCCGTGGGGGCGCCACTTTCAGCCCGCAATTCCAGCGAATTGCGGGCTTTGTTTTTGGCGGGTGGGAACGGCGAGGGAAGCATCCCGCTCGGAATCACGCCGCCGCGGTTTCAGGGAAGTACTCGGTCCTCTCCCCTCAGCTTCCGCAAACCGCATGAACGTGGTGGAGCCGCTTGTCCCCAAGCGGCTGACGTTCCAGCGACCGCAGCGGGGGGACAACCCGCTCCACCTTTCACCACGCTTGTTTCGTCGACGACGCGAAGGCCAAGGACAACTCGCTGGCCAGTTCCGCTTTCCCTTTTCAATCTCCACGCACCCGGCTCAATGCCGACTGCAGACTCCGGGCGAAAAGTGTGGCCCCCACCGCCACGGCCCCCGCCCCCGAGGCCGCGAGGAAGGTCATGAAGATGCCCGCCGGACGGTCTTCCGGATCGCCGGTGAGGAGCATGATGACCGCGGCGCCGGCCACGAAGCCGATGACGGTGAGCGCGCAGACCGTGATGGCGTGGAGGTCGCTCACGGTGGCCGGGGAGAAATGCCCGGTGCGACCGGCAAGCCCGAGGAGTCGGTGCGCGCGATGGAGGGCGATGAAGAACGGGATGGAGCCCACATAGACGTACGCCAGGAAGGGATCTTTGAAATAGATCTCGAACACTGTGGCATGGGCGTTGCGGCCCTCGAGGTGGGGTTCCCCGAGCAGGAAGACCAGGGCGGCGAGACCGACGAGCACGACGACTCCCCGTGCGACCAAGGCCAGAGTAAGACTCATGCTAGGAGTTTTCATGGTTGGAGACGATGGGTCTGCTAGAAGAAGCCAGGATGAAGTGGCGATAAATTCTGAACGAAGAATGCGAGAAGTCCGTGGACCGATCCGATCGGTACGGTTTACGTCGAAGCGCTGCCATTCCGCTGCGCGACGAATTTCGCCGGCGATCCCGCGCGACCCGCACCACGATAGGCCTGTCTCGGGGTCGGACGGGGTCAGGCTGATCCGTTTCCCGCTCCATTTCCGGTATCGCACGTCGGGGAATGTCGGGTGGATCGAGCTTTGACGGTTCAGCACGAATTCTGCATCACGACGTCCGCTTTGCCGCGCGATCGCTTCCCCGAGATTCTCGCCGCCGTATTTCTCGCCCTGGCGGCGTTCGTGATGTCGCACCACGAAATCTGGCGTGACGAGGTCCAGTCCTGGCTGCTCGCCCGCGACAGCCATTCACCCTGGGACTTGATGGTGCGGCAGAAATACGAGGGTCACCCGGCACTGTGGCAGTTGCTGCTGATGCCCCTCACGCGGCTCTCCGCCTCGCCTGTCGCGATGCAGGTCCTGCACCTGCTCGTCGCCACCGCCACGGTGTACGTCTTTGCGCGCTGGTCGCCGTTCTCCCGGCTCCAGCAGGCGCTGTTCAGCTTCGGTTATTTCCCCTTTTACGAATACGCGATCATCTCCCGGAGCTACGGGCTCAGCGTCCTGTTCCTCGTCGTCTTCTGCTGCCTCTACCCCCACCGCCACCGGCCCGGCGGCTTCCTGGCCATCGCCGGGGTGCTCGTGCTGCTTTGCCACACGCACGCACTGAGCCTCATCGTGGTGCTGGTCGTCTGTGCGGCGCTCGGGCTCGACTGGCTCAGGGCGCGGAAAGGCGGCGTCCGGCCGCGCTGCCCGACGGCCCCGTTCCTGGCGGGTGGTGCGCTCGTCCTGGCGGGCATCATCACCGCGGTAATCCAGATCCGGCCGCCCGCGGACACCGGCATCGCGGTCGAGTGGCGTCTCGATTTTCGCCTCTACGCGGTGCGGAGCACGGTGAAGGCCCTGGTGGGCGCCTACCTGCCCGTGCCCAGCGTCGAGCGCGGTTACTGGAACAACCCGCTCTGCTTCGATCCGCGCCTGTTTCCGCTGAGCGTCGCCTGCTATGGCGCGGTGGCGGCCTACCTGTTGTACGCGTGCTGGCAGCTCCGGCGGCATCTGCCGTCGCTGATCGTGTTCGGAGCGGGCACGGCCGGGTTGCTCGCTTTCTACTACACGAAGTATCCGGGCGCCGCGCGCCATCACGGCTTCCTCTTCATCTGCCTCGTCATGGCGGTCTGGATGCAACGGCGGAGTGCCGGCGGCTGGCCCGTTTCCTTCGCCGGTCCCCGCCGCTCCGGCGGATTTGACGCCAGCCTCACCGCGCTGTTCGGCGTGCACGTGGTTGCCGCCCTGCTCGCGGCCGGACTGGAGCTGCGGCATCCGTTTTCAGCTTCCCGCGCCGTGACGGAGTACCTGCACCGCCATGGCCACGACGACAGCCTGCTGGTCGGCCACGAAGACAACTGCGTCTCGGTCCTGCTCGGGACCTCGGCGCAGCGGCAGATCTACTATCCGCAGTCGCGGCGCTGGGGATCCTACATCATCTGGAACCAGGCGCGCCTGGCTCCGATCACGGACCAGGGGCTGGTGGACGCGGCCCGTGCGCTCCCGCGCCGCCCGGGGCAGCCGGTGCTGCTCGTTCTCAACCGGGAACTCGAAGAAGACCTGGTGCGCGCCAACCGGCTGCGGCTTCTCGGGGCGTTCACCGGCGCGGTCGTCCGCGACGAAAACTACCACCTGTATCAGGTCGATTAGGACGGGCCGGGCTGGTCGGACGGCGGGGAGGTTCGCTTCCAGGCGACGTAGAGCTGCTCGACCTTCGCCCGCGCCCACGGGGTTTTCCGGAGGAAGGTGAGGCTCGATTTGACGCTGGGGTCGAAAAGGAAACAACGCACCGGCACCTGCCGCCCCAGTTCCGCCCAGCCATGGGCGGCGACCAGCGTGGTCACCACCTGTTCGAGCGTCACGCCGTGGAGGGGATCCTGGGATCGGAAAGCGGCCATGGCCGAGCGTCGGCCAGGAATGATCGCGGCGCAAAGCGAAGTTCGCGCCCGATCGTCCGGTGCATGGACATTGCCGGCCGCCGGTGCCACGATGCCGCTGCCCCCATGAGATCCCCGCTGTTCGCCCTCGTGTTCTTCGTGTCCACCGCCGGTCTGCTCCACCCGCCGGTCCTGACCGCCGCCGTGCCGCGACCGCCCAACGTGGTCGTGATCCTCACCGACGACCAGGGTTTCGCCGACATCAGCTTCAATCCGCATCACCCGAGGGAGGTTTCGACTCCCCACCTCGACGCCCTCGCCCGTGCCGGGGTGTGGTTCAGCCAGGCTTACATCACCGGCAACGTCTGCTCGCCGACGCGCGCCGGGCTGCTCACCGGCCGCTATCAGCAACGGGCCGGCGTCTACACCGCGGGCGAGGGCGGCAGCGGCATGGCGCAAGCGGAGAAGATCTTTCCGCGCTTTCTCGCACCCGCCGGATACACGTCGGGCGCATTCGGCAAGTGGCACCTCGGCCTGACCCTCGAGCAGAGTCCCGTTGGGCGCGGCTTCGATCGCTGGTATGGCTTCCTCGGCCGCGGCGGACACGACTATTTCGACCTCGCGCAAAAGGATCCCGAGGTCGGCCCGATGTACCGCGACGGAAAGGAGATCAAGGACTCGGGGTATCTCACGACGCGCCTGACCGACGAGGCGGTGGCGTTCATCCAGCAGCATCGCGGCACGCCGTTCTACGTGCACCTCGCCTACAACGCCGTCCACGCCCCCGCCCAGGCGCCCGCGGAGGACATCGCGCGCATCCGGCGGGAGTACCCCGAGCTCAGCGCGGCGCGCGCCACCCTGATGGCCATGCTGCACCACCTGGACCTCGGGGTGGGCCGGGTCGTGGACGCGCTGAAACAGGCGGGCGTGTGGGAGAATACGCTGCTCTTTTTCCTCACCGACAACGGCGGCTCGCGGGCGATGGGCGCGGTGAACACGCCGCTGCGCGGCGCGAAGCAGCAGAACTACGAGGGCGGTATTCGCACGCCCTTCATCGTCTCGTGGCCCGCGGGCTTCGCCGGTGGCCGGACGATCGACATTCCGGTCAGTTCGCTCGACCTCCTGCCCACCGCCCTCGAGGCCGCCGGCGTGCCATTGCCGGCCGACCGTCCGCTCGACGGTCGCAGCCTGCTGCCGCTGCTGACCGGCCGGACCGACCGGCATGTCGACACCTTCTACTGGAGCGAGGGCGGCGGGGGTGGTTTTGCCGTCCGTGCCGGCGACTGGAAACTGGTCCAGCAACGCGGGCAGACGAAGATCGAGCTCTTCAACCTCGCGGACGACCCGGCCGAGACGCGCGACGTCGCCGCCCGGGAGCCCGCGCGGGTGGCCGCGCTCACGCGACTCTATGAGGCG
>CALFZM010000345.1 GCA_937952235.1 uncultured Opitutia bacterium | reverse complement strand
TTGGGAGGAAGGATCGGGTATGACCGGATTGGCTGTCTGGTGAAACAATGAGTAGTGTCGCTGTGTCGCCCGGTATTCACGTCTTACGCGCGTCCCTGGCGGCAATCGTTCCTCCTTTCCGGAGCCGTGCCAGCAGGTCCATTTCGGTACCCCAAGACGCAGCACGCCGGCGCGCCCCCCGCAGAGTTGGGCCCAAAGCGTTGCGGTCTCATGCTCCACTGTTTCAGGTGGTAGTGTTCAAACGAACACTTGCTATTTATCCGCGGATACATTGGCTGGCGACATGAACCCGAGCCTCCTACCCGGGCCTCTCCGGGCTTTCCGCCGCGAGGGCAAACTGGTCCTCGAAATCGACGAGCACCGGTTTTGTGCCGATGCGTTTCTGCAGTCCAAGTCTCACATCCTGGATCGAGATGCTTTTCTCGCCTTCGCCTGTGAAAATCTTTTCCACGTGCTGCACGACGCGACGGTCGATGAGCAGACGTGGTGGTTGCGCTACTGTCAGGCGATCGGCCAAGGCGCAGCAGATGCCGGCGCCGGCGTTCGATTGGGGGACGGCGGCGAAGATCGCCTGCCGGTCGACCAGCCGCCGGAGCTCTTTCCGGACGAAGTCACGCGCGAACTGCTCGGCCTCCATGTGAAGCCGGTCGCGCTCTCCGCCTGACGCTGGGCCGTTTCACGTCCGTTATGTGTTACAGTGCGATTTTTCGCGCCGGTTCGTGTATCGAGGCGGGACGGTCGCGCTGGAAATCGTCCGGCACCCGCTGGGCGGCGACGCCTTGCGGCTGTTACGCGTCAAGAAGGTCGTGCCGGCGGAAAGGTGCGTGAGCCCCGATCACGGCTGGGGCGAGCCGTGCTGCTCAGGTTGGAGTAGGGTACCCGGAGGAGGGTGCTTGAGACGTAAAGCTTACTTTCTTCGCCATTGATTGCGAATGATCGTTACGGAGGTGGCCGTAGGTACTCATGACCAAGGTCGCATCTTCGTGTCCCATCCAGCGTGAGAGAGTCAGGAAATCCACTCCTGCCTCAATACAGCGGGTGGCGAAAAGGTGGCGGAAGTCGTGATGCGTGAGGCGCTCGATTCCGATTCGCTGGCACGCGGCATCGATCGACTTTTGGCATTCGGATAATTTGAAGACGCGGTCTGCTGCCCCGAGTCCAACCGGCTGTCCGGTCTCGGAGAATTTTGCCGCTCGCTTTCGTCGCACAATGATCCGCTTCAAGAGTGCCTCGAGATCGGCGAAGAGGGGAACGATGCGATCCGCCTTCACTGACTTATAGCCGCGAACGACGAGTTCCGTCCGGTCCCACTTCACGCAGTTCCACGTGACCTGCGGCACCTCGCCGACGCGGCACCCACTGTAGTTCATGAAACGGCAAAAATCTGCCGCCTCGATGCCCCAGCCACCGACGGCGCCATTGTTCTCCATCGCGGCAAAAAGACGGTCCAGATTCTCCGCGCTGGGCAGGGCGTCCCGATTCAATTTTGACCGACGCACTTTTTTCTTCAATCGGCCTTCCTCCTGCTTGACGGTCACGGGATTCAGGTGAATCGCACCCCGTTGGATGGCGATGTCCATCAGGCGGCGCAGGGTGTCGATCGCGCGGTTTACGCTCGTCGCACTGTTCCCCTTAATGCGCGTCTTAGCCCCAGGAGGCGCAAAATTGGTGCCTTCCTCTTTGAAGCGGGCGGCCCACGCTTGGACGGCGGCCGGCGTGATTTGGGCGGGTTTTAATTCGTCGATCCCGGGCCAGGTCTTGGTGAGCTTTTTTAGGGCCACCGTGCGTGCGGCTACTGATGAAGGTTTCAGATCCTCCCGGTTCTGCGCACGCTCCTGATACACCCTGATTAGGTCTCCCATGGTTCCGTTGCCAGACGTGACCGCCGCTCCGCTACGACGCAGTCCTTCGATTTTTGACCCTTCATCCGCGAGGCGGAGTTTCGCGACGGAGAAAACATCGGTGTCCAACTTGCGCCAAATTTGCTTGCCGCCGACTGTCCACCGGCCGAAATACCGCCCACTGCTCGCATTCCGGAGCAGGTTTTGGACGGAAGTTCTTTCCCAAGTCGTCTTGCTCATGGTTTCTCAGTTTTGCTTTGTTTCGGAGCTACACTGTAGAAGACCCCTGTAGAAGGCGATGAGGCATAAAAACGGAAGTCTCAGATAATCAAACTCAAGCCAGAGTAGCTCAGTGGTAGAGCAGAGGACTCATAAGCCTTTGGTCGCCGGTTCAATCCCGGCCTCTGGCACCAATTTTCCCGGGCAGATCGCCCGGCTTCCGCCCACCCCTTCCGCCGGATCGCCGCTGGCGGGTTTCTTTTAGTTTCCAGGGCGCCGCGGGATCAGCGGGCGAGATCGTCCAACAGGGAGCGCAGCTCCCGCTCGGGATCTTCGTGGTGCTGCTCGACGGCGAGCCGCAGGGCGTCTTCCAGCAGCGGGCGCGCGTGCGCATTGCGGCCGAGCTGCAGCAGGAGTTTCCCGAGGAGGATCCGCGCCATCATCCAGTCCGCCTTCGTGGCCACACAGAACTCGTAGTGGGGCACGGCTTCCTCTCCGCGGCCGGCGGCCACCAGGGCCTGCGCCAGGCTGAAGCGGAACATCTCGTTCGCCGGCTGGCGCGCGACCAGGGCCTGGAACTGTTCGATTCGGGCCGACACTCAGAGCGTGTCCACGAAAACGGCCACGGCGGTCGCGTTGTCCGGGCCGCCGCGCCGCACTGCGAGGTTGACGATATCGTCGATCGCGGCCTTGGGGTCGGGGAACTTCATCAACAGCGAGCCGAGCTCGGAATCGGGGAGCATCCTCGTCACGCCGTCGCTGCAGAAGATGAACCGGTCACCCGCTTGCAGCGGATAGGTGATCAGGTCGACATCGGGCGGGGTGGGCTGGCCGATGCAGCGCGTGAGGGCGTTGCGATTGGCTTCATGATAATAGACCACTTCGCCCTTGGCGCGCCGCAGGCGCGCTTCGTTTTCGACCGAGTGATCCTCGGTCAGACGGGTGAAAACCCCTTGCCGGGCGCCGTAGCAGCGCGAGTCGCCGACATGCGCGATGATCAGCGCGCCGTCGCGCACGCAGCCGACCGTCAGTGTGGTGCCGATGCCCATCGAGGGGCTGATCTGGCGGCCGAGCTCCAGCACGCGGCGGTTGGCGAACTGCACGGCCTCCTGCAGGTCGAGCGTGCCCTCGGCGATGCCCGTCCGCGCGGCGCCCGCGACCGATTCCACGGCGAGTTGCGCGGCCTCGGCGCCGCCGGGCAGCCCGCCGACGCCGTCCGCCACCCCAAAAATCAGCGCTTTGTCGTCGAGAAGCAGGCGGTCTTCGTTCTCTCGTCGGACTCGGCCGATGTCGGAAAGCGCGGCGGCGCGGAGCGAAAGCATGGGTGTGGGGCGGGAAAGCTAGGGGCGCGTCCGATCAGGCGAAAGGACGAAATTTCTCCTCCCGCGTGTTTCGGGTGAGAATCGTGTAATGAGGTTGCGGGAGGCAGTCGATGAAAAGGCGGCCGTAGGACTTCGCGAGCAGGCGGGCGTCGAGCAGGGTCACGAGGCCGCGGTCGCTGGCCGTCCGGATCAGGCGTCCCACGCCCTGCCGGAACTTCATCAACGCCTCGGGCAGGGTGAGCTCGTTGAAGGGATTGCCGCCGCGATCCCGGATGTGATCGCACCGCGCCTCCGTGATGGGGTGCGTGGGCGGGTCGAACGGCAGCCGCGTGATGATCACCTGCGCCAGCGCATCGCCGGGCACGTCCACGCCGGTCCAAAAACTGTCCGTGCCAAAGAGCACGAGATTGCCGCGCGTCCGCATCTCGCGGGCGAGCTCGCTGCGGGAAAGCTCCGCGCCCTGCATGAGGAACGGCCGGCCGGCGCGGGCGAAGACCGGCTCCAGCGTCGCCGCGACCGCCCGCATGTCGCTGTAGCTCGTGAAGAGCACCAGCGAGCCTCCCGCCACGCGGCCGGTGCAGAAGCCGATGTAGTCGGCGAGCACGTCGAGCGCGAGGCGGGAATCCTGCGCCGACGGCAGGGGCACGTCGCTGGCGATGTAGACTCGCATCTGGCGGGCGAAGTCGAACGGCGACTGCACCACGACCGCGCGCGCGTCGTCGGCGCCGATCCGTTCCGCGAAGGGCGCGATCTGCCCGCCGACGGCCAGGGTCGCGCTCGCGCAGACCACCGCGGTGCCGCACCCGAAGAGGTGCCGCCGCAGCGCCGGCGCGATGTCGATCGGCGCACTGCGCAGCGCGACCAGGGTCTGCTTGCGCCCGCTGCGCTCCGCCCAGTACACGTGACCGCGGTCGCCCAGCGTGAGCCATTCGGTCAGCGCCGCCTGCAACGCCTTCACGCGCTGGCGCTGCTCGAGCAGTTCGTCGCGCTCGCGTCCGTCCTCGAGCCGGTCGGCCAGCTTGCCCACGAGCCGGTGCAGCGCGCCCAGCGGAGCGTCGAGCAGCGGCTCGATCGCGCTTTCCTCCCGCATGCGGACGACGGACCGCTGGGCCAGCAGCGTCTGGCCGATGCCCTCGAAAAAGTGGTGCGACGCGTCCAGGGCGTCGACCACGAGCTGCTGCGCGTCAGGGCCGCCGAGCTTGCGAAACAGCCCGCGCTTGGTGCGCGGGTTGAAGAGGTACTTGAGCGTGCGTTCGACGCCGTAGCTGGACAGCGCGAGGCCAAAGTTCTCGGTCGCGACCTCCGGCACGGTGTGGGCTTCGTCGAGCACCACGACATCGTCGGGAAACAGCACCCCCCGCGCATCGGTCGCCGCGCCATCCGCCTGTGCCCCGCCCGCGTTGATCAGGGCGAAGAGGAGGGCATGGTTCACGATGATCACGTGGGCGGAGCGGATCCGTGCCCGGGCGCGCTGATAAAAACATTTCTCGCCATCGCAGTGCTTGCGGGAGCACGAGGACGAATCAGCGTTGACCGTGTCCCACACCTCGGCGCGCGGCGGCGGCTTCAGTTCGTGCCGGAGCCCGGTCTCGGACCCGGCTGCCCAGCCGGCGATCCGCTGCAGCTCGTCGTAGTCGGCGTCCGCCAGCAGCGTGGCGCGATCCGCGAGAGCGTGGGCGAGGCGGGTCGTGCAGAGGTAATTGCCCTTGCCGACGAGCACCGCCGCCTTGAAGTCGGCGAAGCGGGCCAGCTCCGGCGTGGCGCGAAACAGCCGCCGGCACTTCGGCAGGTCGCTCGCCTCGAGTTGTTCCTGGAGCGAGATGGTGTGCGTCGAGACGATCAGCTGGCGCGTCTGGTCGACGGCGTGGATGATGCCGGGAACGAGATAGGCCAGCGACTTTCCGACGCCGGTGCCGGCTTCGAACAGCAGCGGCTGGTCGTCGCGCAGGGTCGCCGCGACCGCCCGGGCCATGGCGTCCTGCTGCGGCCGGTGCTCGAGCCCGAGGGCCTGCTCCAGCCATCCGCCGTCGGCGAAGATCTTCGCGGCCAGGGCGGGCGCCTGGCTGGGCTGCGCCGGCGCGGCGCCACTGTCTTCGCGAAGGCCGATCATGAGGGCGGGAGGGCGGCTACGAAGGCCGTGGGACCGGAACGGCGCAAGGAAACATCTCCCGCGCGAGGAGAGGCCGCCTCCTTCGCGGCGTCCGCATGCCAAGCCGCGTCCCGGCGGCGCTCGCGAGCGGAGCGGCGACGCGAATCCCGTTGCGACGGAAAGGGGAACGGCCGACGTTCTCACCGATGCATGGAGGCTCCAAGTCCGGCGGTCACTGGGTGGAGGAACTTGTCGCGTTCCTGCGGACGCAGCCGTCGGTCAACGCGGTGCGGATCGACGCGGACGCGCAGAAGCTCGCCATCGCCACCATGGGCGAGGTCGACCTGGTGGAGCTCGAGGCCCGGCTGGGCGAGACGTTGTCCGCCATCGAGGCGGAGCTCGCGTCGCATGCGGCCGCGGCGGTTCCGGCCGGTTATTCCGTCCGGGAGGAAGGCGGCGCGGTCGTCGTGGGGCGGGATCGATGTGTCACGGCCGGCTCCCTGATGCAGTGGCGCGAGCTGCCCTGGCCCGACGTGCGGGAGGAGGATCCCGGGGCTGAGGCGGGCGAGTGGAAATTTCTCGCGGCGCTGGCCACCGCGTGTGCCGTCGCCGGTCTGGGCGGGCTCGCGGCGGCGCATTTCCTGCCCGACGTGCCCTGGCTGGCGAAGGCGCTGTTCCTCGTCGGGATCCTCGCCGGGGGGTGGGACGCCGCCGTCGACACCTGGGAGAACCTCCGGAAGCGCGAGATCGACATCCACTTTCTGATGCTTGCGGTGGCGGCGGGCGCGATGGTGATCGGGGCCTGGGGCGAGGCGGTGCTGTTGCTCTTCCTGTTTTCGGCTTCAGGCGCGATGGAGGCGTTTGCCCTCGATCGCACGCAGCGGGAGGTGAGCGCGCTGCTGAAATCGGCGCCCAAGAGTGCCACGGCCGTGCTGCCCGATGGCAGCGAGCGGGAGGTGCCGCTGGAGACGCTGCAGGTGCAGCAGCGGCTGCGCGTGAAACCGGGGCAGGCGTTTGCGGCCGACGGGGTGGTGGTCAGCGGGCGAAGCGCGAGCGATGAATCGGCGCTGACGGGCGAAGCCACGCCGGTGGAGAAGAACGTCGGCGACCAGGTGTTCAGCGGCACGCTCAATCTCTGGGGCGTGGTGGAGTTCGACGTGGCCCGCCTGCCGTCGGAGAGCACCCTGCAGAAGATCATCCGGCTGATTCAGACCGCGCAGAAGCTCAAGGCGCCGAGCGAACGGTTCACCGACCGGTTCGGGACCGGCTACACGTACGCCGTGATCGGGGTGTCGACGCTGATGTTTTTGGTGTGGTGGCTGGGGTTCGGCCTCCCGGCTTTCTCCAACACGCCGGAGACCCGCTCGGCCTTCTATCGCGCGATGACCCTCATGGTGGTCGCCAGCCCCTGCGCGCTGGTGCTTTCGATTCCCTCCGCGATCCTGGCGGCCATCGCGTGGGGCGCACGGCATGGCGTGCTGTTTCGCGGCGGCGCCGCGATCGAGAAGCTGGCCGAGATCAAGGTGGTGGCGCTCGACAAGACCGGCACGCTCACCACGGGGGAACTGGCGGTGCTGGGGTGCGAGAGCTTTCCGCCCGGGCGGGAGCGCGAGGTGTTGCAGCAGGCCTATGCGCTCGAAGCGAGATCGCACCATCCGATCGCGCGCGCGATCGTCCGGCACGCGCGGGCCGAGGGGCTGGGCGAAATCGCCGTCGAGGACTTTCAATCGATCACGGGCCAGGGCGTGAGAGGCCGCATCGACGGGGCAAGCCTGATGCTGGGGAGGCGGGAACTGCTCGAAAAGGGACCGCTCGCGGGGTGGGCGAAGAAGCTGCCGGCGGCGCCGGCGGAGTTGAGCGAGGTGTGGGTGGTCGCGCGCGACCTGGTCGGCCGTATCCTGCTCAAGGACCAGATCCGGGCGGAATCGCGTGACGTGCTCGCGCGACTCAAGGCGGAGGGCATTCGCACGGTGATGCTCACGGGAGACCGCCGGCATACGGCCGAGTCGGTGGCGCGGGAGATCGGACTCGACGAAGTCCGGGCCGGGCTGTCGCCCGAGGACAAGGTCAGGGCGATCCAAAGCCTGCGGGAGGCCGGAAAACGGGTCGCAATGGTGGGCGATGGCGTGAACGACGCGCCTTCGCTCGCCGCCGCCGATGTCAGCGTTGCGATGGGGGCGCGGGGCAGCGACGCGGCGCTCGAACAGGCCGAGATCATCCTGATGCACGATCGCATCGAGCACTTCCTCTCGGCCCTCCGCCTCAGCCGGCGCGCCAAGGTCGTGATCCGGCAGAACCTGGCCCTGTCGCTGGGCGTCGTCGGCGTGATGGTGATCGCCACCGCCGTCGGCGCTGTCCCCCTGGCCGTCGGCGTGGCGGCCCATGAAGGCAGCACGCTGGTCGTCTGCCTCAATTCCCTCCGTTTGCTGTTCGGGCGCAACCGGTAACTCTGAGGAAACATTCGCGTCGTAGGAAGAGTCTCCCTCAACGACGTCCCTACCCATGAACTCGAAACTGTCCCTGGTCCTCGTTGCAGGTGGTCTCGCCGTGTTCCTGGCGGGATGCACGTTTCCCTCCTCGCGCCGAACGGTGCCCTCCAGTCAGGCCAACGTCCTCCAACGCGCTGAGGTCGGTACGGTTACAAGCGTGCGCGAGGTGAATATCGAGGGACAGAAGAGCAATCTCGGCATGTACGGCGGCGGCCTCATCGGCAGCGCCGCGGCCAGCGGGGGTCGGGGAGTCGGCGGCGCCGTGGCGCAGGCCGGAGGAGCGGTCGCGGGAGCGGTCGTCGGGCAGGCGGTGGAGGAGGCGGCGACGCGCAAGCGCGCGCAGGAGATCACCATCCGCCTCGACGACGGCTCGACCGTCACGGTGACGCAGGAGTCGTCGACCGGACTTTTCATGGACGGCGACCGCGTCCGGGTGCTTCACGGAGGCGGTGGCGCCCGGGTGGCCATGGCCACGAACTAGGGCAGATTCAGGGATTCTGTAGCCCGAACCAAAACGCAGAGTCGCAAACGAACGCGACGTTTCGCCACGTTTTCCTGGCGAGTCTTTCCTTTATATCGCGTCCTTGCGTTTAGGATCCCGCCCTGAGCCAACGCATGCCGTTGCGGTGGAGCCGCCTGTCCCAGGTGGCTGACGTGAGGGCGAGACCAGGGCTCAATCCGCGATCCACACGCGGTCACCGACACGGACTTCGTCGTAAAGCGCGACGATATCGAGGTTGCCCATCAGGACGCAGCCGGAGCTCAGGGGTTCCCCGATCCGGTCGTCGTGGTTGGTCCCGTGGATGTAGACGTAACGCTCGTAGGTGTCGACGTCGCCGCCCAGGTTCACTCCCGGCTCGAGCCCGCGAAGCCAGAGGATGCGGGAGGTGATGAGGTTGTCCTTCTCCGGCTCGCGCTCGAGCACCTCGACGAAATGCCGGCCGGTGGGAACGCGCGACTTGAAAACCATCCCGGGAGGCTGCCCGGCACCGATGCGCTCGGCGATCTCATGCAGGCCCCGGGGGGTGCCGAGGGAGTTCTTGATGTTGGAGGGCGAACGGCGGGACGTCGAAACGGGGTAGCTCCGCACCAGTTCACCGCGGCGGAAAAATTGCACCGTGGCTGTGCTGATCCGTACCGCCAGCAGGCGCTCTCCGGGCTTGATGCCCAGCCGAGCGCAGGTTTGGCTGACCTGCTCCACTGGAGACAAACTCGTGAACAACGCATCCATCAATGTCGGTATCGTCGGCGCCACGGGCGCCGTCGGTCAAGAGCTCCTGCAGCTCCTGCACGATCGTAACTTCCCCATGGCCTCGCTGCGGCTGTTCGCCTCGGCCCGGTCGGCGGGCAAGGTCGTCACGTGTGCCGGCAAGAAGTACACGGTGGAGGAGGCGAAGCCGGGAGTGTTTGCCGACATCGATGTGGCGTTCTTTGCCGCCGGCGGCACCGCCACGCGGGCGCTGGCGCCGGACGCGGTCCGGGCGGGCTGCCTGGTGATCGACAAGAGTTCCGCCTTCCGCATGGATCCGGACGTCCCGCTCGTCATTCCCGAGATCAACCCCGAGGGTTTGCGCCAGCACAAAGGCATCATCGCCAATCCGAATTGTTCCACTGCGGTCACGCTCATGGCGCTCTGGCCGCTGCACCGGGCGTTCGGACTCAAGCGGTATTTCGCGAGCACCTACCAGTCTGTTTCCGGCACCGGTGCCGAGGCGGTGCGGGAGCTCGAGGACCAGATCCAGAGCTACGTGAAGGGTGCGCCGATCAATCGGAAGGTGTATGCGTACCAGATCGTGTTCAACGTGATCCCCCAGGTGGATTCGTTCGGCACCAACGGCTATACCGGCGAGGAAACGAAGATGATGCAGGAGAGCCGCAAGATCATGGGCCTCCCCAATCTGAAGGTCTCGGCCACGACGGTGCGCGTCCCGGTCGTGCGGGCGCATTCCATCGCGGTCAATGCGGAGTTCGAGCGGCCGGTCAGCGTGGAAGCCGCGCGCGCCGCCATCGCCGCCTTCGAGGGCGCCCAGTTGGTCGACGAGCCGGCGAAGCAGGCGTACCCGACTCCGCTGGACTTCTCCCGAAAAGTGAAATGCGGCGTGGGCCGCATCCGGATCGACACCGCCCTCGACAACGGCCTCGCCCTCTGGGTCAGCGGCGACAACCTCTGGAAGGGCGCCGCCCTGAATGCCCTGCAGAACGCCGAGCTCATGGTGCGCGACGGCCTGCTGCGGCGGAAGGCGGCCGTCAGCGCCTGACCAGGCGAGGCCGCAACGGTCGCGCCGCAGGTTCACTGCGGCGACTCACGTGCCACAGACGCCACGCCGCGGACGGAAATCGTTCGCCCGCGGGCAAGGGCACGTCTTCGGGTCGGAATAATTCCTTGTCAGGGCCGTCGCCGCGGGGCTTTCCTCGTCCCTCGGTCTGGACGCTTAGCTCAGTTGGTTAGAGCACCTCGCTTACACCGAGGGTGTCGGGGGTTCGAGTCCCTCAGCGTCCACCAGCCTTTGCCCGCGATGCGGCGGCCGAGCGAAGGCTGTCCGGTACCGCTCCCTCCGGGGCGATGGCGGGCCGCGGTCCGGCTTCGGTCTTGCGCCGCTCAACCTTCGACTGGCGCAGTCGCACATTTTAGTATCCGCTCCTCCTTTCGTTTTCACCTTCGACCTTCATGCGACACACGATCTCCGTCCTCGTTGAGAACAAGTTCGGCGTTCTGGCGCGCGTTGCCGGCATGTTTTCCGGCCGCGGCTTCAACATCGATTCGCTCAACGTCGCCCCGACGCACGACGCCTCCCTCTCCCGGATCACCGCGGTGCTGCGTGGCGACGAGGCCCAGCTCGACCTCTGCATCAAGCAGCTTCGCAAGCTGATCAACGTCGTCGAGGTCCTCGATTTCAAGGAGGGGCAGGCCGTCACGCGCGAGCTCGTGCTGGTGAAGGTGCGGGCCGACGCGAAGACGCGGCCGGAGATCCTGCAGATCAAGGATATCTTCCGCGCCAAGATCGTGAATCTCGCTTCCGACTCGCTCATCATGGAGGCGACGGGCGACAACGATAAGGTGTCCGCGCTGCTCGGGCTGCTCGAGCCGTTCGGCATCATCGAACTCGCCCGCACCGGCCGGCTGGCCCTGAAACGCTGATGACCGGTTCGCGCGAGCGGAAAAGCTTCCCCGCACAGCTCAGGGCGTGAAGCCCGCGTCCGCCGTTTAACGCGCCGTGCCTCCAACCTTTAGTCGAATAAACCCACGCTTCCTTCCCATCACATGCCTGCCAAAGTCTACACCGACAAAGACGCCGATCTCGGCGTGTTCGCCAACAAAACGCTCGCCGTCCTCGGCTATGGATCGCAGGGCCACGCCCATGCGCTCAACCTGAAGGATAGCGGCTGCAAGGTCATCATCGGCCTTTATCCGGGCTCGAAGTCCCGGGCGGTCGCCGAACAGCACGGGTTCGAGGTGGTCGACACGGGCGAGGCCGTGCGCCGGGCCGATGTCATCATGGTCGGCCTCCCCGACATGAAGCAGGCCGACGTGTACGCCAGCGACATCCTGCCGAACCTCGCCAGGGGCAAGACGCTGCTCTTCTCGCACGGCCTGTCCGTGCATTTCGGCCTGATCAAGCTGCACAAGGACATCGACTGCATCATGGTCGCCCCGAAGGGTCCGGGCCACATGGTGCGCCGGCTGTACGCCGAGGGCAAAGGCATGCCGGCGCTGGTGGCGGTCGCGCAGGACAAGTCGAAGTCGGCGCTCAAGACCGCCCTGGCCTGGGCGAAAGGCATCGGCTCCACGCGCGCTGGCGTGCTCAAGACGTCCTTCAAGGAGGAGACCGAGACCGACCTGTTCGGCGAGCAGGCCGTGCTTTGCGGCGGGGCCAGCGCCCTCGTGCAGGCGGGCTTTGAAACGCTCGTCGAGGCCGGCTACCAGCCGGAGATGGCCTACTTCGAGTGCCTGCATGAGCTGAAGCTCATCTGCGACCTGATGTACGAGAGCGGCATCGCCGGCATGCGCTTCTCGATCTCCGAGACCGCCAAGTACGGCGACATCACCCGCGGCCCGCGCGTCGTGAACAAGAAGACCAAGGCCGAGATGAAGAAGATCCTGAAGGAGATCCAGACCGGCCAGTTCACCAAGGAGTGGGTCCGCGAATACAAGGGCGGTCTCAAGAAGTACAACGCCCTCCTCAAGGCCGGGGAGAAGCACAAGATCGAGAAGACCGGAGCCTATCTCCGCTCGATGATGCCCTGGATGACGAAAAAGAACATCAAGGGCGTCCAGGCGTCGTACTCCTGACCCCGAAGTAGCGAGTAGCGGGTAGCGAGTAGCGGGCATGCGTCGCGCGGTGCTCTCCTCGCTGCTCGCTACTGACTACTCGCAACCATGACGAAACTCGTCCTCGCCACTCGCAAGAGTCCGCTTGCCCTCGCGCAGACGGAAATGGTCGCGGCTCACCTCCGCAACCACCTTGGCGTCGAGACGGAGCTGCTGAAGATCGTCACGACGGGCGACCGGCAGACCGAGTGGTCGCTCGAGCAGCGGGGAGGCAAGGGGCTCTTCACCAGCGAGCTCGAGACCGCGTTGCTGCGGGGCGAGGCCGACGTCGCCGTGCACAGCACGAAGGACCTGCCCGGTGACATGCCGGACGGCCTCGCGATCGGCGGTTACCTGCCGCGCGCTGACACGAGGGACGTGCTCGTCCTCCGCGCCGGCGTCGACCTTCCGGCCACCCTCGCCACCGGTTCTCCCCGCCGCCGCCTCCAGGTGCAGCGGCTGTTCCCGGGGGTGGCGTTCACCGAGATCCGCGGCAATGTCGACACGCGCCTGCGCAAGATCGGCGAACAGAAGGTGGCCGACGGCACGATCCTCGCCGCCGCGGGGCTCAAGCGCCTCGGCATCGAGACCTGGCCGGGCATCGAGTTCGCGCCGCTCGGTTTCGACCAGATGGTGCCCGCAGTCGGGCAGGGCGCGATCGCCGTGCAATGCCGGCTCGCCGACGCGGCCAAGTTCGCCGCCGTCTTCGATGCGCCGACCGTCCGCGCGGTCTCGCTTGAACGCGCCTTCCAGCGCGCTCTCGGCGGCGGTTGCCACACGGCTTTTGCGGCCCACGTGTCGGGCGAGGTGCTCCACCTCTTTCACGAGCGCATCGGCCTCGCCGCGATGCCGATCGACGGCGACGACTTCGTCAACCCGGACGTTGCCGCCACGCGGATCCTGCGTGAGTTCGGCCTGATCTCATGAGCAGGGAGCAACCATTGCAGGGCCGCCGCATCGCCGTCACCCGCTCGCGCGAGCAGGCCTCCGAGCTGGCGGGCAAACTCCAGGCCCTCGGCGCCGAGGTCGTCGAGCTGCCGCTGATCACCGTGTCGCGCGAGATCGACAAGCACACGCTGCACGAGGTCTTTTCCGAGCTCGGCGGCTACGACTGGCTCGTGTTCACGAGCGCCAATGGCGTCCGCTTCTTCTTCGAGGAATTTCATCGCATCTACGACGACATCCGCTCGCTCGGGCTCATCCGGCTCGCCGCAGTGGGCGACACCACCGCCCAGGCGATCCGGGCGGAACACCTGCGCGTGGAGTGCCAGCCGAAGGTCGCGACCGCGGAGGCGCTCGCCGAGGCGCTGATCGCCACCGGCAGTCTCGACAGCGCGAAGCTCCTCGTCGTCACGGGGAATCTCAACCGCGACGAACTCGTCCGGAAACTGGAGGAGGCGCGCGCGATCGTAGACCGCCTGCAGGTCTACAAGACGGAGCAGACCGATCTCGCCGCCGAGCCGGCCGCTGCGGATTTCCGCGCCCGGGGCGCCGATGCGATCCTCTTCGCGAGTTCGTCGGCGGTGCAGTCGTTTGTCGACCAGGCACGCGCGCTCCGTCTTGCCCCCGGCGCGAAGCGGCCGCTCGCCGGCAGCATCGGGCCGCAGACGACCGCCACGATGAAGCAGGCGGGCATGCCGATTGATTTCACCGCCAAGACGCCGAGCCTCGAAGCGCTGATCGAAGCGCTGGTGCGCCGGCTCGAAACCTGACGGCGCCGCGCGCCGCGTCACCCGGCACCATGATCGACGGCATCCGCTTCAAGGTGTGCGGCCTGACCTCGCTGGTCGACGCGGAGTTTGCCGACCGCTGCGGGGCGGACTACCTCGGGTTCATCTTTCATCCCCGCTCCCCGCGCTACCTGCCGCTCGCCCAGTATGCCGCCATGGCCTCGCGTCTGCCGGACCGCCGCCGGGTGGCGGTCGCGGTCGAGCCGTCGCTCGCGGAGCTCGCCGCATTGCAGGATGCGGGATTCGACTGTTTTCAACTGCACCACCGTCTCGAACTTGCCCCCGCGGTGCTGCAGCAGTGGAGCGACGCGGTCGGCCGCGATCGCCTCTGGCTCGCGCCGAAGCTGCCGCCGGGCGCCGGCGTGCCGGAGTCTGTCCTGGCGGCGGCGGGCCATGTGCTTTTCGACACGTATCAGGCGGAGGGATTCGGTGGATCCGGCCGCACCGGCGACTGGGCAGGTTTCGCGCGGCTCCGGGCGGCGCATCCCGGCCACGGCTGGATTCTCGCCGGCGGGCTCAACCCGGAGAACGTCGGCGCCGCGCTCGCGGCCAGCGGCGCCCGTTTCCTCGACGTGAACAGCGGGGTCGAGGCCGCCCCCGGCGTGAAGGACGAGGCGAGGCTGAAGCGGTTCGTCGTCGCGCTGCACCGGGCCGCCACCGGCGGCGCCGCCTGACAGGGCGGCTTTTCTCATGCGGCGGTCGCGCGGGCGCCGACGGCCCGCTCGTGCTCGAGCAGGCGACGCTTCAAGGCGGTGCCGAAGGCGAAGCCGGTCAGGCTCCCGTCCGCCCCGACGACGCGGTGGCACGGTACGAGCAGGCAGAGGGGATTCGTCGCGTTGGCGCGACCCACGGCGCGGGCCGCGCCCGGGCGGCCAATGGCTGCCGCCAACTCCGCATAGGAGCAGGTCGCGCCGAACGGAAGGCGCGCGAGTCCCGCCCAGACCTGCCGCTGGAACGCCGTGCCCCGCGCGGCCAGCGGCACCGTGAAGGCGCGCCGCTCGCCGGCGAAATACTCCGCCACCTCGCGCCGCAGGTTCGCGGGTTCGGAGCGGGCGGGAACCAGCTCCGCGTGCAGCGGCAGGCGGAGCGCCAGCGCCGGCGGTTGGCCGAAGGCGGTGGCCGCAATCGCTCGGGTGGCATCGAGGGCGACGGAGAACGGACCGACCGGCGTGGGAAGCGTGAGGAATGTGTAGGCGTTCATCGGGGGCGGGATGTGTCAGATGGGCATGGGTTGGAGGTACTGCCAGAGGTGCGCCGTCGCCAGGCTGCGGTAGGGTGCAAACATGCCCATGAGCCGACGCGTCGCGGCGACATCGGGCCGCTCCTCGAGTTGGAAAAGGGCCTGCAGTCCGCTGGTCACGCCGGTATCGCCCCACGGCACGCAGTCGGGGAACCCGAGCGCGCGCAGCATCAGATAATTGACCGACCAGGGCCCCAGCCCGCGCTGCTCGAGGAGGGTGCGCTCGACGCGCGTCGCGGACTGGCCCTCCAGCGCAGCAAGATCGAGGACGCCGTCCGCCACGCGACGCGACACCTCGATGAGGTACTGCGCCTTCGCGCGGGAAAACTGCAGCGGCGCAAGCGCGGCCGGCGTGAGCGCGGCGACCGCCGCCGGTGTCGGCGGAGCGTACAGCCCGTCCGCGACCGGCGTGCCGGCCAGCTCCACGAGCCGCCGCCGGAGCACGCACGCGAACGCGAAGTTGATCTGCTGGCCGATGATGGACCAGAGCAACCCGTCGAAGACCGAGGGCGTTTGCACCAGCCTCAGTCCTTCGCGCTGCGCGACGAGGCGGCCGACCCCGAGTTTACGCGCCAGCCGCGCGAAGGCGGGAGCGTCCTGCCCGAGGCCGAGCAGTGTCGCCACGCGCCGATGCACTGCCGGGGCCGCGGCGCCGGTCACCTCGACGTCGAGCTCAGGCCCGGCGAGTCGCAGGACCACCACCGCCGGCTCCGAGCCCAACCGCCAGGCGAGGGTGAACGTATCGCCGTCCCTCCGCTCGGTGAGGCTCCGGGTGTCGCGCGTCAGCGCCCGGCGCAGGTAGCCGGCCGGATAGCCGTCGGGCAACTGCAGCGTGAAGCGGCGCGCGGTGCGCAGGGCGCGATACTGCGCGGGCGTCAGCCCGGTCCACCGCCGGAAGTGATCGTGAAAGACGGACTGTGACTCGAAGCCGCAGTCGGCGGCGACGGCGGTGAGCCCGTCGTCGCCCGCGAGCAGGCGATCCTGCGCCTGCGCCAGCCGCGCCCGCTGCAGCACCTCGGCGGGCGTGGCCTGGTAATGCTGCCGGAAGAGCTCGAACAACCGGGTCGTGCCGAAACCCGAACGCCGCACGATCGCGCTGGTGTCCGCGAAGTGCTGGGGCGCGGCCCGGACCGCGTCGACGAGGGTCTCGATGTCGGCCAGCACCGGATCGGCGCCGCGCGCGAAATCGTCGGGATGGCATTTGCGGCAGGGGCGAAGCCCCGCGGCGCGCGCGGCCTCGCACGAAGGAAAGAAGCGGACGTTCTCCGCCTTCGGCTTGCGCGCCCGGCAGCCCGGCAGGCAGTAAATGCCCGTGGTGAGCACGCCGGTGAAGAAGCGTCCGTTGCAGGAGGCGTCGCTCTCCAGCAGGCGGGCGTACATCGCGGCATGACTCAGGCGCATGGCCGCACGCTAACACACGCCGCGCGGAGTGTCGTCCGGATTATTTCGCCGCAATTTTTCCGATCGGGACGCCCGGCGCCTCCGCGGGCGCTGGCGTCGGCTCGGTGCCTGCGAGGACGTCGAGCGAGGCTCCGAGGGAAGTGAATACATCCGGGGGCGTCACTCCGCGAAGACGCGCCGCGACGGTTTCCGGGCTCTCCTCCGCCTGCCACATACCGACGAACAGGCGCTGCGCCGGGAGATGCTCCTGCAGGCGGCGCAGCCAGTTGCGGAGCGCCCCGGGCGGCGAGGGCGGCAGGACGGAAAGCAGGATCGACGCGGACGGCGCATCGTGAGCGGCGGCGACGACTTCGGCCAGCGGCGGGCCAAAGGCCGTGACGTTGGCCGGCACCCCGCGCGTGCGCAGCAGATGCGCGAGGCACCGGGCGGCGATGGCGTCGGACGGGTCCCGCACCGGCACGAGCAGCAGCGCCGGGACGCTGGGTGCCGCGGGCTGCGCCGCGGCGTCTCCCGGCTGGCGTCGCTCTAGTTCGTCGATCAGGTCGCCGCATGCCTCCAGGACGAGACGATGTCGCGCCTCGGGCAGGGCCCCTCGCGCCAGGTCCTCGTCGGCCAGCGCGACTGCGGGGAGCAGCACCTCGTCATAGAACTCGGCCGGCGACCGCTGGCGCAGGTGCTTCTCCGCCAGTTCGAGCACGTCCTCGGAATCGGCGGCCAGCAGTCGCTGGTAGCACTGGGTGGGCGGGTCGAGCGCGGGCTGGCTGCCCAGCAGCGCCCCCAGCAGGCCGAGTCCGGGGAAGTAGGTGCCGAGCACGAGCACGCACACCGTGAGCGGCGTCGAGAGCACGAGCCCCGGGGCGCCCCAGAGCCAGGTCCAGAACACGGCGGCGATCAGCAGCGCGAAATTCGAGATGCCGGTCGAGGCGCCGTACAGCACGATTTCGACGACGTTGTTGCTGATGAGCTCGAGCACGACGAAGAGACCGAGGGTGTAGAGGATCATCGTCCAGCCGGGGTCGACGGCGATGGCGAGCAGGACGGGAAAGATCGCCGCAATCCACGGGCCGACGAAGGGCACGAACCGCAGCAGGGTGGCGAGCAGCCCCCAGAGTGCGGCGTTGGGAATGCCGATGAAATAGAGCCCGAGCCCGAGGGGGATGCCGTAGGCTGCATTCACCACCAGTTGCATCGCCAGGTAGCGCGAGACCCGGGACGCGGCGTCGTCCAGGGCCTGGGTGGCGAGGTCGACGCGCGTGGCGCTCAGCAGCCGGATCAGCCGGTCGCGCAGGTCCTCGCGTTGGAAAAGGATCGCGATGACGAGCACGGTGACGAGGCCGCCGGTGCCCAGGGATCGCAGCACGGCGGGAGCATATTCGCCGGCGAGCTCGAAGGGCGTCGCTTCGGCCGGTTTCACCTCGACGGGCACGGGCTTCGGCTCCTCCGTGGCCGCCGGCGCAGCGGGCGGCGCGGCCGGCGTGGTTGACTTCAGTTCCCGGCGCAGATTCTCCACCATGCCCGCCAGGCGGGAGACCACCGGCGGCGTGGCGGGGTGCTTGAGCGCGACGATCTTCCGCCGGATGTTCTCCTCGTAGTCGGGCAGTTCGTTGACGAGGGCAATGGCCTGGAGCGAGACAAACCAGAGCGTTGCGCCGATCACGCTGCAGGCGACCAGCACGGAAAGCACGATGGCGAGCACCCGGGGCAGTCCCCAGCGCGTGAGGCGGATCACGAGCGGCGACAACAGGAACGCAAGCAGCACCGCAAACGCGAACGGCATCAGCACGTCGCCGGCGAAACGCAGGACGGCGACGACCAGGATGAAGGTCGCAAGCCGGACGAACCAAGCGAACCGGTCGCTCTTAACGGGAAGTCGAAGCAGCGAGGACACAGCCGCTTGGACCACCGAATCGCACGGTGGTGCGCCGGCGGGTGGGGCGAGGGCGGAAAAAGCCGCGCGGACCCGGTCCCGCGCCCCTGATCGGGCGGGGCGCTCCACGGGCCCCGCCGGTCACTGCAGGCTCTTCAAGCGACGTTCGATGGCCGCGGCGTCATGCAGCGCTTGCGGCGGGATGGGAAACGCCGCGTCGAAGGCCCGGAGCTGCGCGGGTTTCTCGATCGTGACGTGCGTTTCGTCGATCGTGCCGTCCGGACGCTGGACCGCGTCGAGGTCGAGCCCGAGATGACGCGCGACAAACCGATACAGTGCCGCCCGCTTCGATGGTCCGTAATCATGGCCTTCGGTCGCGAGGTGGACGTTCTCCACGGCGGAGGCCGCGTCGAAGTAACCGTAGATCCGCTGCAGGAAAGGGAACTCGATGGTCGGATTGTGCTGCGTCCAGTCCTTGCCGTTCGAAACCAGCAGTTGCGGCCGCGGCGCGGCGAGGGCGGCGATCATGGCGTTGTTCACGAAGTGATCCGTGCTGCGGTGGATGGGCAGCCCGCTCTCGCACGCACAGCCGCCGAAGAAGTACGATGAGACCATCACGACGGGAACGCTCACGGCGATGCGCGGATCGAGGGCCGCGAGCAGGAATGACTGCGTGCCGCCGCCCGATTCGCCGCTGACGGCGATACGCCCCGGATCAACGCCGTCGAGGCCGGTGAGAAAATCGACCGCGCGCATGGCATTCCACAGGTGCAGCGTGAGCGCGAAGGGCGTTCGGTGCGCTTCCTGGCCCACGAGTTGCATCGAGTCGCCGTAGCCGAACATGTCGATGGCGAGCACGACCGCTCCCATGCGGGCCAGGCTGGCGGCCCGCGCCTGCATGCCGGACCAGAAGCGGGCGTGGTTTTCGTAGTCCTCGGGCTTTGTCACCGGACGGTAGTGTCCGTGCGTCGCGAGCAGGGCCGGCCGCGGCCCGCGGGCGGCCAGGGGCCGATACAGGTTGCCCGTGACGAAATAACCCGGGACCGACTCGAACACGACGTTCTCCACCGTGTAGCCGTCGTGCGCGCGCTTCCGTCGCAGCACCGGATTGAGGGGCGTGCGTTTCGGCCAGGGAGAGAGGCCGGCGGCGCGCTGGATCTGCCCGCGCACGAAACCGGCGTAAGCCTCCCAGGAGGCGCGGTCGGGGAAGCGATCGAGCGCCTGCCGCAGGATGTCCTGACCCTGCTCCGGCTTCAGGAAGGCGCCCTGCGTGAGCGACGGGCCCTGCGCCGGCGGCGGCGGCAGACCGGTGGGATTCCAGGTGGGGGCGGCCGAGGCCGCGCACGTCGCGACCGCGGCCAGCAGGGGGAGGGGCAGGAGCGAGCGCATGGAAGGTGGCGCGGCGAGGCCGCGGGGTGCGGGCGGTCAGTCGAGGAAACTGGCCTGCTTCGGTCCGCGCGAGGCGCGGCGCGCGGCCTCCTCGTCGGGGGTCGCGTTGAGGTGCCGCGGAGGCTTGGCGGCCTTGCTCGCCACCGCGGCTTCGCGGTCGGCGACGATGCGGTCGCAGATCTGGTGGACATGGAGCCGCAGCCATTGGGCGGTGCTGGAGCCGGAACGATAATCGGCGGGCCCGTATCCGTGGATGCGACCCGATTGGAGCAGGCGGTCGTTCTGCTCGAACTCGGCCGGCTTGTCGGGATTGTACACCGCGTAGGCGCGGCCGCCGCCTTTCTTGACCACCGAGAAGCTGGGCACGTCGCTGGGGCCGTCCGCGACGTAGATCATGTTCTGGATCGGGATCCGGCGGTCCTCCGCCGCCATCTTGGAGTTCACGTCGATCGCGGGATTCTTGTTCGTGCCCTTGTTGATCTCGAAGATCGCGCGCGTCTTGGTCGTGTTGTCGATGACCATGCCGATCTGCGCGATCTGCGCGGTGGCGTCGATGGAGAGTTCCTTCTGCCGGAGGAAGCCGGGCTGGAGCGGATTCTCGACAAACTCGCAGGCCCAGATGCCGTCGACGTGCCGCGCGATCGCGCTGCCGCGGATCATCGGGGCGATGCCGGTGCTGACGACGTAATGCTCGACCTGCAGGTCATGCTTCACGTATTCGGCCTTCTCGCGCGCGAACCCTTTCACCAGGTCGAAGAACTCGGGCAGGCCGGGATAGAAACGGATGTCGGCGCCGCAGTCGAAGAGCACCTTGTTGTTCAGCCCGTGCAGCGGACCTGCGAGCACGTAGGTGAGCAGATGATTCAGGTACGCGATCTCGGGCGAAAGATGATAGCCGCGCTTGCGATAGTGCTCCGCCAGTTTGTTCGTCTCCTCCCAGAACACCGCTTCCTCGATCCCGTACCGGCGGAACAGCGGGGACTGCATGTATTCCGGGATTAACGTCTTGTCGAAATCCCAGATGCACGCGATGGTGTTTTGAGTGAAGAGTGTCGTGGCCATTGCTGATCAACACCGCTAGGCGGATTCGCCTCGCGTTTCGGATCGCCGCCATAGCTAAGCCAACCGGCGGCTCGCGCAATTCGCAAATGGCCCCCGTCGCTTCCCTCGACTCATGGATGAACTTCCCGACCTCGCTCCGTTCCAGCGCCGCCACGATGAACTCGCGGCGCAGATGGCGGACGCCGCCTTTTATTCGAATCCCCGCCGCGCGGCGGACGTCACCCGGGAGCACCAGAAGCTCGCGCAGTTGATTGCGGACTTCCGCGCGCACCAGCGCACCGCACGGGAACTGGCGGAGGCGCACGCCCTCGGGCGGGATGCCGCGGCCGATCCCGACCTGCGCGAGCTGGCGGCGGCCGAGCTGCCGGACCTGGAGCGGAGGCGGCAGGAACTCGCGCGCTCGGTCCTGCTCGCCATGATTCCGCCGGAGCCGACGGACTCGCGCAACACGGTGATGGAGATCCGCGCGGGCACCGGCGGCGACGAGGCGAGCCTGTTCGCGGCGGAGCTGTTCCGGCTGTATTCGAAATATGCGGACGGGCAGGGCTGGAGGATCCAGCCCATGAGCAGCAGCGTGTCCGAGCGCGGCGGGTTCAAGGAGGTCATCTTCCTCATCACCGGCACCGACGTCTACAAGCAGCTCAAGTTCGAGAGCGGCGTGCACCGGGTGCAACGCGTGCCCGTCACCGAGGCCAACGGACGCATCCACACCTCCACCGTCACCGTCGCGGTGCTGCCCGAGGCCGAGGAGGTCGACATCCAGGTCGATCCGCAGGACCTCGAGATCACCGTGAGCCGCGCCAGCGGTCCCGGCGGCCAGGGGGTCAACACGACGGATTCCGCGGTGCAGATCCTGCACAAGCCCACCGGGCTGATCGTGTCGTGCGCCGACGAACGCTCCCAGCTCAAGAACAAGGCGAAGGCGATGACGGTCCTGCGGTCGCGACTGCTCAAGCGCCGCGAGGACGAGGAGCGGGCGAAGTACGCCGCGGCGCGTCGCAGCCAGATCGGCTCCGGCGATCGCAGCGAGCGGATCCGGACGTACAACTTTCCCCAGAACCGGCTGACCGACCATCGCATCGGGCTGACGCTTTACAGCCTCCCGCAGGTGATGGAGGGGAACCTGGAACCGGTGATCGCGGCGCTCCAGAAGGCGGACTACGAGGAGAAGCTGGCGGCGCTCACCGGCCACGATTTCGCGCCGGTCCGGGCGGCCACCGACGACGACTGAGATGCTCACCCTCCTCGAGGTCATCCGGAAGACGACCGACTTTCTCGCCGGAAAGGGCGTCGAATCCCCCCGGCTCAATGCCGAGCTGCTCATCGGCCACGCGCTCTCCCTGCAGCGGATGCAGCTGTACCTGGAATTCGAGCGACCGCTCACCGAGCCGGAGCTCGAACGCATCCGTCCGCTTGTCCGGCGGCGCGCCCAGCGCGAACCGCTGCAGTACATCGTCGGTGAGGTTGAGTTCGCGGGGTTGCGGCTTGCCGTCGACCGGCGCGCGCTCATCCCGCGGCCTGAGACGGAGCTGCTGGTCGATCAGGTGCGCCAGAGACGCGCGGAGTCCCCCCCTTCGAGCGTGCTCGACCTCGGTACGGGCTCGGGCGCGATCGCGCTGGCCCTGGCCGCGGCGTTTCCCGGCGCCGCCGTGGTGGGCGTCGACAGGAGCGCCGACG
>CALFZM010000344.1 GCA_937952235.1 uncultured Opitutia bacterium | reverse complement strand
CGGCTACGCGGCCGCGCAGGTCGGGAAGTGGCACCTCAACGGCTACTTCAACCTTTACGGCCAGCCGCAGCCGGCGCACTTCGGCTTCGAACACTGGTTCGCGGTGCAGAACAACGCCCTGCCCAACCACCGCAACCCGGAGAACTTCGCCCGCAATGGCGCGCAGCTCGGCCGGATCGAGGGATACTCCGGCGGCATCGTGGCGGACGAGGCGGTGCGCTGGCTGCGCGACGGCCGCGATCGCGGTAAGCCGTTTTTTCTTTATGTGGCGCTCAACGAGCCGCACGAACCGGTCGCCACCGATCCGAAATTCAGCGCGCCCTACCGCGCGGCGCACCCCGACGATCCGAGCCGCGTCGCGTACTACGGCAACGTGACGCAGATGGACGACGCCGTGGGCCGGGTCATGGCCGAACTCAAGCGGCAGAACCTCGCCGAGAACACGCTCGTCTGGTTCACCTCGGACAACGGTCCGGCGCGCACGGCCTGGCACAACGCCGGATCCTCGGGCGGTTTCAGGGCGTACAAGGGCCATGTCTACGAGGGCGGCATCCGGGTGCCGGGCATCGTGCGGTGGCCGGCGCGCATCAAGCCGGGCTCGGTCAGCGCCGTGCCGGTGAGCGGCGTCGACGTGCTGCCCACCCTGTGCGAGCTCGCCGGGGCGCGGCTTCCGGACCGCCCGCTCGATGGCGCGAGCGTCGCCGCGCTCTTCAGCGGCGGCACGCCGTCGCGGACCAGGCCGCTGTACTGGCAGTACCTCTGGGTGCCGACCGGCCCGCAGGTGGCGCTGCGCGACGGCCCGTGGAAGATCGTGGCACGCGTCGAGGCGCCGCGGCCGCGGGGAGGCAACATCACGCCTGAGATCATCAAGGCGATCCGGCAGGCGCCCCTCGCCGGCTTCGAGCTCTATCAGATCGAACGCGATCCCGCCGAGAAACAGGATCTGGCCGCGCAGGAGCCGGAGCGCCTCGCCCGGATGAAGACGGCGCTGGCGGAATTTCACGCCGGGGTAGCCGCCGACGCGCCCGACTGGCCCGAGTTCATCGATCCCCGTTACGAACAGCAGGTGATCCAGTGGCCCGACTACAAGGCCCGGCCCCTGCGCAACTGAGCAAACCTCCGCCGAACTTGCCGACATGAACGCCAAACACCGACTCGTCCGTTTCCTGCCAGGAGTGCTCGCGCTCGCCGTGCTGCCGCTCCGTGCCGCCGAACCCGCCCAGCCCGCCTCCGGAGGTTCCACCCCGGTCGTGCTGTCGATCTTCCAGGTCAGCTCCGACAAGGACGAGGGCTACCGGTCGACCCAGACCATCTCCGGCTCGCGCACGCTGTCCGACCTGCGCGACACGCCCAACTCGATCTCGGTCCTCAACCGCGAGCTGCTCGACGACCTGATCGCGACGAAGATCGCGGACGCGATGTACTTCAGCGTCACGGGCGAGATCGACACCAACAAGGAGAACGCCAACGAGAGCTTCGTCTTCCGCGGCATCACGGCGAACCTGCGGCTCCGCAACGGCGTGACGTGGTACGGCGGTGCGACCGACAGCTACAACATCGAGCGCGTCGAGATCCTGCGCGGCCCCCACGCGTTCCTCTACGGCGAGGGCACCGCGGGCGGCCTGATCAACCAGCTCACCAAGCAGGCCGGTTACCGGGATTTCCAGCGCGTGAACGTGATCCTGGGTTCCAACGAGATGTTCCGGACCGAATTCGACGTGAATCGCCGGATCGGAGACAAGTTCGCCGTCCGGGCCGCCCTCGTGCTCGCGACGGAGGGGAGCTTCCAGCACCACGCCAAGCGGGAACTGCAGGGGTACTACCTGACCGCCAACTGGCGGCCGTTCCGCAACACGAATATCAACACCGATCTCGAGTACCGGAAGCAGGACGGACGCATGGGCAGCAACATGCTCGCGGATCAGTTCTCGACCACCGCCCGGACGGGCGCCACGACCGCGCTGACGGCGACGACGGGCGGCCGGACCTACATTCCCGCGCTTGGCCTGAGCTACGATACGGTCGCCCGGCGTCGCTCCACCGGCACGGGCATCGTGCTGCGGGACGAGAACATCCTGCCGCGGGAGTACAATTTCCTCGGGCCGGACACGGTGCAGGATTCGGAGGAGTTCACCTTCGGCCTCCACGTCGACCAGAAGCTGGCCGAGACCCTGAACGTGCAGGCGAGCTTCACCTACTTCGACATCGAGAAGTGGAACACGGAGCGCGTCGGCAGCTCGGCGGGCGGCGTCTACCGCGACACGAACGCCACGCTGCCCAACGGCCAGCCCAACCCTTACTTCAACGAGCTCTACACCGAGTATTACCGGCGGAAAAACAACGGCCGCCAGCCCGTGCACAACGCGCGCATCACGGCGGTCTACGAGCTCAAGCTGCCGTACAACACGCAGAAGATCGTCGCGAGCGCCGTCTATCACGACGCCGAGCCGGGCGACTTCCGCTATGCCGAGTACGTCGATCCGGCCAGCGGCAACTTCAAGGGCACGCTCAACCCGGCCAACACCCTCGCGGCCTACACCGCCAACAACACGGTGATGGCGCAGAATTTCTTCTACCGTCGCTTCTACCTGAAGGACGGCGACCGCGCCGAACTCACGCGCGGCGCGGTGATCCCCGGGCAGTCGACCGTCCGGCGCGACCCGCAGGCGGACGGCGCGACCGGCCGGCTCTCGAGCCGGCTCTACCGCACGCCGGCGTACGGCGTGGGCGCCGATGGTTCCTACTTCGGCGGCCGCGTGCACACGCTGGTCGGCTGGCGGCGGAGCTCCTTCAACCAGGATCCGAGCCGCGATTTCTACAACCCGGTCACGGGGGAGACCTTCAAGCTCGACACGCCGCTCAGTTTCGTGCGCACGCGCATCACGGAGGACTCGTTCAACTACGGCGCGGTCGTGCACGTCGCGAAGTTCCTCGGCGCCTACTACAACTACGCCGAAAGCGTGTCGCTGTCGTCGGGCGTCGGCGGCGCCCAGCTCACGCCGGGCCTGCTGCGCGGCCCGCTGATGGGCGACGGCCAGGAGTTCGGGCTGCGCTGGTCGTTCCTGGGCGGGAAGGTCGAGTCGAACTGGACGTACTTCATCACCAATGCCACGAAGAACGCGGCCAATCCCGCGATCCCGGCGAATGTCCGCCAGACGGAGCTGGGGCCGATCTTCGGCGCCGAGATCGATACGGCCGGCGGCGACCTGCAGACGACGAAGTCGACCGGCCTCGAATTCGAGACCGTCACGAACCTGACCAAGAACTGGCGGCTCACCTGGAACTTCTCGAAGAACACGCTCGAGACGTCCGACCGCTATCCGCAGCTCAAGGCGTTCCAGGCCGAGGCCCGGGCGCGCAATGTGCCGACGCCCGACACCGACGCCTTCCTGTCGACCGTGCCCGAGGGGACGCCGCTGCCCGGCTTTACCAAGCTGCGGTCGAACCTCGTCACCATGTACCGCTTCGACCGCGGACCGCTGAAGGACTTCTCGTTCGGCGGCAGCGTGCAGTACCGCGACAAGTCCTATCAGGGCAACTTCGACCTCAATCTCGACGGCTTCGCGGAGGAGTTGTGGAGTTCCGGATACACGCTCGCGAACGTGATGTTAGGGTACCGCGCACGGATCGCGAACCGGCGGGTCCACTTCAGCTTGAACGTGAACAACGTGTTCGACCGCGACTATTTCCGGTCCTTCGCGCTCGCGACGGGCGCGTGGGGCGAGGGTCGCAGCTTCCGCTTCGCCGCGCGCATGGACTTCTGAGCCGGAACGATGCCGTCGCGGTGGAGCCGCCTGTCCCCAGGGCGGCTGACGTGCGCCGGACCGGTCCCCGGCGGCTTGAGGACAAGCCGCTCCACCTCTCCG
>CALFZM010000343.1 GCA_937952235.1 uncultured Opitutia bacterium | reverse complement strand
GGCCGCCACTGGTTGTCCATGATCTTCCGCTCGTCCTCGCAAAGCTGCTTGGAGGCCGCCAGGTAAGCCGCGTTGTCCTTTCCGCCTTCACCCACTTCCACATGCTTCCAGCGTTCCCGGAAAGCCTGGCGTAGCGCCGCGACCTTCGCCTCTCCTTGCCCCCAGAGGGCCTCCATGTCCGCCACCGCCCGGGCGACGTCGTCGGAGAACTGGAGCGCGCGCCGCACGCGGCTGTCGGGATCCGGAACGCTGGCCAGCGCGGAGGCGCCGCCGCCCAAGGTGGCCACGTAGGCGAGGTCCGGGCGAAGGGTGACGTTTCTGGCCAGGGCTTCCGCGGCTTCCTGACGAAGGCGGGCGGCACGGTCGATATGCTCGCGCAGGAACGCCTGGAATGCCGCGACCTCGGCCGCCTTCGTTTCCGATTCGACGAGAGAGCCGGCCGCGGCTGGCACCACGAAGTGCCGCGGATTGAAGAACTCGCGCACCGGTGCCAGGCGCCGGAAACTTCGCGGGATCGAGTGCCCCTGGTTGCGTTGGCGCAACGCCCGTCGGGCCACCGCCGAGCCGCTGGTCGACGCCGCGGTCTGGAAATGTTTCGTGGCCGCGGCATGGTCGCCGGCGACCTCCTTGATCACGCCCATCGCCGCGTGCGCGGCGCCGTGTGCGGGTGCCAGGCGCAGGCAAGCCAGGAGATGAAACTCGGCCCGCTTCGCTTCCCCGAGGCCAAGCCAGGCCTGGCCCAGGTTGTTCTGCAGCGTGGGGTCGTCGGGGAATTTCTTCGCCAGATAAGCGAGGATCGGAATTCCGCGCGAACCGTAGCCGGCGTCGGACAAGAGCGAGGCCAGCGTGTTGAGGACGTTGGTATCGCGCGGGGCGCGCGTCGCCGCCTCGGCTGCCAGCAAGAGCGCGGTTCCCGGCGCACCTTGCACCCAGGCAAAGGCAGCACCGCTGGCGAGGGCGCCCGGTTTGGAGCCAAACGTCTCGATCCAGCGCCTGGCGTCCTCCACGTCGTCTGGATCCAGCCCCGCGCGCAACCGTTTCGCCACGTCCGTCACCTCACCGACGAGGTTCTGCTCGGTCACCACGCGGCGGTTCGCCAGGGCGATCTCCGACTCGTCCCGATCCGGGATCGCGAGATCCGAAGGCCCTGTCGTCGCGGCCGCCGCCATGCGGGCGCGGGCGGCTTCCTCCTTCGGTGCCGCCTCGACCTGCTTCAACGCTTTCTCCAGCTCGGCCAGGTACTGCTTGATCCCCTCCGGATCGGTGGGCATCGGGCGTTCGTAGATGGGAACTTCGGCGCCGCGGAGGCTGCTCCACGCGGCGAGAAGAAAGGCAAATGCCAATCGGCGCATGGGCGTCGGAGCGTGCGCGGATCCGCGGGTGCGACAATGTTAAAGGTGGCGCCCGACGGACTTGCCGCCGGTTCAGGGCCAGGGCGCGATATCCGTGCGGCAGCGAAGCGCGGCCGGGCTTTCGTGGCCGTGGTGAATCCGCGCGAGGCCCTCAGCTCACTGCGCCGGCGATGCCAGCGGGCGGAACCGCGCATCGGCGCCGCTGATCTCAGCCCACAACTCCTTCGCGCTCACCTGCCGGTCGCGCGAACGGTTCACCCAGTCCACCTCATTCGGCGCTCCGGGCGCGGTAAACCGGATGCCCCAGATGGGATCGAATGCCGCGGCCGAGAGTGAATAGCGCATGTCGGCCAGCACGGCGGAGTCGTGTGGGCTGCGGGCGACCCAGTCCTCCGAAAACCAGGCGAAGCGCTGGAACGAACGGCGGCCGTTGCGTGCCCGTTCCCCGGGCGTGAGGTCGCTCTCGCGCACGAGCGGCAGCGACCAGCCTTCGCGCACGGTGCCGGACGAGAACCAGCCGACCCGGATCCGATCGCTGTAAATCTGGCCGCCGTGGACGTAGAGTGCGCGCCACACGATATTGTTGCCGAGGGTCGGCATCACTTCTCCGCGCTCGAGGGTATGACCGCGCGAGCGGGCCAGCGCTTCCTGCGCGGCGGTCGCGCGCGCGCGCTGCACGCCTCCCGCGGCGAGGTAAAGGGCGGCCAGGGTCAGGACGATCTTCGCGGGAAGCGCACGCTGACGCGCGAGGGCCCAGGCAAGGCCGGCGAGCAGCGTCAGGGTGAAGGGTGGGTCGATGATCGAAATGAGATCCCAGCCCGTGCGCTGGTCGGAGAACGGCCACAGCAGGCGCGTGCCGTAGCTGGTCGCGGCGTCCAGGAGAACATGGCTCACGTAGGCGAGCAGGCTGCAGGCCCAGAGGCGGCTCCATTTTTCCCGATCCCGCCACGCGGGAGACGCGAGCCAGAGGGCGGCGACGATGGCCGCTCCGATCGGCGCGAAGGCAAACGAGTGGGTGAACCCGCGGTGATACTCGATCGCGACCAGCGGGTCGGCGGCGCTGCGGATGAAGATGTCGCTGTCCGGAAGAAGCGCCGCGAGGGCGCCAGCGCCGGCGGCGGTGCGGCCGAGGCGGCGCGAGCAGGCCGCGTAGCCGAGGCTGGCGCCGAGAGCGACATGGGAGACGGGATCCACCAGGGCGGAGGAAAGCGCGTGGGGCGCGGGACGCAAACCCCGTGAGGTCCTCCTGGGAGCGCGGACGTCCTCGTCCGCATCCGATCGACCTGCGGACGGGGACGTCCGCGCTCCCAGGGGGAACGAAAAAGGCGGGTCGCAATGACCCGCCTTCGCAGAGTGGACTGATTTCCCGCTCAGACCGTCGTCAGCTTGCGCTTGGCGTGGTCGTACTTCGTCTTCTTGCCCGTGTCGTAGGAGATGACGGCCATGAGGACGGCGACGGCGTGCTGGTAGCCGGCGTCGATGGACGCGTGCGGCGTCTCGTTTGCGCGCATGCACTGGAGCCAGTTCAGGAAGTGATCCGGGCGCGGGACGGGTGTGACGTCCACCTTGCCGCGGATCTTGCCGTCGCGCTTCGGACCGCCGTCCGCGCTGTAGCTCGGCACATTCCAGTTATCGACCGACAGCGTGCCCTTTTCCCCGAAGAATTTCCGCGTGTTGCCGGCGCTGTTCGCGAAATTGTTCGAGCTGGTGACCATGAAGCCCTCGGGGTACATCCAGGTGGCGATCACGTTGTCGGGCACGGTGAATTTGTTCTCGTCGTTCCAGTAGGTGACGCCGCCCATGCACATGCACTCGGTCGGGAAACCGCAGTCCATGACGTAGTGCATCAGGTCGAGGAAATGCGCGCCCCACTGCGGCACCGGGCCCTGGCAGAATTCGTAGTAGCCGTACCAGGCTGCATACTGGCGCGCGTCGAAGGGGCGCATCGGGCGGTCGTTCAGGAACTCCTTCCAGTCGACGTCCTCCTGCTTCACGTCCCGCTTGAGGTAACTGTACCAGTAGGGCGGGGTGGAGTTGCGCGTCTCGTCGATGCGCGAAATCTTGCCGAGGAGGCCCGACTTCATCAGTTCGCGCGCGCCCGCGACGCCGGGCAGGCTGCGCAACTGGGTTCCGACCTGGATGATGCTGCCCTTCGCCTGCGCCGCCTTCGCGGCATCGTAGGCGCGTACCAGCTTGTCGAACTCCGTCGCGAGCGGCTTCTCGATGTAGATGTGCTTGCCGGCCTTGGCGGCGGCTTCGAGGTGCAGCGTATGGAGGTGGTCCGGGGAGGCCACCATCACGGCGTCGACGTCCTTCATCGCGAGCAGGTCGCGGTAGGACACGAACGACTTCACGGTCCGGTCACCCTGGTGTTTCTTCGCGAAGTCGACCGCCTTTTCCCGGGCCACCTTCCAGGGATCCACCACGGCGACGACCTCGAAGTTTTGCGTGTCGAAATGTTTGAAGATGCCGTCCATGTGCGCCGTCACGCCGCGGCTGCCGCAGCCGATCTGCGCGATCCGGATGCGGTCGTTGGCGCCGATGGAGCGGGCGCGTTCGGCGGCCGAGAGGAACTTCGGGGTGGTGGCGGCGAAGGCGGCGCCGGCAGCGAGGGAGGACTTCTTCAGGAAGTCGCGGCGCGGGAGGGAGGAGTTCGGGGAGTTCATAAGCTTAAGCGGCGAAGATCTGATCCAGTTTGCCGGAGAGATGCGAGAGCCATTCGGCGTCGTCGGCGAGGTTGGGCACGCGTGATTGTTCGGTGATCATCCAGCCCGACGTGTATCCCACGGCGTCGAGTGCGGCCATCACGGCCGGCCAGTCGCTGTCACCCTTCATGAGTTCCACGCCAAATCCCGATCGCGGCCCCTTCTCGTCGCGCAGCTTCCGGCTGAACTCCTTCACGTGGACCTTGACGATGCGGGAGCCGAGTGCCCTGACCCAGTGGTCGGGCCACCCCGTGTTGACCACGTTGCCGACATCGAAGTGCCACTTCACCATCGGCGACTTGAAGCCGTCAACGTAGCTCGCGGCCTCGAGCGGACTCATGAGAAAGCCGTTCCACACGTTCTCGATCGCGATCGACACGCCGAGTTGCTCCGCCAGCGGCACCGCCTTCCTGATCTCGGCGATCGAGCGCGTCCAGGCGTCGGCATAACCGATGTCCTTGTTGACCACGCCCGGCACCAGCAGCACGGACGACGCGCCGTAAGCCTTGGCGTCGCGCAGGCCCTGGCGCAGGCCCTCGAGCGAGGTCTCGCGGGTCGAGGGATTGGGCGACGAGAGTGGGTGGGTCCAGTGCGTCGAGATCACGACGCTGGGAACCTCGAGCCCGGTGGCGTCGCGCGCCGCGAGGATCTCCTGCTGGTTGAGCGCGCTCGCCACCTCGACCCCGTGAAACCCGGCCGCCTTCAGCAGCTTGAACCGCTCGAGCACGCTGTACTTCTTGGCGGCGGCTCCCCCGAAGGTGCCGAACATGAAACCCTTCTTGTGAGCCCGCCGGGATCCGGCACCCGGGCGGGGTTCGGCGGCGCGCAAGGCAGCCGGCGCGAAGGCGGAGAGGATGGCGGAGGAGCGGAGAAAGGTGCGGCGATTCATGGGGGCGGGGCGGGCAGGAGTGAACTAGTTGGTTACCTTCCCACCGCAAACCGATTTTCGGCGCCCGCCCCAAAAAGCTGGCGGGGGGCGGGTACAGATGGCGGCGCAATCCGGCGTGCCGGCCGGGTAATTCGTTGCACCGCGGCGCGGCATCCCAATCGTGATGGCTCCTTGCTTTCGTCTTCCCCGACCATGCTCCGCACCTTGCTAATATTTTCGCGTCTGACCCTGCTGGCCGCACTGGTTCTGCCCGTGGCCGTTCCCGCGGCGGAGGCCGCCAAGTCCGGCCCGAAGAACAAGGGGAAGCAGGCCGCGGCGCCGCTGCTCCGGATCCGCGTGCAGGCGCTGCACCGCGACAACAACGAGGGCTGCGCCGTCGCCGACTTCAACCGCGACGGGAAGCTCGATATCAGCGCGGGCGAATACTGGTACGCCGGGCCCGATTTCAAGGCCAAGCGGCAGCTCCGCAAACTCGAGCCCTTCGGCCGGGACTACCTGACCAATTGCGGCGAACACGCGTACGATGTGAACGGCGACGGCTACCCCGACATCGTGACCGGCGCCTTCATGGACACCAAGGTTTACTGGTACGAGAACCCGGGTGCGGCGGCGATCGACACGCCGGTGGCGTGGAGGCAGCACGTGCTCGTCGACACGCAGCTCGCGCAGAACGAATGGACCGCGCTGCACGATCTCGATGGCGACGGCACGCCGGAGTACGTGGTGAATTCCTACGGGCCGGCCAATGCCGTCATGGCGTACCGCTTCGCCCGCGACGCCGGCGGCCGGCCCGTCCTGCAACCGTGGACGATCCAGGCCGGTGCGCCGTTCGCCAACGGTCACGGCATCGGTTTCGGGGACATCAACGGCGACGGCCGGGAGGACCTCCTGTATGGCAATGGCTGGTACGAGCGGCCGAAGGAGGGCGCGACCACCAAGCCTTGGATCCGCCATGCCGACTGGACGTTTCCCCATGCCAGCACGCCGATGATCGTCGTCGATCTCAACGGCGACGGTCGCAACGATTTCATCTGGGGCCATGGCCACAACTACGGACTATACTGGGAGGAGCGCCGGGACGACAACCGGGACGGCAGCACCAATTGGCGGCACCACCTGATCGACGACAAGAACTCGCAGAACCACGCCCTCGTCTGGGAGGACATCGACAACGACGGTCGTCCCGACCTGGTCACCGGTCGCCGCGTGCGGGCGCACAGCGGCAACGATCCCGGCGACAACGAGCCCGGCTGCGTGCTCCTGTACAAGTGGAACGCCGCCGAGAAGCGCTTCACCAAGCACGTGCTCGCCGAGAATGGGCCCGGGACCGGGCTGCAGATCCGCGTCGCCGACCTGGACGGCAACGGCTGGAAGGACATCGCCGTCGCCGGCAAGAGCGGCACCCACATCCTCTGGAACGACGGTCGCTGACCCGTCCCGGGTACGACCGGGCGCCGCGCCCCTTTGCCTCACTCCTCGTCTCCGATCTTCCTGCTACCCATGCCGCCTCGCTTCCGCCGACTCCTGCTGATCGTCGTCCCGCTCTCCCTGTCCGCTGCGCTCCTCCGCGGAGCGCAACCCGCGGCGCCACTTGAACTGAAGGCGGGCGATCGCGTCGTGCTGCTCGGCGACACCCTGATCGAACGCGAACAGGCGAGCGGCTGGGTGGAGACGATGCTCACGACGCGCTTTCCCGACCGCGACATCACGTTCCGCAACCTCGGCTGGAGCGGCGACACGCCGGCCGGCGATGCGCGTTTCGGCCTGAGCCTGCTGCAGGCGGGGCGCGAGCCCGCTGACGAAGGCTGGCGCCAGCTCGTGAAGCAGATCGAGGACGCGAAGCCCACCGTGGTGTTTCTTGGCTATGGCATGGCGAGCTCCTTCGACGGGGAGACCGGCCTCACGAAGTTTCGCGCCGACTACAACCGGCTGCTCGACACGATCCAGCGCGTGTCGCCGGGCGTGCGCCTCGTGCTGCTGTCGCCCCTGCCGCATGGCCGCCTCGGCGGTCCCTGGCCCGACCCCGCTCCGCACAACGCCCAGCTCGCCACCTACGCCCGCGTCGTCGGCGAGATCGCCGCGGAGCGGCAGGCGGCCTTCGTGTCGCTCTACGACGCGTGGCAGGGCCGCACCGGCCCCGGGCTGACCAGCAACGGTATCCATCCCACGGATGCCGGTTACCGCGCCCTCGCGGAGACGCTCGAGGACCGGCTCTTCGGCAGCCCCGGTCCCTGGAGGCGCAGCCCGCAGACCGAGCCGCTGCGCCAGGCGATCCTGCGCAAGAACGAGTGGTTCTTCCACCGCTCGCGGCCGGCCAACATGGCCTACATCTTCGGCTTCCGGAAACGCGAGCAGGGCAACAACGCGACCGAGGTCCTCGAGTTCGACGGCCACATCGCCGCGGAGGAGGAGCGCATCGCGCGGCTGCGCGGGCTGCAGCCGGCCGAGGTGCCGGAAATCCCGCGCCGGGTGGGCAACCGCAAGTTGCAGCTCACGCCCCAGCCGCACCCGAGGTTCGAGGTGGCCGAGGGCCTGGAAGTCACGCTGTGGGCGGAGAATCCGATGCTGAACAAGCCGATCCAGATGAACTTCGACCCGCAGGGGCGGCTCTGGGTGGTCGGATCGGAGCTCTATCCGCAGATCGAGCCGGGACAGGCGCCGACGGACAAGGTGATCGTGCTCGAGGACACCACCGGCCGCGGGCGCGCGGACAAGGCCACCGTCTTTGCGGACGGCCTGCTGATTCCCACCGGCATCGAGGTCGGCGACGGCGGCGCCTACGTCGCGCAGAGCACGGAGCTGCTGCACTTCCGCGACACCGATGGCGACGGCCGGGCCGACGAGCGTCGGATCGTGATGAGCGGATTCGGCACCGAGGACACGCATCACAACCTGCACACGCTCCGCTGGGGCCCGGACGGGCGGCTGTACCTCAACCAGTCCGTCTACACCCGCACCGACACCGAGACGCCGCACGGCGTGGTGCGACTCAAGGCCGGCGGCATCTTCCGGCTCGATCCCCGCGACCAGCGGATGGACATCCTTTTTCGCGGCCTGGTGAATGGCTGGGGGCACCAGTGGGACGCTTTCGGCCAGTCCTTTCTCACCGACGGAGCGGGCTTCCAGGGCATCGTCTGGGGCGTGCCCGGGGCCACGTATCGCACGCTGGCGCCGGCGCGCCGCGAAATGGACAGCATTTCGCCCGGCCGCTACCCGAAGTTTGCCGGGATCGAGATCGTGCGCAGCGCGCAGTTTCCCGCCGACTGGCAGGGCGATGTCAT
>CALFZM010000342.1 GCA_937952235.1 uncultured Opitutia bacterium | reverse complement strand
GCCGGAACGATGCCGTCGCGGTGGAGCCGCCTGTCCCCAGGCGGCTGACGTGCGACGGACCGATTCGCAGCGGCTTGAGGACATGCTGCTCCACCGTTCAATACGGTGGTTTGCCGCGGTGGTAGGGAGGCCGATGGGACCGTTCCGGCTGATCGCCGCCCGGCGTCGCCGCGCCCGATTTTACTGATCGCGGCCCGGCATGCCCGCCGCCATACGTCCCGCCACCCCCATGTCCATCGTCTCCCTCTTCACGCGCGGCCTGCCCGCCGCCCTCGCGCTCGCCCTTTCGTCCGCCGCGTTTGTCCGCGCCGCGGACGACCAGTATCCTCCGCACCCCGATGCCCAGGTGCAGCCCGGCGTGCCGAAAGGCGAGCTGATCAAATTCGAGTTCGCCGCCTCGAAACTCTTCCCGGGCACGTCGCGCGAGGTCACGGTGTACGTGCCCCGCCAGTACGACGGCACCCGGCCGGCCTGCGTCTACGTCAACCAGGACGGCGTGCAGTGGAATGCGCCGGTGGTCTTCGACAACCTGATCGCGCGGGGGGAGATTCCCGTCATCATTGGCGTCTTCGTGCGGCCGGGCGTGGTGAAGGCGGCCAGCGCCGGGACCGCGCTCGACCGTTTCAACCGCAGCTTCGAGTACGACGGTCTCGGCGACACCTATGCGCGGTTTCTCCTCGAGGAACTGCTCCCCGCGGTGGAGCAGCGCAGGACTGCCGACGGGCGCGCGATCCGCCTTTCGACCTCCGGCGCCGACCGCGCGATTGGCGGCTCGAGCAGCGGCGCGATCTGCGCCTTCACCGCGGCGTGGGAGCGGCCGGATGCCTTCACGCGGGTCTTCAGCGCCGTCGGCACCTACGTCGGGCTCCGCGGCGGCGAGCGCTACTCCACGCTGCTGCGCAAGTATGAGCCCAAGCCGATCCGCGTCTTCCTGCAGGGCGGCTCCAACGACAACAACATCTACGCCGGCGACTGGTGGATGGCCAACCAGGCGATGCAGCGCTCGCTCGCGTTCTCCGGCTACGACGTGCGGCACGTCTGGGGCGAGGGCGGGCACAACGGCCGGCACGCGGCGTCGCTTTTCCCTGACGCGATCAAGTGGCTGTGGCAGGGCTGGCCGGCCCCGGTGGCCTCCGCCGGGCCGACGAAGAACACCGTCCTCGCCTCGGTCCTCATCCCCGGGGAGGACTGGCAGCTCGTGAGCGAGGGCCACCGTCTCAGCGAGGGCGCCGCCCCCAATGCCCAGGGCGAGGTTTACTTCACCGACATTCCCAACTCCCGGGCGTATCGCATTTCCCTGGACGGCCGCGTCTCCCCCGCGCGGGAGGATACCCACCGCGCCAACGGCCAGGCCTTCGGGCCCGACGGCCGGCTGTATGTGGTGGAGGGCGGCGCGCAGCGGGTCATGGCCTACGCGGCGGACGGCCGCGGGGCGGTGATCGCGGAGGGCTTCGCCGGCAACGACGTCGTCGTCGCCCGCAACGGCAACGTCTACGTCACCCACCCGCCGGCCGGCGCCAGCAACGAGCCCAGCAAGGTGTGGCTCGTCCGGCCTGACGGTTCCAAGCAGGTGGTCGACACCGGACTGCGTTTCGCCAATGGCGTGACGCTCTCGCCGGACCAGACGCTGCTCTACGTCGCCGACTACCGTTCGCATTGGGTCTACAGTTACGTCATCCAGCCCGACGGCACGCTCGCGCACAAGCAGCGGTACTTCTGGCTGCACGAGCCGGACGGGATCGACCAGAGCTCCGCCGACGGCCTGAAGGTCGACCGCGAGGGCCGGCTCTACGTCGCCACCGCGTTGGGCGTCCAGATCTGCGACCAGGCGGGCCGGGTCAACGCGATCATTCCCACGCCCAACGGGCGGATCACCAATCTCTGCTTCGGCGGCCCGAAGTCGGACATCCTCTACGCGACCTGCGTCGACAAGGTTTACAAGCGCAGGCTCAACACGACCGGCGTCCACGCCTGGGCCGATCCGATCAAGCCGCCGCCGCCGCGGCTCTGAGCCGGACTCCTGCCGCTGGGGTGGAGCCGCCTGTCCCCAGGCGGCTGACGTGCGACGGACCGGTCCGCAGCGGCCTGAGGACACGCCGCTCCACCTTTCCGTGCGGCCGTTTTCCCGGCTGATTTGCGTCGTTCAACGGGAGGGCGATCGCAGCGTGCCGGCCGAGCCGGACGCCCGCCGGCGACTAGGCGGTCCGGGTCAGCGCGCTGCGTCGCAGGACCCAGTCGACCACGGCGGCGTCGTTGCCTTCATGACGCCAGACGGTCGCGAGGAACTCGGCCGGCAGGAGATCGTGCTCGCGGAAGAAGCGCCGGTCGCCGCCGCAGCAATACATCAGCGACGGCGGCAGCTCGCCCCGCAGCTTCGCCCGCGCCTTCGGCAGCAGTCGCGGCAGCCAGGAGATTCCCTTCACGGCCTCGGCCTTGCCCGGCAGCTTCGAGTCGTCGAGGATGGCGCCTGACGGCCGTCCCTGCTGCACGTTGAGGAAGTAGTCGCGCCGCACGAGCTCGATCCCGAGCGCGTGTTCGGGCCCGGGCAGGCCCTCGTAGTTGTTATGGTCCTCGGCGTAGTCGTAGAGATGCTGTGCCGTCAGGCCGTTCGCGGTGAGGAAGGCGTTTTCCTCCGCGGTGAAGAACGCCTCGGCGCCGCGCTTGCCCTGGGCGTAGCGTTCGACCGCGCGATCGTACAGGGCGCGGAACTGGTTCGGGAAATCGAAGTTTTTCATGGATGCGGTCGCGGCGAGGACGCCGCTGCCCCAAGGAAACCCCGCGACTGCGGACGTCAACGCTGGCGGGCCGAAGGTGGCGTGCGCCGAGGGCGCGGGGTCGCTCAGGCCGGGCGGAAATCGATCAGTCGCTTGTAGCGGTCGACCTTGTCCACAACCACGTCGAGCCGGTCATTCAGCGCGAACCGCCGCTTCCGGCGCCGGCCCACCAGCGCCGTGCCATCCTCGGCCAGCGTGTAGTAATCGTCGACCAGCGTACTCGCCGCCACGAAGCCGAAGGTCATCGACTCCACGAGCTCGATGAAGAACCCATTGGGCCGCACGTCGGTGATGACCGCGGCAAACGGGGTGCGCGGCTGGCGATCCAGCTCGCGCTCGAAGAACTCGAGCAGCTTGACCTTCACGCTGTCGCGCTCCGCCTCGGCGCTGTTGATCTCGGTGAGGCTGAGATGCTCGCCGAGCCGCTCGACCTGGTTGCGGTCGTACGCCGGCCGGTGGCCGGGGGCGGAGCGGTGCCGCGCGTGCCGCGAAAGGTAGTGGTCGAACACGCGATGCACGACGAGGTCCGCGTAGCGCCGGATCGGCGACGTGAAGTGCGTGTAATCCTGCTTCGCGAGGCCGAAATGCCCGTCGGGCGAGTGGCGGTACGCCGCCTTCTTCAGACTGCGCAGCACCTGGGTGCGGAGGGTGTAGCCCTGCGGATGATCGCGGAGCAGGTGGAGCAGGCGCACGAGTTCCTCGCGCCGCGTGAGATCCCCGACCTTGATCTCGAAGGTCTGCAGCAGCGCGCGCAGGTCC
The DNA here is from genome assembly GCA_937952235.1 of uncultured Opitutia bacterium. GTDB lineage: Bacteria > Verrucomicrobiota > Verrucomicrobiia > Opitutales > Opitutaceae > ER46. The sequence goes on along the minus strand of CALFZM010000342.1, from coordinate 3,424 downwards.
TCGAGTTTCTCGATATCGGGCTCGTCGTGCACCCGGTAGAGCGCCGCGAGCTGGTGCGAGCGCGTGACGCGCGCCACGGCCTCGTTGGCCGCGAGCATGAATTCCTCGATGAGCTGGTGGCTTTCGTCATGCTCGATGCGTTCGAGCCGGTCCGCGTAGCCCTGCTCGTCGACGAAGATCTTCGTCTCCGGCATGTCGAGATCGAGGCTGCCGTGGGCCATGCGGTCGCGCCGGAGGCGGCTCGCGATCCGCCAGAGCGCCCGGATCCAGTGCTGCAGGTCGCGCATCTCGGCCTCGGACAGGTCGCGCAGGGCGCGTCCGGTCGACCCGGTCTGGTGCTTCGGCGGCAGCGGCAGCGCGCGGATCCTCGCCAGGTCGTCCTCGCGGAGAAAGGCGTACGCCTGTTTGTAGGTCAGGCGCTTGCGGCTGCGAATGACGGTGTTGGCGTAGTCGGTGTGCTTGAGGTGGAGCTTGCGATCGAAGGTGAGGAAGACCGCCTTGCACAGCCGGTCCTGCGCCTCGACGAGCGAACAGAGCCCGTTGGAGAGTTTCTCCGGCAGCATCGGCACGACCACGCCCACCAGGTAGGTCGAGTTGCCCCGCCGCTGGGCTTCGCGATCGAGCGCCGTGCCCGGACGCACGTAGGTCGAGACGTCGGCGATGTGGATGCCGACGCGCACGCTGCCGTCCTTCTGTTCTTCGAAGGAGAGCGCGTCGTCGAAATCCTTCGCGTCGTCGGGATCGATCGTGAAGACGGGCAGAGCGCGGTAGTCGAGCCGGTGCTCGACATCGCGCGGATGCACGCGGTCGGGGAGGGCGGCGGCCTCCGCCTCGACGTCGGGGGGAAATTGCGTCGCGAGGTCGTACTTGTGAAAGATGCCGGCCAGCTCCGCGCGCGGTTCGTGCGTGCGGCCAAGCCGCGCGACCAGGGTGCCGGTCAACGGCTGGCTGCGACGGCGCCATTCTCCGAGCTTCGCCACGACCTTGTCGCCCGGACGCGGCGCCGGCTTGAGGCCGGCGCCGGCGGGATTGTCCACGTGGATCTCGAACCCGAAGCGCGGATCGTCCGGCTGGACGATGAAGCCCCGGCGGCCCGTGCGGAGCTCGCCGACGATGCTGTCGCGGCCGCGTTCGACGACGCGCACCACCGCCCCCACTTTCTCGCCGGCCCGCCGGCCGGTGCGGCCGGGGAATATCCGGGCCACGACGCGGTCGCCCGGCAGCGCGACGCCGGTGTCGTCCGGCGCGATCTGCAACGCGGGTGCCGCCGTTCCGGCCGGGGTCCCTTCCAGGATGACGAAGGCCGAGCCGCCCGAGCGAAACTGTATCCTCCCGGCCACTTCGCCCGGCCGCAGCTCCACCGGCGCCCGGACCGCGGGCGCGGGCGGGACCGTGAAGGAGTCCGTGGCCGGCGCCAGCGTGGAGCGGGCCGTGGCGCCCGCGCGCGGCGAGCGCGCCTTGGCGGGGCGCTCCGCCGGTCGCACCGGCCCCCGCCGGCCCTTGGCTGCGGCCGGGGCGGGCACGGGGGCGGCGGACGCGGGGGCGGCCGCCGGCGCACGGCGGGTGGGGACGAAGACCGGACGGGCCTTGGCGGCCGGGCGGGCCGGCGTCTCCGCGGGCAGGATACGGCCGTGGGGGCCGCGGACGAAATTTCCGTCGGCGAGCACCCGGCGGAGCGCCTGGCCCAGGGCGGCGCGATCGCGCTTCGCGAGGTGCAGGCGGCGGGAAAGTTCGAATTCGTTGCTGGGAACGTAGGCCGGGTCGCGCAGCAGCGCGAGCAGGCGGTCTCTGAGTGACATAGGGAAAAGTGCGCGACGCGCAGGCCTTGCTTTGGGATTGGATTGAGAAAACAACCCGCCTAACTAACCGGCGATGAAAATCGTCCAGGTGGCGAGTGAGATGTTCCCGTACGTCAAGACCGGCGGCCTCGCGGATGCGGTGGGCGCGCTGGCGGCGGCGCTGGCGGACAAGGGCCACGAGGTGGCGATCTTCATCCCGGGATACCGGGCGGCGCTGGAACACAAGGACGCGGCGGGCGCGGAGCGGAAGCTGAAGCTGAGGGTGGAGATGGCGGATGGCTACTTTTCCGGCGAAGTCCGGATGTTCTCCCCGCGCGAGCGGCTCAAGGTCTATCTGGTCTGCCGGGAGGAGTTCTTCGACCGCCGCTCGCCTTACGGCAACGGCGAGCGCGATTACGAGGACAACGCTGAGCGCTTCGTGTTTTTCTGCAAGGGCGTGGTCGAGATGCTGCGCCTCGGCGACCTCCAGGCCGATGTCGTCCACTGTCACGACTGGCAGGCCGCGTTGCTGCCCGTGCTGCTGCGCCATTCCGAGCGGCGGCATCACGTGACCCTCGCGCTGAAGACGGTGTTCACGATTCACAACATCGCCTTCCAGGGCCTGTTTCCCGCGAAGAAGTTTGCCCTGACCAACCTGCCGGACGAGCTCTACCACATCGACGGGCTCGAGTATTACGCGCAGATCAACCTGATGAAGGGCGGCATCCTCTTCTCCGACCGCGTGACCACCGTCAGCCCGCGTTACGCACAGGAGATCCAGACGCCCGAGTTCGGCTGCGGGCTCGACGGCGTGGTGCAGACGCGAGCCGAGGACATCGTCGGGCTCGTCAACGGCGTCGACACCGCGATCTGGAACCCGGCGCTCGATCCGCTCATTCCCGCGCGGTATTCGACGGTGAACATGGCCGGCAAGGCGGTGTGCCGCGCCGAGCTGCTCGCCAAGGCGGGCTTCGCGGTCGAGCACCGCACGCCGGTCTTCGGCATGGTCGCCCGGCTCACGGAGCAGAAGGGCGTCGATTTCGTGCTGGAGAACCGCGACTTCTTCCTCGAGCACGACTGCCGGCTGGTGGTGCTCGGCTCCGGCGACCGGCAGATGCAGGACGAACTGCGCGCGCTCGCCGCCGCCGCGCCGCACAAGATTCACGTGGCGATGAAACTCGACGAGGCGATGAGCCACCTGATCGAGTCGGGCAGCGATTTTTTCCTGATGCCCTCGCGGTTCGAGCCCTGCGGGCTCAACCAGATGTATTCGCAGGTCTACGGCACCATCCCGATCGTGAGCCGCGTCGGCGGCCTCGTCGATACGGTCGTCGACGCCGACGCCGACCCGGCCCGCGGCACCGGCCTGATGTGCGAGCCCAATGCCGCCAGCCTGCGACACGCGCTGCAGCGCGCGCTCGTGCTCTTCGCCGACAAGCCCCGGCTCGCTTCCGTCCAGCAGCGCGGGATGGCGCAGGACTTCTCGTGGCAGGTCGCGGCGGGTGGCTACGAGCGGCTATACCAGGAGTCGCTGTAGAAACCGCGCCGCCGGCTGCGTCTTGCGCGGCCCGCCGCGCGTATCACGCCGGTGATGTCGCTGCGTCGTCCCTTTCCGGTTCAAATCGTGCCCCGGCTCGCCGCCGGCC
>CALFZM010000341.1 GCA_937952235.1 uncultured Opitutia bacterium | reverse complement strand
GAGCCGGTCCGGAGCGACGACCCGTCCGGTCATCCGCACATGCGGTTTGTCCGTGGCGGCGTATTTCCGGGTGAGCGAGTCGCTGAGATAGGGATCGAAGACGAGTCGGTCTTCCCCGCAGGCGAGCAGGAAGCCGCTCTGCCCCAGCCACCAGACGTACAGGCGATCGGCCGCGCGCGCGGACGTCGCCGCCGCCACGTCGGCCAGAAACGCGTCGTCCTGCAGCGCCGGAGCGATCATCGCACGCCGCCTCACCGCCCCACCCCGAGCTCCTGCCGCACCTGCTTCACGCCGGCCACGAGGTGCCGCAGCTTGGGCAGCGCGGCCCAGCGCGCGGTCTGGCTCAGGCCGCAGTCCGGCGCGAACACCAGCCGGTCGGCCGGCGCGTGCTGCAGGCAGAGGCGGACGCGCCGCGCGATGTCGTCGGGGGTTTCGACGTAGTAGCTCTTCACATCCACGATGCCCACCGCCGCGTCCATCCGCTGCGCGATCGCCGCGATGATCTCGATCTCGGCGAATTCCCGGCTCGCCATCTCGACGTGCATCTCGTCGGCCTTGAAATCGAGGAAGGCGGGAAACATCGGCGCCACGCGGCGCGGCCCGATCGCGCGACCCTTGTAGTTGCCGAAGCAGAGGTGCGTGCACAGCCGCGTGCGGCCGACCACGGGCTCGACGGTGCGGTTGAAGATGTCCACGAACCGCCGCGGGTCCTCCTTGTAAGCGTAGCAGCTCATCGAGGGCTCATCGACGCTCACCTCGCGGCAGCCCGCGGCGACGAGTTCCTCGAGTTCGCGCCGCACGAGGGGCAGCAGCGCCTCGGTCACCGCCCAGCGGTCGGGATAGCGCGCATTGGGCAGGAGCCGTCCGCTCAGCGTGTACGGCCCCGGCACGCTCGCCTTGAGCGTGGGGCCCGCGGGAGCCAGCCGCTGCAGGCGGCGGAATTCGTCGACGACCCCGAGTCCGCGGGGCGCGCGCAGCTCGCCCGTGATGGCGTGCTTGCCCCGCTGATCGTGCGCCGGCGGGCCGAAGCGGCGCGGCGAGGCGGACTCGAGCTCGATGCCCTCGAGGTAGCCGTAGAACGACAGGTTGAAATCGAGCCGCGTCTGCTCGCCGTCCGTCACGACGTCGAGGCCGGCCGAAGTCTGGTCGTGCAGCGCCGCGATCACCGCGTCGTCCTGGATCTCGGCCACATCGGAACGGCCGAAGGTCGCCAGGTGCTGGCTGGCGAACTCGAGCCAGCTCGGAAAGGGATAGCTGCCGATGACGGAGGTGCGCAGGGGACAGGAGTGCATGCCGGGACGGAATTACAGGCGCACAACCGCCCGGGGTGCGAGGCGAGAGTTCCGGCGCCGGCGTCAGGCGGTGGAGACACCGCGGGGCGCCTCCGCACCGCGGAGAACGCCTTCGCGGTCAGGCGGAGCGGCTGGTCGCACGCCAGCCACCTGGGGACCCGCGGCTCCGCCACGATGCCATCGCTCGCGCTCAGGCGTGCAATCCGGCCAGGTCGGGATGGAGGATCTGCTTCGAAGCCATGACGTCCGCCCACGTGACGGTGCTTTTCTGCTTCACGGCCATCCGTCCCATGATGGCGACGAGGGTGCCGTGCACGGCCGGCGCCACGGTGGCGTTGCTTACCTCGCCCCGGCGCACGAGGTCGTGAAACGCGCGGATGTTGGCGACCGAGCCGTTCTCCACCAGGTCGGCGGTCCCGCCGCTCCGGTACACGCCCTCGCCGGTCCCGCGGAGCGTGACGCGTCCGCCGGCCTGCGCCGCGAACACCCCGCGCTCGGCAAACATCCGGTGCGCCATCCCGCCCGGCTCGCCGAAGGTGTCGCGCTGTCGCGCGGTGAACGCGACGCCGACGTCGTTGGCGTATTCGTAGAGGATCGCGCAGTGATCCGACGCGTCGCCGGGATCGGCGTTCAGGCGCCGACCTCCGGCGCCGGTGCAGCGCAGCGGCGGGGCGTCCTTCATCACCCAGCTCATGACGTCGATCGCCGCCGTGTGCCGGTGCACGAGGGTGTCGCCGGAAAGTGTCGGCTCGAACGCCCAGTTCTGGAGCCGCGCCTCCGGTTTGCCGGGCTGCGCGCGGAGAGCCGGCCGGCCGGCCTGCGCGGACACCTCACCGTAGCAGAATTCGCCGATCGCGCCGGCATGCATCCGCCGCACCGCCTCGCGGTACGCCTCGCTCGCCCGCGGCTGGCTGTCGACAAACAGGACCCGTTTCCGGCCGCGGGCGATCACGTCGCTCTCGCGCACCGAGTGGCAGCCGGGCACGTCGATCGCCACCGGCGTGGCGAGAAAGACGTGGAGCCCGGCATTCACCGCGAGCCGGGTTTGCGCCGGATGGAAATACGGGGGGCTCGCGATCGCCACCGCGTCCAGTCCGCCCCGCGCCAGCAGTTTCTCGGCGGCGTGCAGCCCGACGAAGGTCTGCGCCGCCCGCAGCCGCGCCCGTTCCGCCGCCGCCTCGACGCGCGGCGGCAGGTAATCCGCCACGCCCGCCAGTTCGTAGCCCCCGTGCTGCAGAAAGCGCTCGAGCAGCCAGGAGCCGCGCTCGCCGCAGCCGATCAGGCCGAGCCGGATGCGCCCCCGGGCGCCGGTGCCCTGCGCCAGGCCGCGGGGCAGCACGGCCGCGGTGGCCAGGCCGGCGGCCTGGGCAAGAAAGGTGCGACGCGACAACGGCAGGCGGGGACAGGTGGCCATGGGCGATGGGGTGGCTCGGACCGCCCGAGTGTGCGCCGCCGCCCTCAACGGTCGAGCCTCGGACCCGGCAAGAAATCGTGAAATAACGCGACCCGCTTTCCCGCGAAGGCGGCCGAAACTCCCCCCTAGCTTCGCTCGCCGCCCGGCCCCACCTCGGCATAAAGCAGCGCCAGACGGTGGGCGTGCTCATCGTAGGCCGCCTCGAACAGGGATCTCGCGCGGTCCGCGCCGACCAACGCACCGGCGCTGAGCACGCGCGGCGGGCGGCCCGCCGCGGTCAGGCGCGCGGCCACCTCGGCCTTGATCGCGTTGACCACCAGCGCGCCGCCGACCGTCGAACCCGGCGCGACGGGCGTATCCAGGCCCTCGATGCGTACCATCGCGTCGCCGACCGGCGCGCCGGTATCGAGCACCAGGTCCGCGAAATCGGTGAGCTTACGGCCGTCCGCCCGGCGCGAGGGCGTGGCGTCGGCGTGCGCCCGGCTCACCAGTGCCACCACCCGCACGCCCCGCAGGCGAAACTGCTCGGCCATCTCGATCGGCACGATGTTGGCGCCGCTCGAGGACACCACGAGCGCCGTGTCGCGCGCGTCGAGGGCGTAGTTGCGCAGGATGCGCTCCGCCAGGCCGCTCACGTTCTCGAGGAACATGGCCTGGCGCTGCCCGTTGGCGCCGACGACGAGATTGTGGAAGGAAAGCGAAAGTTCGACGATCGGGTTGAATCCCGGAAACGATCCGTAGCGCGGCCACATCTCCTCCACCATGATGCGGGAGTGGCCCGAGCCGAAGAGGTGCACCATCCGTCCCGCGAGGATCGTGGCGGCAAACCAGTCCGCGGCCGTCTGCAGGCCCGCTTGCTGGGCCTCGACGGCGGCGATGAGTTCGCGCGCACGGTTCAGGTAGGTCTGGGCGGGAGTCATGGGTGGTGCCAGCAGCCAGACGCATGCCGGCCCGGGCCGGAAGCGAAAAGCGAACGGCGGGGACCCGCCGCGCTCCGCCGCCTCCCCTCACCCGCCGGCCGGCGCCGCCGCGATGGCGTCCGCCAGCACGACGCCGACGGTTTCGTGGCGGTTGAAGTGGTCGTAGATGCGCCGCCGCTGCTCCTCGCCCAGCACCAACGCCCGCTCGCACGCTTCTCCGAGGGCACGGAGATCGCCGTGCGCGTAACGGACGATCAGGCCGGCCCGGTGCAGCTCCTCGAGGCGTCCGCCGGTCCGCGCGTCCTCGCTCACCGGGACCAGCCCGAGGCAGCCCGACCAGAACGGCCGGTCGGTGTGCGTCGCCGCCATTGCGGGCGTCGTGAACTTCCGCCCCTCGGGGCAGACGCTCACCGCGAACTGCTCCGCGAGCTGCGGCCGCGCGCTCACCGGCAGCGAATGGTCCGCCATCAACGTGAAGCGTTCGCCGCACCTCTTCCGCAGGAATTCCACCTGGCGCTGCCGGTGCGGCGTGAGTCCCAGCTGCGAACCGAGAAACACGATCCGCGCCGGCGGCTGGGCCACGAACGGGTGCGCCCACGGCACCAGATTCGCCACCCAGCTCCGGTGTCGCACCACGGCATCCGCCCGCAGCCGCGCCCGGCCGCGCTCGTCGAGCGGCGACTCGTCGTGCAGCAGGACGGAGAGGTGCGGCGCGAGGTCGGGGAAGCACGGCATGGTCCGGCTCGCCTCGTCGAAGGCGTAGAATGCGTGCCGGACCCCGGTGCGCGCCAGCAGCTCGAAAACCCTTCCCGCCGCCGGCCCCAGCTGCTGCGGCTGCTGTCCCATCGTCACCAGCCAGCGCTCCTCCCCCGCCGGATCCCGCGGCGCCTTGGCCACGTCGAGCACGCCTTCGCGTCCGCACACCCAGGCCGGCAGGAACTCGAGCCCGGGCCAGGCCGCCCGGGCGAAGCACCGCGCGTTCTCCGCGTACCAGTCGCAGTCGAGCCGGGCCTTCCGCAGCAGCCCGGCATCCGCCGGATCCGTCACCCGGCTCCGCAGGTCCTGCGCGGCGGCGCCGGCGACGTAGCTTTCGGCGTCGGCGAGGGCACCGGCCCAGGTGTTGAAGTAGCAGAGGCGGACGCGCCGCGGCCGCCGCGCCGCCAGATAAGTGGCGACCGCCGCCGCCACGGCCTCGTCGTCCCCGGGTCGCAGCACGACCTCATGCGGCGCCTTGGTCAGGCCGAACCGCTCGAAGGTCGTCCCTTCCCGCAGCCTGCCCGCCCAGTAACGGACGTCCGGATACACCACGACCTGCGGACAGCGCAGGTCGCACGCCAGGTCGGACAGGCCGCTGCGCACGCTCGCGAAGAAGCCGGCCGCCAGCACGACCGCGCGAAACTGCGGCAACGCCAGGTTCGCCGCCCTCAGGCCCGCGGGCACCGCTGCGCCCGGCGCGGCGTTGACCAGCGTCCGGAACCCCGCGGCCTCCAGCAACTCGGAGAGTCGCACCCAGAACGCGGGCGTCACGCCGTCGGTCGGGGTCGTGCGCGCCTCGATGCTCAGCACCACGGTGCGGCCGGGCGTGCAGCCCTGTTCGACCAGGACATCCTGGGCCGCCGCCGTCTCCGCCGGAGACGGCGGACGCGGCCGGGTCGGGTTCGCCGCCGACGCGAGTCCGAGCCGGCAGCGATAGGCATCGAGGAAGTGAAAGCCGTTGTAGCCCACCGCCCGCATGAGCTCGAGCTTGGGGAAGTGCGCGTAGAAGACCTTGCCGCCCTCGGGCCGCCAGGCGCTCATCGCGGCCGCGTCGTGCTCGGCCGGCCAGGCGAGCGTCTGCTCCACCGCCGGGAAGAGCCCGCCGACAAAGCCCAGGTGCGGCTTGCCCGCGAGCCACACCCGCAGACCGTACTGCCGGCGCACGGCTTCGGCGAAGGCGCCGACGAGGTAATGGTCGCCGATGCCCCAGTCGGCCACGAGGAGGCAGACGTCGGGCGGCAGCGAAAGTTGGGTCACGGGGGAGTCCATGGTCGGCCCGACTTCAGGCGGCGACGAAATTCTCGGCGCGCGTCACGCGCGCGCCGGACATGCCGCCAACCGCCTCGGTCACGCCGGCCCAGGCCCGCAGGCTCTCCGCGGTGGAGATCAGGAACCGCCGCACCTCCGGCGGACACCACGCCGGCATGCGCACGCACGCCGACGCCAGCAGGAACTCGGCAAGTTCGTACACGCGGCCCGTCACGCTCGCGGCGGTGGGCCGGTATTCGTGCCGCAGCAGGTCGGTCATCCAGTCGGTGAGGATCATGCCCCAGTACTCGCAACGGAGGTCGTCGACGTAGTCGTGCGGATTTCGCCGGTGCTCCACCAGCGGGCGTCCGAACGCCACGTGGTACGGGGTGCCCTGGAGCACCGCCTGGAGGAAATAGCCGCCCCAGATGTCGCCGTAGCGCTGGATCCTTCCGCCCGGGACTTCATGTCCCATCGGCACGCAGAGAAAGGCGGGGATCAGGTCCCGCACGACGGAGGTGTTCTGGGTGTTGATCGGGCTCCAGGTCCGCTGGTCCAGGACGAACCGCTGCGGACCCGTGTAGCCGACGCTTTCCACGCGGCCGTTGAGCCAGGCCGTCGCGTCGATGTCGGGTTCCTTCAGCCAGAGGCCGGCCGTCACGCCGATGCAGGCGCCGGCCGCCGGCGCCGCCGCCTGCGCCGCGTTGGCCTGCCCGCGCAGCCGGAAGGGGAAGCCGCGCGGGAACAGCGGCCGGGCCGGCGCGATGGTGAGGTACTCGCACACGTTGTGGTAGCCAGAGGCTTCCCGGAGCACGGGTTCCGTGACCGCCTCGCCGGTCCGGGCGTGCGCGCCGAAGAAGTCGTCGCCGGTCGGGAAGTTGTCGTCGTCGATGCAGACCAGCACCTCGCAACCGTCCTCGAGCGCCCGCAGGTAGCCGAGGTTGCGGCGCGTCTCGTTGTTGTACGGGATGCAGCGGTAGAATTCCGGGAACTGCGCGCCCCACGCGTCCTGTTCCTCGATGCCGAGGTACACCGTCTCGAGCCCGCGGCGGGTGGCCTCGACGCAGAGCGCGCGGGCCGCCGGCGGGGTCTTGCGGTCGCCCACGACCCACACCTTGACGTCGTCGAGCCGGCCGTGACGCGCGGCGTTAAGCCGCAGCTCCTCGAGCACGTGCGGGACGAAGATGGTGGTGAAGACGACGTGGCAGGGCTTGGTCATGGGAAATCGGGGTAGTGCGCTGCATCCAATCTTCGAGTACGGCGGCGAGGGTCGCGCGCAGCGGGAAGCGGCGCTCCCAGCCGAGGGCGCGAAGCTTGCGGTTGTCCCCGAGGAGCAGCGGCTCGTCGGTCGGCCGCAGCAGCGCGGGGTCCTCGCGCACGTCGGCCTTCACGCCGCCGAGCTCGAGCAGCGTGGCGAGCACCTCGCGGATCGTGACGGCTTCGCCCGTGCAGATGTTGATGGGATCGCCGGGCCGGCCGTGGTCGAGCAGGCGCATCATGCCGTCGACGCCGTCGCGCACGTCGATGAAGTCGCGGGCCGTGTCGAGCCGGCCGACCCGGATGACCGGCTCGCCGCGGCCGCGCGCGATCAGGGCGACCTGCCGGGCGAAGTTCTGGATCGCCGTGGCGGGCGGGTGGCCGGTTCCGACGTGAATGAAGAGCCGCGGCAGATAGACGGCGAGGCCATGGTTCTTGAAATACTGGTAGCCCAGGCACTCGGTCGCGACCTTGCTCACGCCGTACGGCGTGATGGGACGCAGCGGCCGTGCCTCGGGCAGCGGGCACTCCTCCGGCTGCACGTCGCCGTACTCGGCGCTGCTGCAGGCGAGCAGCACGCGGGCGCGCGGGCAGGCGGTGCGCGCCGCGTGCAGCACGTGGCGGGTGCCGAGGACGTTGGCCTGGTGCGTGTACTGCTCCAGGTCCCACGAGCTGCCGTTGAAGGCCTGCGCGGCGAGATGGATGACGACATCGGGCCGTTCGCGCGCGAAAATCCGCCCGAGCGCCTCGCTGTCGAGAATGTCGGCGGGCACGAGCCGGTGATCGTAATCCTGCCGCAGCCGGCCGGCCGACGTCGACCGCGCGAGGCCCACGACCTCCCAGCCGCGCGCGCGGCACGCGGGCACGAAGGCGCTGCCGATCATGCCGGTCGAGCCGGTGATCAACGCCTTCATGCGCGTCCCTCCGCCGCCCAATAGCGTTTCTCGGTCAGCTCGATGTAGTCGTTGCGCTGGATATTGGAGCGCGAGAACCAGCTGATGTACGCCCGCAGCTCGTCGCAGGGCGCGGCGCTGATGTCGCGGATGTAGAGCATTTCCTGCGACTCCCACATCAGGAGATTGGTGGTAAGCAGCCCCCAGTAGGCCTCGGCCCAGTCGTCCGCCCGCGCCGCGGACTTGAGCGAGGTGATCTTCGAATTGAGGCTGGAGGTGCCGGGCCGCGCGGTCGCGAGCGCGGCGATGATGTCGCGGGTCTGCCGGCGGAACAGCGCGTCGGCCTTGGCCGCATCGGCGTTCGCCTTGTGGCGGAGGCTCCACTCCTTGATGAGCAGGATCGTGAAGCGGTCGGTGAGCATGCCGACGGTGTTGAGCCCGACGCCCCACTCGCGCACCTCCGCGTCGGCGGGGGACGGCCGCGCCAGGGCGCGCAACGCCCCGAGGCCGTGCGGGCGCAGCCGTTCGACCGCGGGCGCGAGGCGTTCGAGGGCATGCGCCAGCGGCTGGGGCGTGCGCTCGATCGGCAGCAGGTCGAGGAACGCGGCCGACTGCCGGGCGAGCGCGTCGAAGTACGCCTGCACTTCCGGAGTCGCGCAGCGGGTGGCGGTTTCGTTCGCAATCATGCGGTGAGCGCGGGTTCGGAGACTAGTTCGGGCGCGGCGGCAGCCGCCATGGCCCGCGCCTGCAGGATCAGGGCGTACATGTCGTAGCGGTCGACGATCGGGTCGGTGAAATCCGCGTGCCCCAGCTCGGCCATCAGTTCGGCGTGGCGGGGATGCAGCGGGTTGGCGACGTCGCTCGCCATGAAGGCGCCGGGAACGACGTTGCCCCACTGCCGGATCCGGTAGAACCGGATGCCGTCGACGGCCCAGCCGCGGCAGAGCGCGATCAGCGGGCGCATCTCGAGGAAATTCTGCTCCTGCACCACCATGTTGACCATGATGCGGCGGATCACGCCGGAGCGGCGGGCGTGCTCGAGGATGCCCATCGTGCGCTGCAGTTTCTCCCAGGTGGAACCGCGCCGCAGGCGCTCGAAGGTGGGCAGGGC
>CALFZM010000340.1 GCA_937952235.1 uncultured Opitutia bacterium | reverse complement strand
ACCTGGGTGTACGCCGGGCCGGGATCGACGTTGCGCGCATGCTGCGGCAGCGAGGTGCGCCCCCCGCCCGGCTTGCTGAACATGGTGCCGGTCAGCGTGAGGCCGATGTTCCGCTTCGACCCGAGCACGTCGGAGTAGCTCAGGTTTACCGAGGGCCCGAACTCGTCGATCGGCATCTTCCAGCTGGCCGCGTGCCGGATGCGGTCGCCGCCTGTGACCGCGCCAAAGCTGTATCCGATCCTCCTCCCGGCCTTCGAATCGAACGCGCTCTTCGTCACCAGATTCACGCTGCCGCCGATCGAGTCGGCATCCATGTCGGGTGTCGCCGCCTTGGTCACCTCGATGCTCTCGATGTTGCCCAGCGAGGCCTGTTCGAACTCGAACGCCCGGCCCAGGTTGGCCGACTGCGCCGTCGCCACCTTCACGCCGTCCATCGTCACCGAATTCAAATCGGCGCTCACGCCGCGCACGCTGATCTGGCGGACGTCCGGGCCGTTGTAGTCGGCCGTGATGCCGACGACATGCTGGAGGAACTCGCCGATGTTGCCGTCGGCCACGTTGCCGAACGTGTCCGAGGAAACGATGTTCTTCACGTTGCCCGCCTGGCGCTGCAGGGTCTCGGCCAGGGCCGTGCCCTCGCGCTCGCCCCCCACCACGAACTTTTCCAGCCGGTAGACCGACGACGTGAGCGCGACGTCCTGCCGCACCGTGCCCTCCGGGTTGAGCGCCACCGGAATGCGCTGCGTGTCGAGGCCACTGTAACTGACGACCAGGGTCGCGCTCGGCCCGGCCAGGCCGCGAAGTTCGAACCGGCCCTCGCGGTCCGTGACCACGGAGCGGTCGGTGCCCTCAACCTGCACCACCACTCCCTGCAGGTAGGACTGCGTTGCCGCATTGCTCACCTGCCCGATGACGTGAGCTCCGCCGACCGGCTGGGCCCGCAGCGCGGACGCGATCAGGAGAAAGAGGCCGCAGAGCAGCCGGAGGCCGAAGCCGGATCGAACGAGTGCACCGGTTTTCATGGGGGAAGGTGTGACGCGCCGCCCCGGGGGTTGGCCGGATTTCCGGCCGGAGACAGCACCGCCGACCTCTCCAGCAACATTCGCGCCGCGGTGCGCTTCAATGCATTTGTCCGCGGGCGGGCACGCACTTTAGTTCCACCAGGCCGGAATTGCCTCTGCCCTGCGAACCGCCGCGAATCGACGCGGCCCCGGCTGCCAGGTCGGTCCCCACGCTCGCGGCCTCCCGCCGCCGGCGCTGCGCCGATCGGCTTTCCGGGCGCTTTGCGGTGCCGTCCTGTCCGATCTTCTTCCCCTCGTGCGCATGCCCTCCCTATCCTCCACCTCCCGCCGCACCTTCCTGCTCCAGGCCGCGGCGGGCCTCGCGGCCACGGTCGTGCCCCGAGGTTTCGCCGCTGCCGGTTCCGAACCGATCATCGACGTGCATCAGCATGTCCAATACAGCGGGCGGAGCGACGCCGTGCTCGTGCAGCACCAGCGGACGCTCGGAGTGACAACCTCGGTTCTGATGCCGTCGGGCGGCGGCGGCGCGGGCCATCCGGGCGGCTCGGGCGAACACGCCGCGGTCGTCGCCCTGGCGCGGGCGCATCCCGGCGAGTTTCTTTTCTTCGCCAACGAGATCACCACGCACCCCGATGCGCCCAGGATCATCGAGCGCCAGCTCAGGGCCGGTGCGATCGGGATCGGCGAGCAGAAGTTTCGCGTGGACTGCGATGCGCCCGAACTCTGGCGGATCGCCGAGGTGGCGCGCGAATTCGATGTCCCGATCCTGCTTCACTTCCAGCACGCCACCTACAACCGCCACCTCGAGCGCTTCCACCGCACGCTCGAGAAGTTTCCCACCGTCAAATTCATCGGGCACGCGCAAGCCTGGTGGGCGTATATCGACCGCAAGCATGCCGGCGACAACAGCTACCCAAAGGGTCCGGTCACGCCCGGCGGGCTGACCGATCGTTACCTGACGGAGTATCCCAACTGTTTCGCGGAGCTCTCCGCCGGCTCCGGCAACAACGCGATCATCCGCGATGAGGAACATTTCCGCGGCTTCATCGCGCGCCACGCCGACAAGCTGCTCTACGGGAGCGACTGCAGCGAGGGCACGGGCCGCGCTCCGGTCTGCTTCGCCGCGCGCACCCTCGACGCCGTGCGCCGCCTCGCGCCCAGCAAGGCCGTCGAGCGGCAGATCCTGTACGGCAACGCCCGGCGGCTGCTGAAACTCTGATTCGCCCGCGGCCCATGCGCCCTCGCCGCGTCTGGTTCGTCCGCATCACTCTCGCGGCGCTCGCCGCGTGGCCGTGGCCGCGGGCCGTCGCGGGTGACGCGGCCCCGCCCGAGTGGCGCGCGGGCGTCGCGTCGGTCTCGCTCGATCCTCCCGAACTCCCGATGTGGATGTCCGGTTTCGGTGGTCGCCCGGGGCCGACGCGCGAGATCCTCTCCAGCCTGAACGCCAAGGCGCTCGCGCTCGAACATCGCAACGGCGGACGCCTCGTGATCGTCACGACCGACCTCCTCGGCATCCCGCGGCCGCTGCGCCAGGAAGTCGGCGCCCAGGTGGCCCGCGCGTACGGCCTGCCCGACGGAGCGTTGCTGATCAACGCGTCGCACACCCACTGCGGCCCGGAGTTGCGCGCGGTCGACTCGGTCCTCGCGCGGGCCGATGCCGCCCGCGCCGCGACCGTGGCCCGCTACCAGGCGGAGGTGGCCCGGCGGCTCGTGTCCGTGATCGGAGCTGCCCTGGCAACACTCGCGCCGGCGGAGCTGCGCTGGAGCCACGCCCGGGCCGGCTTCGCGATGAACCGGCGCGCCAATCATGCGTTGCCGCCGGGCGACCCGCGTCACGGCAAGGTGCCGAATCCCGACGGCCCCGTGGATCACGACGTCCCGGTCCTGGGCGTCCGCCCACCCGGCGGTCCCTGGCGCGCGCTCCTGTTCGGCTACGCCTGTCACAACACCACCAGCAACGCGACGGCCTTTCACGGCGACTATGCCGGCTTCGCGCAGCTTGACGTCGAGGCGGCGTTTCCCGGCGCGACGGCGCTCTTTCTCTCCGGGTGCGGGGGCGACCAGAATCCCTACCCGCGCCGCTCCGCCGGTCCCGGGCGCACCGGCACCGACTACGCGCGGCTGCACGGGCGCACGCTCGCGCTCGCGGTCGAATCGGCCCTCGACGCGGCGCCGCGACTCATCACCGGCCCGCTGCGGGTGGCGGCCACCACGGTCGACCTTCCCTACCAGCCCGCCCCCACCGCGGCCGAACTGCGCACCCGGGCCGCCTCGCCCGTTCCCGCCACCCGCGAGTACGCCGCCGCGCTGCTCGAGGTGCTGGAGCGCGACGGCCGCCTGCCGGCGAGCTACGCGTATCCGATCCAGGTGGTGCGCTTCGGGGAGGGGCTCACGCTGGTGGCCCTCGCCAGCGAGGTGGTCGTCGATTACTCGCTGCGACTCAAACGCGAGCTGGCCGGCCGCGCCGTGTGGGTGTCGGCGTACAACCACGACTTCATGGGCTATATCCCGAGCCGCCGCGTCTGGGACGAAGGCGGCTACGAGGGCGGCGGCGCGCTCACGTATTATGGGCAGACGCTGTATCGCACCCTTCATCCCGCGATCTGGGCTCCGTCGGTCGAGGAGAAAATCGTGCAGGCGGTGCTCGCGCTCGACCGCAGCCTGGCGCGCTAGCCGCGGGCCGCCGCACGCTTGCGACGACGGCCGCGCGCACGGCGGCGCCGGCGGCGGCGGACCCGCGATGTTTTCCCTTCCCACCTTCCGCCGGCATGGGCATTGCATGACGCGCTCCCGTGCCACCGTCCTCGACCTCGCCCACCCTGTTCAACTGGCTCGACCATCGGGCCGCCGGCGTGCTCCTGCACCCGACGGCGCTGCCGAGTCCCCACGGCATCGGCACCTTCGACGATGCGGCGCACCGCTTCCTCGATTTCCTGGCCGACGCCGGCTTCACCTACTGGCAGGTGTGTCCGCTCGGTCCGACGGGCTTCGGCGACTCGCCCTACCAGTGTTTCTCCTCGTTCGCGGGCAATCCGTACCTCATCGACCCGGTCCCGCTCGTCCGCGCCGGCCTGCTCACCGATCAGGCGATCTCGCCGCTCCGCGACCTTCACCCCGGCCAGGTCGATTTCGGCGGACTCTACCAACGCAAGCTTCCGCTGCTATTCACGGCGCACGCGGCCTGGCGCCGCCAGCCGCGCAGCTCCCTCCCCTACGGCGACTTTCCCGCGTTCCGCGCGGCCCAGTCCGGCTGGCTCGAGCCGTATGCGCTGTTCTCCGCGCTCAAGGATCATTTCGGCGGGCATCCCTGGTGGGAGTGGCCGGAGAAACTCCGCTCGTTCGCCGGGGCCCGGGGCGCGGCCGTGCGCAAGGAGGTCGCCGCCCGCGCCGAGGCGTATGAGTTCATCCAATACCTCTTTTTCGGCCAGTGGGCGCAACTGCGCGCGCGCGCCGCGAGCCGCGGCATCCGGCTGATCGGCGACACGCCGATCTTCACCGCGCTCGACAGCGCCGATGTGTGGACCAGTCCGCAGCTCTTTCAGCTCGACCCGGCCACGTCGCGGCCGACGGCGGTCGCCGGCGTGCCGCCGGACTACTTCTCGGCCGATGGACAGCTCTGGGGCAATCCCCTCTACGCCTGGGAGGCGCACGCCGCCGAAGGCTATGCGTGGTGGCTGTCCCGGCTGCGCGCCAGCTTCGAACTCTGCGACGTCGTCCGCATCGATCATTTCCGCGGCTTCGAAGCCTACTGGTCGGTGCCGGCCGACGCGCCGACCGCCCGCACGGGCCGCTGGATCGCGGGCCCGGGCCTCGACTTTTTCGCCGCCGTGCGCAGCGCCCTGCCCGGCGCGCGGCTCATCGCCGAGGACCTCGGGCTGCTGACGCCGGCCACCCTGGAATTGCGCGACGCCACGGGGCTGCCCGGCATGGCGGTGCTGCAGTTCGCCTTCGGCGGCGACGCCGACAACCTCTACCTGCCGCACAACCAGCGCGCCAATTCGGTCGTGTATCCGGGTACCCACGACAACGATACCACCCTGGGCTGGTACGAGCAGGCCGGTGAGAAGACCCGGGATCATGTGCGCCGGTACCTGCGCGTGAGCGGCGCCGAGATCGGCTGGGATTTCACCCGCCTGGCCTACGCCAGCGTGGCCAACCTCGCGGTCCTGCCCCTGCAGGACCTGCTGAGCCTCGGCTCCTCCGCCCGCTTCAACACACCCGGCAGCAGCCAGGGCAACTGGACCTGGCGCTACCGGCCCGAGCAATTGCGCGATCTGCACGAGAAGTCCGCGCCCTACCTGCGGGAACTCGCCGCCCTTTACGGTCGCGCCCCCACCACCCGGCGCGTCGCCGGCACGCCCTGAGTCGGACTCATGCCGCTGGCCTTGAAGTCAGCGCTGAAGACGGACGTACCGAAAGGTGGAGCGGCTTGTCCTCAAGCCGCTGCGGACCGGTCCGTCGCA
>CALFZM010000339.1 GCA_937952235.1 uncultured Opitutia bacterium | reverse complement strand
CCCCCACGCCGAGCGGCGGCGTCCCCGCCAGCCTGAGTGATGCCGGGCGCGCCACGAATTACTCGTTCCGGGTGCCGCAGGAGGTCGACCTGGCGGCGAAACACCGCGCCGCGTTCGACCTCGCCTGGCGCGCGATGCGCGATCACTGGTACGACGAACGCCTCGGCAATCGCAACTGGGACGAGGTGCGCGCGAAGTACCGCGACGTCGCGGCCTCACCCGATCCCCAGCAGCTCGCCGCCGTCATCCAGCTCATGCTGGGCGAACTCAACGGCTCGCACCTGGGCTTTACGCTGCGCCCGCCCGCGTCGGAGGGCGCCGGCGCGTGGAGCCCGGTGACCGCCCATCTCGGCGTGCGCTGGGACTTCAGTCATGCGGGACCCGGTTTGAAGGTGCGCGACGTGATCCCCGACGGCCCGGCCGACCGGCGCGGCGCGGGAGTCGAGGCGGGCGACCTGGTGCTGAGCGTCGACGGCACGACCGTCGATGCCACGACCGACCTGGCTCGCGTGCTCAATGGACCCGCATCGCGCGAGGACGTCGTTGTGGCGGTGCGGAAGCCGGATGGCAGCGAACGTACCGCGCGGATCCGGCCCGCGCGCTACAGCGCAGTGCGTTCGCTGCTCTACCCGCACTGGGTCCGCGAGAATCGCGCCGCCGTCGAGCAGGCCTCCGGCGGGCGGCTCGGCTACCTTCACGTCCGCGCGATGAGCCAGGAGAGCTTCCAGCAATTCGAGCAGGACCTCTACGCGGCGGGAGTGGGGAAGGAAGGCCTCATCATCGATGTGCGCGACAACGGCGGCGGCTCCACGGCCGATCACCTGCTCACCGCGCTCACGCAGCCGGTCCACGCCATTACCGTTCCGCGTGGCGGCGGCCCCGGTTATCCGCAGGACCGGAAGGTGTATGCGACGTGGAACAAGCCGGTCACAGTCCTCTGCAACCAGAACAGTTTCAGCAACGCGGAGATCTTCAGTCATGCGATCAAGACGCTGCGCCGCGGCCAGCTCGTGGGTGTGACCACCGCGGGCGGCGTGGTCAGCACCGGTTCGCGCCAGATCATGGACCTCGGGACGCTGCGCATGCCCACGCGAGGATGGTTCCTGCGCGACTCCGGCGAGGACCTCGAGTTGCACGGCGCGGTGCCGGATCACCTCGTGTGGATCCCGGCCGGCGTCACCGGGGCTTCCGCCGACCCACAACTCAGGAAGGCGGTCGAGGTCCTCCTGGCCGACGTCGACGCCGCGCGCCGCACCCCCGCTCCGGCGCTGCGCAAGTCCACCGAGCGCCGATGATGCCATCCCGGCTGCGCTCCGGGCAGTGAGCGCGGCCGCGCCGGCTCACGCATTGACGAGCCGGCCCGCCGCCGCGCAGTGTGCCCGTTCCCGCCCCTTATGCGACCCATCGTCCAAATCTCCCTGGACCTCACCGACCGGGCCGAAGCCCTGGCCACTGCCGAACTCGCTCGCCGCGCGGGCGTCGATTGGCTCGAGGCCGGCACGCCCTTCATCCTCGCGGAGGGCCTGCACGGGGTGCGGGCGCTGCGCGATCGCTTCCCCGGCGTGCCGATCGTGGCCGACCTGAAGACGATGGACGGCGGCTACCTCGAGGCCGAGATGATGGCGAAGGCCGGGGCGACGCACGTGGTCGTCATGGCGCGCGCGCACGAGGAGACGCTGAAGTGCGTGGTCAAGGCCGGACGCGACTACGGCGTGAAGGTGATGGGCGACAACCTCGGCTGCCCCGACATGGTCTCGGGCGCGAAGTTCATCGAGGACCTGGGCTGCGATTTCGTGATCCACCACATCGGCTATGACGAGCGCCGCGGCATCGCGGCGAGCGGACGCCGGATGCCGAGCCCGCTCGACCAGCTCAAGGCGGTGGTCGACGCCGTGCGCGTCCCGGTCCAGGCCGTCGGCGGCCTGACGCTCGAGCAGGCGGTGCGCACGCCGGAGTTCGGCGCGCCCCTCGTGGTCATCGGCGCGCCGCTGGCGGTGGATGCGGATGCGTTCAAGACGGCCGACGGCAACCTCGAGGGCTCGCTGCGGCTGATCTGCGAGCGCGTCCACGGCTACGGCAACGTGCCGGTCAAGAACGAGACTTCCCGATGAAAAGCCCCGCCGTCGTCAACTTCTCCCGCGAACCGCACAGCGTCGAACTCCGTGAGTTCGCGCGGCCCGAACCCGGCGCCGAGGACGTGATCCTCGCCGTCGAGGCCGTCGGCGTCTGTGGCAGCGACCTGCACCAGTGGACCAGCAGCCATAGCTGGCCGGTCAACTATCCCGTCGTGCTCGGGCACGAGTTTGGCGGCCGCATCGCCGCCGTCGGGAGCGCGGTCCGCGGCTGGAGCGAAGGCGATCGGGTCGTGAGCGAAACCGCGGCCGTGATCGACCCCAACAGCCCGATGACGCGTTGCGGCCTCTACAACCTCGACCCGAATCGCAAGGGCTTCGGCTACGGCGTCGACGGTGCGATGACGCGCTTCGTCCGGGTGCCGGCGCGCTGCCTGCACCGCGTTCCCGCCGGTCTCGCCATGGAGCACGCCGCGCTCACCGAACCGTGCTGCGTCGCCTACAACGCCGTCATCCACAACGCCCGCGTGCAGCCCGGGGATCGCATCCTCGTGCTCGGGCCCGGCCCGATCGGCATCCTCTGCGCGGCGATGGCCCGGCTGGCCGGAGCCGAGGTGGCGCTGGTCGGACTCGAGCGTGACCGCGCGCGGCTCGAGATCGCGAAGGCCTACGATTGCGAGGTGATCGTCGGCGACGCCACGGCGTGGGCGAGAGCCCGCGACGGCCTCGGTGTCGACGGGGTGGTGGATGCGGCGGGGGCCTCGGCCGCCCTGAAGACGGCGCTGGAGCTCGTCCGGCCCAACGGCTGGATCAGCAAGGTGGGCTGGGGACCCCAGCCGCTCGGATTCTCGCTCGATCCGCTCGTGCAGAAGAACATCACCCTGCAGGGCAGCTTCAGCCACAACTGGCCGATCTGGGAACTCGTGCTCGCGCTGCTCGCGTCCGGCCGGCTCGACGTCCGCCCCATCACGGGCGGCATCTGGCCGCTCGAAGGGTGGCACGAGGCGTTCGAGAAGATGCACTCCGGCGCGATCGTGAAGGCCGTGCTGCGGCCCGCCTGAGCGCAACTTTTCGCAGGGACGGCGTGGCTTTCCCGCAAGGTCCCGCCCCGTCGGCGGCGGGGCGGCGAAGGACCCGGCTCCCCAGCGATCGTACTGCCCGTTCGCTCGCGTGACGTGATTTGTTTGGCGTTCCGCGTGCCGGACCCTTGGAGTTTTTCCCTCCCCAGATGAGACTCGCGGCAAAGGTCATCATTGTCACCGGCGGCACCAGCGGCATCGGCAAGGCGATCGTCGAGCGCGCGGTCGCGGAAGGCGCGCGCGTCCTCGTGCACGGGATCGAGCGGCGCGATGGCGAGGAACTCGTGGCCCGGCTCGGCGCCAGCACCGCCCTGCACCTTGACGACCTCGCCGACGCCGCCAGCCCGCCGCGGATCGCCGCGGCGGCGGTGCGCGCGTTCGGCCGGATCGACGCCGTGGTCAACAACGCGGCGATGGTCGTTCGCAGTTCGCTCGCTTCCACCACGCCGGAATTCTTTGACCGCATGATGGCGGTCAACGTCCGCGCCGCCCTGTTCCTCATCCAGGCCGCGCTGCCCGAGCTGAAGCAGCACCAGGGCTGCGTCCTGAACATCGGCTCGATCAACGCCCACAGCGGGCAGGCCAACCTGCTCGATTACAGCCTCTCCAAGGGCGCGATGCAGACGATGTCGCGCAACCTCGCCAATGCCCACGGCGAGGACCGGGTGCGCGTCAATCACCTCAACGTGGGATGGGTGCTCACACCCCGGGAATACGCCCATCAGATCGAGCACGGCATGGCACCCGACTGGCCGCAGCACATCCCGGCGCAGTTCGCCCCGTGGGGCCGGCTGATCACGCCGGAGGAGGTGGCCAACGCCGCCGTGTACTGGCTGGGCGACGAATCGCGTCCGGTCAGCGGCGCGGTCGTCGACCTGGAGCAGTTTTCCCTCATCGGCCGGAATCCCAACAAAGTCGCCGTCCGCTGAGGCGCATGCCGCTGGCGGACGAGGACGTCCGCGCTCCCGCGAGAACGCGCGACGCCTCGAACCTTCCCCACTGCCTCCCATGCCCAAACTCGCCGTCTTCCCCAAGGCATTCATGCGCGCCCTCTGCAAGGACGGCACGATGCAGCTTCGTGACTGGGTCGAGCTCGCTGCGCCGCTCGGCGTCGACGGGCTCGAATACTACAGCGGCATGCTCGAGCTCGCCGATCCGCAGCGCTGGCCGGCGGCGCGGCGCGAGGTGGAAAGCCGTGGGATGGTGATCCCGATGCTGTGCTGTTCGCCGGATTTCTCGATCCCCGATCCGGCCGGACGCCACGCCGAGATCGAGAAGGAGAAACAGTGGATCCGCATGGCCGCGACGCTCGGCGCCGGCTACTGCCGCGTGCTGTCCGGCCAGCGCCGGCCCGAACTCACGATCGCCCGCGGCCTCGACCTCGTGGTGGAGGCGATCGAGGCCTGCCTGCCGGAGGCGGAGAAGTGCGGGGTCACGCTGATCCTCGAGAACCACTACAAGGACGATTTCTGGAGCTACCCGGAGTTCGCGCAGAAGATGGACGTGTTCTGCGCGCTGGTGGACCGGATCCGCCACCCGCGCTTCGGCGTGAACTACGATCCGAGCAATGCGTTCCTCGCCGGCGACGATCCGCTCGAACTCTTGCGACGGGTGAAGCACCGCGTGGTGACGATGCACGCCAGCGACCGATCGCTGATCTCCGGCACGCTCGAGGACCTCCGGCGCGAGGAAGGCGGTGCGGAAGGTTACGCGAAGCGGCTCAAGCACGGCACGATCGGCCGCGGTTTGAACGACTACGATGCGATCTTCCGCGAGCTCAAGGGCGTGGGGTTCGACAGTTGGGTCAGCATCGAGGACGGGGTGGACGGCATGGACCAGCTCGTCGAGAGCGTCGCCTTCGTCCGCGGCAAGCTGCGGCAGCACTGGCCGGACTCGCGCGCCTGAGCGGCCGAACTGAAGGCGGCCGCACGGAAGGGTGGAGCGGCTTGTCCTCAAGCCGCTGGGGGACGGATCCGTCGCACGTCAGCCGCCTGGGGACAGGCGGCTCCACCCCACTCGTTCCCTCCTTTCCCGGGCACGAAAGCGTTGCGGCCGCACGGCCGGCGGGGGATTCTGCCCGTGCATGAAGACGCTTCGTTTTCTCTGCTGGGGATTCGCGGTGGCACTCGCCTCGCTCGAGGCGGCGGCGGTCAAGGACCGCGAAGGCGCCGTGCGGAAGGACAAGGCGGCGATGGAAAACGATGCGCGCTGGATCTACAACGACGTCGATCGCGGCTTCGCCGAGGCGAGGCGGACCGGGAAGCCGCTGCTGGTGGTGCTGCGCTGCGTGCCGTGCCTGTCGTGCGTCGGGCTCGACGCCGAAGTGCTGCAGGATCCGACGCTCCAGCCGCTGCTCGACCTCTTCGTGTGCGTGCGGCTGATCAACGCCAACGCCATCGACCTGGCGCGTTTCCAGTTCGATTACGACCTGTCGTTCTCCACGCTCTTCTTCAACGGCGACGGGACGGTCTACGGCCGCTACGGCTCCTGGGTGCACCAGGCCGATCCCGAGGCGCGCGAGACGATCGGCTACCGGCGCGCGATCGAGGGGGCGCTGGCGCTGCACCGGGGGTATCCGGGGAACCGGGACGCGCTTGCGGGCAAGCAGGGCGGCCCGACGCCTTTCCGCACGCCCGTCGAGATCCCGGAACTGGCGAAGAAGTACGGCCGCGAATTGAACTGGGGCGGCAATGTCGTGCAGAGCTGCGTGCACTGCCATCAGGTCGGCGAGGCATTCCGCGCCTACCACCGCGACCGGGGCGAGCGGATCCCGGAGGAGCGCATCTACCCGATGCCCGCGCCCGAGACGGTGGGTCTCTCCCTGGCGCCGGATCATCCCGCGAAGGTCACGGCGGTCGCGTCCGGTTCCGCGGCGGAGGCAGCCGGCTTCCGGCCCGGCGACGACGTCGCCTTTCTCGACGGCCAGCCGCTCCTCTCGGTGGCGGACTTTGCCTGGGCGCTGCACCGGGCTCCCGGTGAAGGCGAGATTCGCGCGGTCCTCCGGCGTGACGGGCTGGTGGTGCCGGCCACGTTGCCGCTCTCCCCGGGCTGGCGCACCAAGGCCGACATCTCCCGCCGGGTCGGCACCTGGTCGATGCGCGCGATGGCTTTCGGCGGCCTCGTGCTGACGGACCTCGACGACGCGGAGCGCGCGCGCCGCAATCTCGGCCGCGACGGGCTGGCGTTGCTCGTGAAGGGCCTCGGCAACTATGGCAAACACGGCGTGGCGAAGAAGGCTGGCTTCCTGAAGGACGACGTCGTTGTCGCCCTCGACGGCCTCACGGCCCGTACGACCGAGAGCGACGCCGTCGGTCGGCTCCTGGCGCGGCGCAAGGCGGGGGAAACGGTGCCGGTGACCGTGCTGCGCGCGGGCGAACGGATCGCGCTCACGCTGCCCATGCAGTAAGGCGCGTGTCCGGCATGGGCCTGACCTGGAATGAAGCCGTTGCGGGGAGCCGCCTGTCGCCCGGCGGCTGACGTGCGACCGACCGGTCCGCAGCGGCGTGAGGACACGCCGCTCCACCTTTCCTGCGGCCGCTTTCATGGCTGATTCGAAGCCAACTGCATGAGTCCGGCGTGGGACGCATTCGCGACCACGACCCATACGAAGAGTGCAGCGTTTCGTGTGTTTCGTGTATTTCGTGGTCTCTCCTCTTGCAGCCGTTGTTGGTCTCCGCTCACTCGGCGAAACGATAGCCCACGCCCGACTCGGTCAGCAGGAACTGCGGCGTGTCCGGGTCGGGCTCCACCTTCTTCCGCAGGTTGGCCATATGGACACGGAGATAGTGGGTGTCGCCTTCATGGGTGGGGCCCCAGACGTCGCGCAGGAGCTGGCGGTGGGTCAGGACCCTGCCCCGATGCTGCAGCAGGAGGCGCAGGAGAGCGTACTCCTTCGCGGTCACATGCACGGGCATGCCCGCGCGCAGCACCACGCGTTTCGTGAAATCGACCTCCAGGTCGCCGAACCTCGCGATTGCGGGTTCCGCGGCCGGCAGCGCCCGGCGCAGCAACACCCGCAGGCGCGCGAGCAGCTCGCCGCCTCCGAACGGCTTCGTCAGGTAGTCGTCGGCGCCGCCATCGAGCGCCGCGATCTTGTCGGCCTCCGCCCCGCGCACCGACAGGATCAGGACCGGCACCTGGCTCCATTCGCGCAGCCGGCGCAGGACTTCCAGTCCGGTCATGTCCGGGAGCGAGAGATCGAGGATGACGGCATCCGGCCGCCGCACGGCCGCTTCGTTGAGCCCCAGCGCGCCGTTCTCCGCCTCGCGCACGGCATATCCGGCCGAGTCGAGCGTCAGCCGGAGCAGGCGCCGGATCTGCACTTCGTCATCGATGACGAGGATGTCGGCGGGCGGCGGATTCATTCGGCCGGCACGCTACCATGCGGCGTGTACGGCAGGTAAACCGTAAACAGGGCGCCGCCGCCCGGGTTGTCGCCCGCCGTGATCTCACCGCCCTGTGCGGCGGCGAATCCGCGGATGATCGAAAGCCCGAGTCCGAGCCCGCCCGCCCCCGCCGCATCGCCGCGCTGAAACTTCTCGAACAACCGCTCGCGCAGTGCGGGCGGCAGGCCGGGGCCGCGGTCGGCGACCGTGAGGGCGACGCGCGACCGATCCGCGTCGAGCCCGACCGCCACGCGCACCGCCGTGCCGGGAGGCGTGTGCACGGCCGCATTCTGCAGCAGGTTCGCCACGATCTGCTGCGTCAGGGTGAAGTCGGCGCGGAACAGTGGCATCCCGTCGGCGACGCTCACCTCGAGCGGATGGCCCGCCAGGGCCTCGCGGGTGTCGGCCAGCGCCGCGTTGATCAGGTCGCGGGCGTCGCACCAGTCGGGCCGCGGCTGCAGCGCACCGGCCTCGAGCCGGCTCTGGTCGAGCAGCTGGTTCACCAGCCGGTTCAGGCGCCGCGTGGCCGTGGCCAGCTCCGGCACGAGGCGGTCGCGATCCGCCGGATCGGCCAGCGGCAGGCGCTCGACTGCGGTGGTGAGGATGGCCAGCGGGGTCTTGAACTCGTGCGCCACGCCGTCGAGCAGGGCGCGGTGCAGCCGGTTCGACTCGGCCAGCAGCTTCTCGCGCGCGCCGGCGGCCCGCAGTTCCTCCGTCTCGACGACCTGGGCGAGCTGCGCCGCGAAACTCTCCACGAGATCGCGCTGCGCGAGGGTGAGCGCCGCTTCCGGCGGCACGCGGACGACCAGCACCCCGCTGGCGCGCTCTTCCCGGACCAGGGGCACGTGAAAACCCTCCGCCGCCGGCAGCGTGTCGGTGAACCGGCCGGCCCGGCGCCGGTGCCGGAGCGCCCAGTCCGCCACCCCGCGCTCGCGGTCATCGAGCGTGAAGGAGCCGGCGAAATGCGGCACCGGCGGAGCGCCGCCGCCGGCCAGCACCAGGGCGGAGCGCGCGCCGAAGAGCGCGTCGGTCTGCCGCAGCGCCGCGAACACCGCGTCGTCGAGCGTGCGCGCCGCGCCCAGCGCCTGCGTGAGCCGCAGCAGGGCGGTCGCCCGCTCCTCCCGCCAGCGCTCGTGCCGCTCCTGCGCCCGGATGCGCGCGGTGAGGTGGCCCGCCACCAGCGCCACGACGAAGTAGGTGGCGAACATCATCCCGTCCTCGAACTTCCCGATCCCGAAGGTGAACACCGGCGGGATGAAGACGAAGTTCCACCCCAGCGCGCTCAGCACTCCTGCGAGCAGCACCGGGCCGCGGCCGACCCGCAGGCTCAGCACGATCACCGCCAGGAGGTAAACCAGGCCGATCGCCAGGTAGCCGAGGTGCGGGTTGAGGATCCAGCCGGCCGCGGTCAGGGCCGCGAGCGTCGCGACGACCGAACCGTATTCGGAGAGCGGTGACGCGGCGGGCGGCTGCCATTCGATCCGCGGGGCGCCCGCGGCGCGGTCGGCGGGGACGACGTAGAGGTCGATCGGCCCGCTGCGCCGCAGGAGGCGGTCGACGAGGCCGCCGCCGCGCAGCAGGTCGAGCCAGCGCGGTGAACCGGACTTGCCCACGACGATCTGCGTCGCGTTCTGCTGGAGGGCCACGCGCACGAGGGCGGCCGGCACGTCCTCGTCGTGGGTCGTGATGACCTCGGCGCCAAGTTCGCGGGCGAGGGCGAGGTTCCGGTCGAGCCGCCGCTGCGACTCCGGCCCGGGCCGGCGGCTCGATTCCACGTTCACCGCCACCCACGGCGCACCCTGGGCCGCCGCCATGCGACGCGTCCAGCGCACGAGCTGCGTCGACGACGGGCTCGGGCCCACGCCGACGAGCAGCCGCTCGCGGGAACGCCAGACCTGGCGGACGCCGGGTCCGTTCCTCAGCTCGAGCAGGCGGCGGTCGACGTGTTCCGCGACGAAGCGGAGCGCCAGCTCGCGCAGGGCGGTCAGGTGCGTGTCGCGGAAGAAATGCTCCGCGGCCACCGCCGCCCGGTCGGGCACGTACACCCGGCCCTCGGCCAGCCGCTCGCGGAGCGCCTCGGGCGTGAGGTCGACGAGCTCGAGCTGGTCGGCGCTCGCGACCACCGAGTCGGGGACGGTTTCGTGAATGGTCGCGCCCGTGATCTGGCGCACGGCATCGGCGCGGCTCTCGACGTGCTGCACGTTCAGCGTCGTGAAGACGTCGATACCAGCCTCCAGCAGTTCGGCGACGTCCTGGTATCGCTTGGGGTGGCGCGATCCCGGGGCGTTGGTGTGGGCGTACTCGTCGACGAGCACCCGTTGCGGCCGGCGCGCGAGGGCCGCCTCGAGATCGAATTCCGTCAGGGTGATGCCGGCGTGCGCAACCACCTTGCGCGCAAGGACCGGCAACCCGGCCAGCAGCGTCTCGGTCTCCTGCCGGCCATGGGTCTCGACCAGGCCTACGAGGACGTCGCCACCCTCGCGGCGTTCGGCCTGCGCCGCCTGGAGCATCGCGAACGTCTTGCCCACGCCCGGGCACATGCCGAAGAAGATCTTCAACCGGCCGCGCCGGGCCCGTTGCTCCTCGCGTTGGAGCGAAGCGAGCAGCGCATCGGGAGTGGGTCGGGGCGAGTCGGCCACGGCGAACCTTGGCAGCGGCGATGAAGGCGTCGCAATCCCGTTCACCGGACGTGCGGGGCGGGACCGAGGCGCGGAGGATCGGCGATCCAGTCGTGGCCGCGCCGGCGCTCGAGCCACGCGAAGAACGCGTACGCCAGCAGGATGAGCACGGTGCCCACGATCATCGCGCCGGTGCGGCTGGGCCGGGCATTCATCGGGGTTCGGCGTCCAGGGCTCGATTGAGCAGGAGCACGTTGACGCGCGGCTGCCCGAGGACTCCCCAGTCGGGTCCTGCGGTGTGCTGCGCGATCAGCGCGCGCACGCGTTCCAACGGCAGGCCGCGGGCGCGGGCAACGCGGTCCGCCTGAATCGCGGCGTTGGCCGGGCTGATGTGCGGATCGAGCCCGCTGGCGGAGCGCGTGACGGCATCCGCCGGCACCGGCGCGCCTGCGGGCAGCGCGTGCCGGGCCCGGTACGCCGCGACGTCGGCAGCCACCTGCTCCGCCAGCTTCCGGCTGGTCGGGCCGAGATTGCTTCCGGAGGAGGCGGCGGCGTCGTAGCCGCGGCCGGCTGCCGACGGCCGCGGATGGAAGTGGCGCTCGCTGGCAAAGCCCTGCGCCAGGAGCGCGGAGCCGCGCACCGTGCCGTCGGCATCGCGGACGAGGCTGCCGTTGGCGGGCCCTGGAAAGAGCACCTGTCCGGCGCCCCACACCAGGACCGGATACACGCCGCCGAGGAGCACGGCGAGAAAGGCGGTGAGGGAAAGTGCGATCCGCAGTTGGACGAGGAGTGTCTTCATGAGGCGGAGGACCGCGCGCGTCAGACGAATCCGAGCGCGGTGACGATCAGGTCGATGAGCTTGATGCCGGCGAAGGGGACGAGGACTCCGCCCAGGCCGTAGATCAGCAGATGGCGGCGCAGGAGGCTGGAGGCCCCCGCGGGACGATAAGCCACGCCCCGGAGAGCCAGCGGGATCAGGGCGACGATGACGAGGGCGTTGAAGATGACGGCGCTCAGGATCGCGCTCGCGGGCGAGCCGAGTCGCATGACGTTCAGCGGTGCGATGGCGGGAAAGGCGCCGAGCAGCAGCGCGGGGATGATGGCGAAGTATTTCGCGAGGTCGTTCGCGAGCGAGAACGTGGTCAGGGCCCCGCGCGTGATCAGCAGTTGCTTCCCGATCTCCACGATCTCGATCAACTTCGTCGGGTTGCTGTCGAGGTCGATCATGTTGCCCGCCTCCTTCGCGGCCTGGGTGCCGGTGTTCATGGCGACGCCGACGTCGGCCTGTGCCAGCGCCGGGGCGTCGTTCGTGCCGTCGCCGGTCATCGCCACGAGCCGTCCGGCGGCCTGCTCCTCGCGGATGCGCGCCAGCTTCATCTCGGGCGTGGCCTCCGCCAGGAAGTCGTCGACGCCGGCCTCCGCGGCGATCGCCGCGGCGGTGAGCGCGTTGTCCCCCGTGATCATCACGGTGCGAATGCCCATCGTCCTCAGCTGGGCGAAGCGCTCCTTGATGCCGCCCTTCACCACGTCCTTCAGGTGAATGACGCCGAGGACCGCCGACCCCTCCGCGACGACCAGGGGGGTTCCGCCCTGGCGGGAGATCGAATCGACGCTCGCGCCGACGGCGGCGGGAAACGAGCCGCCGTTCGTCTCGACCCAGGCCCGGATGGCCTGCGCGGCGCCCTTGCGGATCGAGCGCGCCGGCCGGTCGGCACCGGCGGCGGGCAGGTCGAGGCCGCTCATCCGGGTCTGCGCGGTGAAGGGCACGAAGGCATGCGGAGCTGCCAGGTCGCGGCCGCGGAGGCGGAACTTCTCCTTGGCGAGCACGACCACGCTGCGGCCCTCCGGCGTCTCGTCGGCGAGCGAGGCGAGTTGCGCCGCTTCGGCGAGGCGCTCGCGGGTGATGCCCGGCGCCGGCAGAAAGTCGGCCGCCTGGCGGTTGCCGAGCGTGATGGTGCCGGTCTTGTCGAGGAGCAGCACGTCGATGTCGCCCGCCGCCTCGACCGCGCGGCCGGACATCGCGAGCACGTTGCGCTGGAGCAGCCGGTCCATGCCGGCGATGCCGATCGCGCTCAGCAGCCCGCCGATGGTGGTGGGAATCAGGCACACCAGCAGCGCGATGAGCGTCGTCAGGGAGAAGTCCGCGCCCGCGTAGGCGCCGAAGGGCCGGAGCGCGAGGACGACGAGCAGGAAGATGGCCGTCAGCGCCGCGAGCATGATCGTGAGGGCAAGTTCGTTGGGCGTCTTTTGCCGCCTGGCGCCCTCGACCAGGCTGATCATGTGATCGAGAAAGCCCTCGCCGGGGTTGCTGGTGATGCGGAGCACCAGCATGTCGGAGAGCACGACGGTTCCGCCGGTGACGGCGCTGCGGTCGCCGCCCGCCTCGCGGATGACGGGCGCGGATTCGCCGGTGATGGCGGACTCGTCGACCGACGCGGCGCCTTCGATCACCTCGCCATCGCCGGGAATCTGTTCACCCGCCCGGACCACGACCACATCGCCCTGCCGCAGCAGCCCGGCATCGACGGCCTCGAGCGCGCCACCGCGCGTGCGGCGATGCGCGATGAGCTGGCGCCGGGAGGCGCGCAGCGTCCGTGCCTGCGCCTTGCCCCGCCCCTCGGCCACGGCTTCGGCGAAGTTGGCGAAAAGCACGGTGAACAGCAGCCAGAGCGCGATCTGCAGGACGAAGCGGAATGGCTCCGCGGACGTGAAGAGCTGACCGAAGGCGAGCAGCGCGCCAAGCAGGGTGACGAACATCACCGGATTCCGGAGCTGCGCGCGCGGGCCGAGCCGGCGGCAGGCCTCGGTCATGGCCGGTCCCAGGATGCGGCGGTCGAAAAGCGAAGGGGATCTGGCGTTCATCGTCGCGTTACGTTTCAGAAGCGGCCGCCCGCATGCATCAGCGCGTGCTCGACGACCGGGCCCATCGCGAGGGCGGGAAGGAAAGTGAGCGCACCCACGAGGACGACCGTGCCGACCAGCAGCACGACGAACGTCGCGCCCTCGGTGCGAAACGTGCCGGGCCCGGCGGGAACGTGCTTCCGCGCGGCGAGGCCGCCGGCCAGCGCGAGGATGGGCACGATCACGAGGAAGCGTCCCACCAGCATGCCGGCGGCGAGCGTGACGTTGTAGCGCACGTCGCCGTCGGCCGGAGTGGTGGTCAGCCCCGCGAAGGCGCTGCCGTTGTTGCCCACCGCGGAACTGTACGCGTAGAGCATCTCGGAGAAGCCATGCGGCCCGGCGTTGTTGAGTCCGGCGACACCCCACGTGCTCGTGGCGGCCCACGCGGTGAGGCCGAGGATCGCGGCGGGCAGCAGCATCAGCACGAGCATCACCAGCTTGACGTCGCGAGCCCCGATTTTCTTGCCGAGATACTCCGGAGTGCGGCCGACCATCAGGCCCGCGATGAAGACCGCCAGGATGACGTACGTCAGCATGCCGTAGAGTCCGGCCCCGACTCCGCCGAAGATGACCTCGCCGCTCTGGATATTGAAGAGCGTCACCAGGCCGCCCAGCGGCGTGAACGAGTCGTGCATCGCATTGACCGCGCCGCAGGAGGCGGCGGTCGTGATCGCGGCAAAGAGCGCCGAGTTGAAGACCCCGAACCGCAGTTCCTTGCCTTCGAGATTGCCGTCCGCCGCGGCGACGCCGAGGGCGTGGTGTAGCGGGTTGCCCGCGGCCTCGGCCCACCAGATGACGAGCGCGCCGGCGAGGAACAGAACGAACATCGCGCTCCAGACCGCCCAGCCGTGACGCGGATTCCCCACGGCTCGGCCGAGGTGATGAGTGAGGGCGCTGGGCAGCGCGAAGATCGCGAGCATCTGGAGAAAATTCGCCAGCGGGGTGGGATTCTCGAACGGATGCGAGGCGTTGGCGTTGGTGAAGCCGCCGCCGTTCGCGCCGAGGATCTTGATCGCGACCTGCGACGCCATCGGCCCCTGCGCGATCGTCTGGGTGCCGACCGCCGCTTCCGCCGGTGCGGGCTGACGGTCGGGACCGGCCGGCGTCCGGTCGGCCGGGTCGGTCCGGAGCGCCGGGGTCGGGGACTCCTCCAGCGTTCGCACCGTGTCGTACGGCTTGAAGTTCTGGATCATGCCCTGCGAGACGAGAAAGACCGCGAAGGCGAGGCTGAGCGGAAGGAGCAGGTAGCAGGTGACGCGGACGAGATCGGTCCAGAACGAGCCGACGGTGGCGGCCCCCTGCCGGGCGAGACCGCGGACGAAGGCAGCCGCGACGCCGAGACCGGCGGCGGCAGAGGTGAAGTTGTGGAGCGTGAGGCCGACGGCCTGCGAAAAATAGCTCATCGTGCCCTCGCCACCGTAGCTCTGCCAGTTCGTGTTGGTGGTGAAACTGACGGCGGTGTTGAAGGCGAGTGCCGGAGCGAGGCCGGGGAGCTGCCGGGGGTTGAGCGGGAGAAGATGCTGGCAGCGAAGAAGGGCGTAGGTGAACAGCAGCCCGACGGCGCTGAACGCCAACAGCGACGTGGCGTAGCTCCGCCAGGACTGTTCGTGGGCCGGGTCGATGCCGGCGAGGCGATACGTGAGTCGCTCGAGCGGGCGGCACACCGGGTCGAGGAAGGTGCGACCCTGCGGGTCGAAGACCTGCGTCAGGTAGCACCCCAGCGGCCTGGTGAGCGCGAGCAGCGCGCCGGCGAATAGGGCGAGTTGCAGCCAGTCGTTGGGCGAGGTCATGGGGAGGCGATCCGGTGGGAGGACGGATCAGAACTTCTCGGGACGAAGCACGGCAGCGACGAGGTAGCCGAGGCAGGCGAGGGCGAGCAGCGCGATGAGTAGGTCTTCCATGGCGGGGCGGAGGCGCGGGTGTCAGCGGAGGCGGTCGCATCCGGCGGCGCATGCGGCGCAGAGGAGGAAGAAGCCCAGCGTCAGGGCGAGTACGGCGGCGTCGGTCATGACGCCATCGTGCCACGGAGCCGTCCCGCCGCCTAATCAAGCGCAGCGGCGGAAGGATCAAGAAAACATCAAGCGCGCGCCCGCGCACCGCGTGCACCGGCATCGCGAAGGGCGACCCGGCCGGCGGGAAAACGAAAAACCCGCTCCGGATGAACCGGAGCGGGCGTTGAATCGGGCTGCAGGCCGCGCGGGTTGCACGCGGCCGCATTGGGGAAGGACTACGGCAGGAGGACGGCGTCGATCACGTGCACGACGCCGTTGAGGGCGCGGACATCGGCGCCGACGACGTTGGCGTTGTCGATCTTCGGACCGCCGGTGAGGTTGACCACGAGCGGGCGTGCGCCGGTGCGGAGCGTGGTGATGTTCTGCCCATTGGTGAGCTGGGTGGAGAGCACCTGGCCGCTGGCGACGTGGAACAGGAGCACCTGGGCGAGCTGGGTCGGGTTGGCGAGCAGCCCGTTCAGCGTCGCCGCGGGCAGGGCGGCGAAGGCGGCGTTGGTCGGCGCGAAGACGGTGAACGGCCCGCCGGCGGCGAGTGTCGCGTCGAGACCCGCGACGCGCAGGGCGGTGGCGAGCGTGCTCAGGTTGGGATTCGCGGCGGCGAGGCCGGCGATCGTCTGCGCGGTGGTGCCGGCGGCGACGGAGCCGAACTCGTAGACCTCGAGCAGTGCGGGGCGGGCCTCGGTGGCGGCGTTGCTGTGCAGCTGGACCGTGTAGGCTCCGGCGGGAACGCCGATGAGCAGGGCGGAATCCGCTGCGCTCGTGAGCGGGAAGGCGCCGGCCGCCGCGGTGACCGTATTCAGAAGTTGGAGATTGGGCGCGGTGGCGACGTTGTCGTTGGTTGCGATCACCGTGCCGTTGCCGGCGGTGACCTGGATCGCGGGATCGGTGAGCGGAGTGCTGACGCCGAATCCCGTGAGGGACGGGCCCACGCCGCGGACGAGCACCCAGCGGAGCTGGCCCGCGGGGGCGTTGACGACGAAGCCGCTGATCATGGCGTTGGCGCCGGCGCCGGCCACGCCGCGCGTGGACGTGTTGACCAGGCTGCTCGATTGGGCCGAGGCGGTCGCAGCCGCCGTCGCGCTGAGGAGGAGGACGAGGGATCGGATAGCAATCATGTCTGGGACGAACTTCGTGGGTTGAGGAGGTGGTGGACCGGGCGGGGCCCGGCTTACGTCGGGCTGAAACGGACGACGATGCGCGGCGGATGCACGCGCTCGCCGATTTTTCTCCCGCCCAGGGGATGCGAAAGCGTGCTCGTCGGCGGCACCGGGGGCGGTCAGGGTGCGGCATGGAAAAACGTCCGTTCGACCAGCTCGGGGTTTCCCCCGAGATCCTGAAGGCCGTCGCGAAGATGGGATTCGAGGAGGCCTCGCCCATCCAGACGGCGGTGATTCCCGTCGCACTCACCGGCCGCGACATCGTGGGCCAGTCGTCGACCGGCTCCGGCAAGACGGCCGCCTTCGCGATCCCGGCGATCGAGCGCGTCGATCCCGCGGAGCGCCAGGTGCAGGTTCTGATCCTGTGTCCCACGCGCGAGCTGGCGGTGCAGGTGGCGGAGGAGACCGGCCGGCTGGCGTTGTTCAAGCGCGGCGTGAGGGAGGTGCCGATCTACGGCGGGCAGAGTTACGACCGCCAGTTCCGCGCGCTCGAGGCCGGCGTCCAGATCGTAATCGGCACCCCGGGGCGCGTGATGGATCACATGGCGCGGGGCACGCTGCGATGCGACGCGCTGAAGCTCGTGGTCCTCGACGAGGCGGACCGGATGCTCGACATGGGCTTTCGCGAGGACATCGAGCACATCCTCGCGGCGGTGCCCGCGGCGCGCCAGTTGCTGTGCTTCTCCGCCACGCTGCCGCGCGCGATCCAGGACCTGATCGGCCGCTTCACGCGCGATCCGGCGCGGATCCGGATCGAGGCGCAGGCGCAGAACGCCCCGCAGGTCGAGCAGGTTTACTTCGAGGTGGACCGCCGTTCCAAGCTCGAGGCGCTCACGCGGCTGATCGACGTGCACGACTTCCGCTACGGGATCATTTTCTGCAGCACGAAGGTGATGGTCGACGACCTCGACGAGCACCTCCACGCGCGGGGCTACCAGGTCGACCGCCTGCACGGCGACCTCTCCCAGGCGCAGCGCAACCGCGTGATGGAGAAATTCCGCGAGCGGAAGTTCGACTTCCTCATCGCGACCGACGTCGCCGCGCGGGGGCTCGACGTCGACGACCTCGAGGTCGTGTTCAATTTCGACCTGCCCAATGACGTCGAGGACTACACGCACCGCATCGGCCGCACTGGCCGCGCCGGGAGGTCGGGGCGGGCATTCACCTTCGTCTCCGGGCAGGAGATCTACAAGCTGCAGGGCATGATTCGCTGGGGGAAACTGCGGCTCCGGCGCGAGCGGCTGCCGTCGCTCGACGAGGTCGAGGAAGCGCGGGCGAACGTGTTTTTCGAGCGCATCCGGACCACGCTCGAGGCGCGGCAGTTCAAACCGCACGACCGCATGATCGACCGGTTGCTCGACCAGGGCTATGCGAGCACCGACATCTGCTCCGCCCTGATCCACCTGCTGCAGGGCGGGGACGCGCCGGCGGCGGGCAAGCCGGCGGGCGCCGTCGCGGCGGAGGCGGCGCGACCGGAGGGGCGGCCTCCGGCGGAAGCGGCGCGCGAAGCTCCCGAACCGGCGTCCGGCGCAAAGCCGGCCGGGCGCCCGGTGGAACGTGCGACCGGGAAGGCCCGGTTCGAGCGTCCGGCGCGCACGGGGCGGGAGGCAGGCATGACGACGCTCTTCTTCAATGTCGGCCGGAAACAGCTGGTCACCCCCGCCGACCTCGTCGGAAAGATCGCGGGTGTCACGCGGCTGCCGGCCGATGTCGTGGGCGCGATCGACCTGCACCAGCGCCACGCGCTCGTCGACGTGGCCACGGATTCGGCCGAGCTGATCCTCGCCAAGCTGGCCGGCATCCGCGTGAAGGGAGTGGTGCTGGAGCCGAGCCGCGCGGAGCTGCCGCCGTCGTGACGGCATCGGCACCGGCGGGGCGGCCCCACCCTTGACAGTCCGGCGCGGGCACTTGTATTGGCCTTCCCCCGTAGTCGCCTATGGAAGCCGCGCTCGAACAACCGGTGC
Organism: uncultured Opitutia bacterium; assembly: GCA_937952235.1. Lineage (GTDB taxonomy): Bacteria > Verrucomicrobiota > Verrucomicrobiia > Opitutales > Opitutaceae > ER46. Next base: position 16,865 of record CALFZM010000339.1, on the reverse strand, counting down.
TGGTCCTGAACCGCCTGTGGCAGGCGGTGAACGTCATCGGCGCGCGCCGCGCCTTCGGGCTCCTGGCCCGCGGGCACGCCCAGGTCGTGCATCATCACGACGACGATTTCCGGACGTTCTCGATGCTCGACTGGATCGACTTCTCCGTGAGCAATCCGCCGCTCGCGGCCGTCGAGGCGGTGCACACGCCCACGCGCGTGATCCGGCTGCCGCGGGTGATCCTGCTGACGTTTTTCGACAAGCTGCCCTGCAAGGAGCTCAAGCTGACGCGCAACAATGTCTTCGAGCGCGACAAGGACACCTGCCAGTACTGCGCCCGACCGCTGGCGCGCGAGCAGCTCAATCTCGATCACGTGATCCCGCGCGATTACGGCGGGAAGACGACGTGGGAGAACATCGTCTGCTCCTGCATCAAGTGCAATACGCGCAAGGCGAACCGGCTGCCGCACGAGGCCGGCATGCGGCTGATCCGCAAGCCGGTCCGGCCGAAATGGCGGCCGGTGATCTCGCTCGTCCTTGGGCGCCAGCCGCACGAGCACTGGAAGGATTTCCTCGACGTCGCCTACTGGAACGTGGAGCTCGAGGAGTGAGCGGGAGCCGCGGCCGTTTTCCGGGATTGCGCGCGCGAGGGCGGATTGCAGCGTTGGCCGCATGCTCGCCACGCTCGTCATGACGGTGATCGGCGCCGACCGGCCCGGTCTGGTGCAACTGATCGCAAGCCGGGTCGCGGATCACGGCGGCAACTGGCTCGAGAGCCGGATGTGCCGGCTCGGGGGACAGTTCGCCGGCATCCTGCGCGTGGAAGTCGACGAGGCGCGCCGACAGGAGCTGGTCGGGGCGCTGCACACCCTCGAGGTCGACGGGTTGCGGGTGATCGTCCATGCGGGCGGAGGCTTGGAAGCCGGTTCGGTGCGCGGAGTGCTGGCGCTCGTGGAGCTGGTCGGGACCGACCGCCCCGGCATCCTGCGCAGCGTGTCCGGCGTGTTCGCGTCGCACGGGGTCAACGTCGAGGAGCTCGCTTCCGAGCGCGAAAGCGCGCCGATGGGCGGGGGAGTGCTGTTCAAGGCCCGCGCCACCGTGTCCATTCCGCCGGCGATCCGGTTGCCCGCCCTGCGCGCCGACCTCGAGAAGATCGCCGCGGACCTCATGGTGGACCTCAAGCTGCAGCCCGCGGGCTGAGCGCCGCGCGGCGACCGCGGCCAAGCCAGACGTCCCGCTCTTTCGGCGCGGCTCCTACCGTTTTTGCCGGACCAGCACGAGCAGCCCCAGGCCGGCGACGATATCGCTCAGGCCCACGATCAGCCGCAGGGGCAGCGGCATCCGTTCCAGCCAGGCGAGGACGAAGATGCCGCCGACGATGAGCACGCCGGCGAGCAGGCGCAGGGTGCGCGCCTGCCGGGCCGAAAGTCGTCCGCCCGACGGGGCGGGTGGCGGGGCAGGCGGGCGGGGGTTGCGGATGACGGGCGGCACGGGCAGGCGGGCGTTCAGCGGGCAAGGGGCAGGGTGATGCGCATCGTGGTGCCGCCGGGGCCGGTGGCGTGCAGGGCGATGTCGCCATGGTGGCCGACGAGGATGCGCTTGGCGATGGCGAGCCCGAGCCCGGTGCCATCGGGCCGGCCGGAGAGGAAGGAATCGAAGATGCGGTCGTGGATCGAAGGGTCGACGCCGGTGCCGGTATCCGTGATGTCGAGACAGGCCTGCGGTGTGCCCGGGGCGCCGGCGGGAGAAAGGGTGAGCGTGATGGAGCCGCCGTCGGGCATCGCATGCGTGGCGTTGAGCAGCAGGTTCAGCAGCACCTGCTGGATCTGGCCCTTGTGGGCCTCGATGTAGAGGGCGCGGGCGGGCGGCTCGAAGTTGAGCGCGACCTTGCTTTGCGCGAGCTTCAGCCGGACGAGCACCAGCGTGTCCTGCACGATGTCGGCCAGCGACCAGCGCGAATGCAGGCTCGAGGGCGCCTTGGCGAAGCCCAGGACCCGCGTGACGATCGCATCGAGCTGGTCGAGCTTCTCGCCGATCACGCGCATGTCGGTCCGCCGCGGGTCGCCCTCGGGGAAGTCGACGCCCAGCCCGCCGTGAAGCAGTTTCAGGACGGTGAGCGGGTTCCGGATCTCGTGGGCGATCTCGGCGGCGAGCAGGCCCAGCGTGGTGAGCCGCTCGTTCTGGCGCAGGACATCCTCGCTCTGGAACACGCGGGCGTAGAGCCGGGCGTTCTGCAACGCAACCGCCCCCAGGCTCGCGAGGGCGTTGCACAGCCGTTTTTCGTCGTTGTCGAACCGGTGCACCCGGTCGGTGAAGACGGTGACGACGCCCAGGACCTCGCCTTCGTAGAGCATCGGGCTGGCGAGCACGGAGCGCAGGCCGGGATCGGCGGGCAGGTCGAGCAGTTCCTGGTACTCGGGGGATTGGATGTCCGGAAACCATACCGTCCGCCGCGTATGGATCGGCGAGGCCACGAGGCACGACGCGATGGGAAGCTCGCCGGCGGCCGGGGGCGCGAGGGCGCCGTCGGTGAACGCGGCGCAGCGCACCGTGCGCTGCTGCGGGTCGTACAGGTAGAGCGCGCCGGCGCGGGCGCGCAGCGTGTTGCGCGCCTCGCGGGAGAGCGTGTCGAACAGTTCCTGCTGCTCCAGCTTGGTGACGAGCGACTGGCCGGCTCTGATGAGCGATTCGAGCTGCCGGCCCTTCTCTTTCAGGTGCATCACCTGCCACAGCCGTTGCAGGACGAGGCTCGCTTCCGCGGTGAGCTGCTCGAGCAGGTCGAGATCGGCGGGGGTGAAGCCGCCGACGCCGTCGCTCTCGAGGTCGACCACCCCGATCACCTGGTCCTCGTGCTGCATCGGTGCGGCCATCTCGCAGCGCGCGGACGGACGGACGGCGATGTAGCGCGGTTCGAAAGTCACGTCGGCCACCAGCAGGGAGCGGCGGTTGAGCACGCACCAGCCGGTGATGCCGTGGCCCAGCTTGAGGTCATGCGGCGCGTTCGCGTCGGTCGTGCCGACCTGGACCTCGGTTTCGAGCCGGCCGCTGTCCGGACTCAGCAGCGCGATGGAACCCGCGTCGGCCCGGAACGTGGCGACGAACACGTCCAGCATCTCGCGCAGCGCCAGCGCCGGATCGTCCGTGCGGGTCGCCAGGGCGGCGATGCGATAAAACGGGCCGGGCGCCGGCGGCACGTCCGGTGCCGGCGGCGGCGGGCCGTCGGCGGCGGTGTCGGAGGATGGGATCGGGCGGCGGCGTTCCACGGCGGAGAGTTTGGACGGGTGGAAGGGCCAGGGCCAAGTTTTCTCCCATGTCGGGCGGGCGGTGGACCGCGCTTGGCAACGGCGCGCCGCGCTCCACGCTGCGGGGCACCCTTATGTCGCATTTCCCCCGTTTCGTGCCCCGCGCGCTCGCGCTGCTGCTGGCCCTCGGTGTCAGCCCGGATCTTCCCGCGGCCGCAACCGAGCGGCCCAACCTGGTGGTGATCCTCGCCGATGACATGGGGTTCTCGGACCTCGGGTGCTACGGCGGCGAGATCGAGACGCCCCATCTCGACGCCCTGGCGCGGGGCGGACTGCGCTTCTCGCAATTCTACAACACGGCGCGGTGCTCGCCCACGCGCGCGGCGTTGCTGACCGGGCTGGATCCGCACGCGGCGGGCATGGGCACGCTGGCCGAGGACCCGAACAAGCGCGCGCCCGCGGATGCGGCGGCCGGCTATCAGGAGTTTCTCAACGACCGCTGCCTGACCCTCGCCGAGGCGCTCAAGCCGGCCGGTTATCGCTCCTATCTGGCCGGCAAATGGCATCTCGGCTACCACGACCGGCCCAAATGGCCGCTGCAGCGGGGATTCGACCGCTTTTACGGCATCATTTCGGGCGCGAGTTCGTATTTCCGGCCGGCGGCGCCGCGCGGCCTGACGCTCGACAACACGCCCCTGCCCACTCCCGAGGGGGCGGACTACTATACGACCGACGCCTTCACGGACCATGCCCTTCGCTTCCTGCGCGAGCATCCGGCCGGGACGCCCTTCTTCCTTTACCTCGCCTTCAACGCGCCCCACTGGCCCCTGCACGCCCGGGCGGAGGACATTGCGAGGTTCAAGGGCCGGTACCGGGACGGTTGGGACGAACTCCGCCGCTCGCGCCACGCCCGCCAGCGCGAACTTGGCGTCGTGGATCCCGGCACGCAGCTGTCACCGCGCGATGACGGTGCCCGCGCCTGGACGGCGCTCGAGGCGGAACAGCGGGAGCAGCTCGACTATCGCATGGCGGTGTATGCCGCGCAGGTGCATCGGATGGATTGGAACGTGGGCCGCGTGGTGGAGGCGCTGCGCGACCTGGGACGGCTCGACGACACCCTCATCCTGTTCCTGTCCGACAACGGCGCCTGCGCGGAGCCCTACACCGACCTTGGCGGTGGCGACTTCGCGGCCATCAACCAACCGGCCGCAGGCGGCGCGGGGGGGCGGAATGCCCCGCGGGGAGGCTCGTCCTACGGCACCGGCTGGGCGAACGCCTCGAACACTCCGTTCCGCCGCTACAAGTCGCGGCTGCACGAGGGCGGCATCGCCACGCCCCTCATCGCGCACTGGCCGGCCGGGCTGAAGGCGGCGGCGGGGAGCTGGCATCGAACGCCCGGCTATCTCACGGACATCATGCCGACCGCGCTCGAGCTGGCCGGCGTCGCGTATCCGGCGGCACAGGACGGCCGGGCGCTGACGCCGCTGGCTGGCCGGAGCCTGGTTCCGGCGCTCCGGGGTGAGGCCATGCCGGGCGGGCGCTGGCTCTTCTGGGAGCAGTACGGCAACAAGGCGGTGCGCCACGGCGACTGGAAGGCCGTGCAGCCGGCCGAGGACGGCTCGCCCTGGGAGCTTTACGATCTCGCCGCCGACCGCACGGAACTGCGGGATCGCGCGGGGGAGCGGCCGGACCTGGTCCAGCGCCTGACGGCGCGGTGGGAGCAGTGGGCCGAGGCGAACCAGGTGCTGCCGAAAAAGCGTCCCGCGCCCGGGCCGGCGCCGCAGCGTTAAGCTGCGCGGCGGCCGCTATTTCGCGGGAGCCGCGGCGGCCGCGGGTGCGATCACCTCGTTCAGCGCGTCGCGCAGCGTGTGCAGGCGGTCGGGGGTTTCCACGGGTTCGTGGTTGGCCCCGACGATATAGAAGGTGTCGATCGCGACCCCCCGTTCGGTGCCGATGCGGGCGAAGGTGATGTCGAAGCCGTGGTCCGAGATCGTCTTGGCCAGCCGGTACAGCAGGCCGATCTGGTCGCGGGCCTGGACCTCGACGATGGTGCGTTCCATCGAGAGCTCGTGGTAGACATCGACCGTCGGGGGAAAGGAGCTCTGCAGCGTCTCGCCCGTGGACGTGGAAAGGTAGCGGGTCGCCGCGATCTTCTTCGCCTGCGCCATGATGTCGGGCAGGAGATCGCGGTTGGCCACGAGGGCCTCCTCGATCGTGCGCGCGAATTTTTCCTGCGCGCTCGCGCTCTGGACCGGGCCGCGGCCGGGCTCGACGACGTAGAAGGTGTCGATCGCGATGTGGTCGGTGCGGGAGATGACCTTGGCGCCGAGGATGCTGAGCCCGGCGACGCTGAAGGCGCCCGCCAGCTTGTAGAACAGCCCTGCGCGGTCCCAGGTGACGACGTTGACCACGGTGAGCGAGCGATTCAGGTCATCCTTCCATTCGATCACCGGCCGCAGCGACCCGACGGAATCCGCGGTCGTGATCGACTTGAGCAGCCGGTTGACCATCTGGATGTGCAGCGCGATCTCCTCCGTATCCGTGTGGACGAAGTAGCGGTCGGGAAGCAGCCCGAAGTGGGCGTTGATTTCGTCGGCGCTGATACCGGGGATTTTTTTGGAGATGAGCTCCTGTTGGGTCATTGTTTTCTTTTCCTGCAGGCCGGCATCGACGGCGGCTCCGTGTTTCAGGCGTTCAAAGGTGGCGCGATAGAGGTTGGTGTGCAACGTATCCTTGTAACTGTTCCACAAGTCCGCCGCCGTGCCGCGCGCGTCGCAGAACGTGTGGACATACAAGTAGCGGAGCCGCTCGGCGCTCCCCACCGTATCGGCGAACGCAGTGGCGGTATTGGGATCATCGACGTCACGCTTCTGCCAGAATCGTGCCATGACCAAATGATTTTTGATCACGAAAAGGATCAGCTCGCGGTCGTCCGGCGCGACGCCGAAGCGTTCCAGCAGCGGCGCGGCGAGCCGCACGCCGCTCTCGGAGTGACCGCGGATGCCTTCCGACTTGCCGATGTCATGGAGGAGCAGCGTGAGGTAAAGCAGCGAGGCGTCCTTGGTTTCGTGCAATGCCGCCCGGTACTTCAGGGTGATCGGTTCCGCCTCCGTGTAGATCCGGTCGAGCTCGCGGATGGCGTTCAGCGTGTGCACGTCGGCCGTATACCGGTGGTAGAACTCATGCTGGACGAGGCACGTCAGGCCGTCGAACTCCGGGATGAACCGGCCGAGCACGCCGAGTTCATGCATCTTTGACAGGACCGGATACACGGCTCCCGCTTCGTTCAGGATCGCGCGGAAACTGACGGTCGCATCCGGCGAGTGGGCGACTTCCGTGGTCAGCATCGGCAGCGAGGCCCGGATCAGCTCGGCGAGATGCAGGTCCAGCACCGCCTCGAGCGTCTGAAGATGGCGGAAAACCCGGACAATCCGAACCGGGTCATCCCGGAACACTTCCGGTTTCTCCGCCGCCAGTTCCTGGCCGCGGAGGAGGAAACCGTCGATGCGCTTGCTGCGGGTGAAGCGGGAGGCGAGGAGCGATTCGCGGAACGAGCGCTTGTCGCCCTGGCCGTTGCGCCCGATGCTGAGGGCGAGGCGGTCCTCCACGAGCTTCGAGACGCGATAGATCGTCTGCGCGGCCCGGTAGTGCTCCTGCATGAAATGCTCCACCCGGGCCAGCATCTCGGGCTCGGTGTAGCCGAGGTTCTCCGCGATGCGGGGCTGCAGATCCAGGTTCATCACGTCGGTCGCGCGCGCGCTCGAGAAATGCAGCTCGTTGCGCACGCGCAGCAGGAAGTCGTACGCGCGGCGAAACGCCTCCAGGTCGTCGACGCGCAGGTAGTTCTGCGCCGCGAGCTCGTCGAGCGAGGTAAGGTCGAGCTTCACCCGCGCCATCCAGACCGCGTTCTGGTAATCCCGCAGCCCGCCGACGCCATTCTTGATGTCGGGCTCCTGGTTGAAGACGGTGTTGCCGTACTTGGCCCGCCGGCTGGCCTGGTCGTCGAGCCGCGCCGCGATGTACTCCTTGGGATTCTCGCTGGCGTAGTAGCTGCGATAGGCCTGGGAGAACGTGTCGAACAACTTCTCCGAGCCGGTCACCAGCCGCGCCTCCAGCATCGAAGTCTTCGACTGGATGTCCCGCCGCGCCTCGACGAAGGCGTCGTCGATCGTCCGCGTCGAGTGCCCCACCTTGAGGCCGCAATCCCACAGGATGTACAGGATCTCGTTGGTGAGGTGCTCCTGCAGCGGCTTCGCCTCGGCGGGCTTGGTCTTCGTCGGGAACAGGAACATGATGTCCACGTCGCTCCAGGGCGAAAGTTCGCCGCGGCCATAGCCGCCGAGCGCGACGATCGCCACCGGCACCGGCGCCGCGCCCTTTTCCTGGTACGACCGCATCGCGTATTCGAACAGGTGGGTCAGGAGCGCGTCGATGATCCGGGCCCGTTCGCCACAGATCACCAGGCCGGAACCGCCCGCCTGGTGCCGCGACTTGAGTCCCGCCATTTCGGTGCGGACGAATTCCTTGCACGCCGCCAGTCGCGCGGCGACAGGCACCACCCCGGGAAACGAGAGTTGTGCGCGGGCGCGGGTCGGGATGTTGGCGGGCATGGTCTAAAGCGGCGAACGTTGAACATCGCCGGCCGGGAGTCCACTTTTCAACGCTCAATCCGGCCGCGCGCGGCGGGAACAAACCCCTTGCTTCACTTCGCGGCGACCGGTTTCCTCGGCGGTTCAACACCGACCTGCATCCATGGCCGAGATTTCCAAGAGCTACGAACCGCGCGATGTCGAAAAGAAGTGGTACGGCGCCTGGCTGGAAGCCGGTGCCTTCGCCGGGAACGCCAAAGGGGAGGGGGTCGAGCCCTATACGATCGTCATCCCTCCGCCCAATGTGACCGGGGTGCTCACGATGGGGCACGTGCTCAACAACACGCTCCAGGACATCCTCATCCGCCGCGCGCGGCTCGAGGGTTTCTCCGCCCTCTGGGTGCCGGGCACCGATCACGCCGGCATCGCCACGCAGACCGTGGTCGAACGCGAACTCCGCAAGCAGAAGCAGACCCGCCACGATTTCGGCCGGGAGAAGTTCCTCGAGAAAGTCTGGGCCTGGCGGCAGGAAAAGGGCGGCATCATCCTGGAGCAGCTTCGCCGGCTGGGCGCCTCGTGCGACTGGGACCGCACCCAGTTCACCATGGACCCGCATTATTCGCGGGCGGTCCTCACGGTGTTCGTGGACCTCTTTCGCAAGGGCAATATCTACCGGGGCAAGCGGATGGTGAACTGGTGCCCGGTCTCCCAGACCGCGCTCAGCGACGAGGAAGTGATCATGAAGCCGGTCAACGGCACGATCTACCGCGTCCGGTACGAGCGGGTCGACGTCCCGGGTCAGTTCGTCGAGGTGAAGACGACGCGCCCCGAGACGATCCCGGGCGACGTTGCCATCGCCGTGCACCCGGACGATCCCCGGTACGCCGGCTGGATCGGGAAGAAGGTGCGCCGTCCGATCGGCCCGGCCGCCGAGATTCCGATCATTGCCGACGCGTCGGTCGACCGCGAGTTCGGCACCGGCGCGCTCAAGATCACGCCGGCCCACGACAAGGTGGATTTCGAGATCGGCCAGCGCCACGGCCTGCCGGCGGTCGACGTGCTCCACGCCAACGGCGTGCTCAACGAGCTGGCCGGTCCCGAGCTGGCCGGCGTGGAGCGGTTTGCCGGGCGGAAGAAGGCCGCCGAGCTGCTCCGCGAACGCGGCGCCCTCGTGGCCGAGGAGGCGTACGCGAACAATGTCGGTTACTCGGAGCGGGCCGATGTGCCCATCGAGCCACGCCTGACCTGGCAGTGGTGGCTGCGGTATCCGCGCATCGAGGAGGCCAAGGCTGCCGTGCGCGACGGGCACATCCGTTTCCACCCGGAACGCTGGAGCAAGGTGTATCTCCACTGGCTCGAGAACATCCAGGACTGGTGCATCAGCCGGCAGCTCTGGTGGGGTCATCGCATCCCCGTCTGGTATCGGAAGGGCTTGGACAAGGAAAAGCTGTCCGAGGCCGACCTGGCCGACCCGGCCCAAGTGCACGTCTCGCTCGAGGGGCCGGCCGACCCGGAGAACTGGGTGCAGGAGGACGACGTGCTCGATACCTGGGCATCGTCCTGGCTCTGGCCATTCGCGACGCTCGGCTGGCCCGATGCCGCCGCGATGGAGCGGGCGGGGCTGAAGTATTTCTACCCCACGACGACGCTCGTGACCGGGCCGGATATCATCTTCTTCTGGGTTGCGCGCATGATCATGGCGGGCCTGGAGTTCATGGGGCCGGCTGAGCCGCTCCCGGCGAGGGGGAATGGCCGCCCTGCGACGGTCGCTCCGCGCCTGACGGAGTCCGAGCTGAAAGCGCGGATTCCGTTCCGTCACGTGTACTTCACCGGCATCATCCGCGACCAGCAGGGCCGGAAAATGTCGAAATCGCTCGGCAACTCGCCCGATCCGCTCGATCTGATCGACAAGTACGGTGCCGACGGCCTCCGCTTCGGCATCATCTCGATTGCACCGCAGGGGCAGGACATCCGGTTCCAGGAGGACCGCATCGAGGGCGGCAAGAATTTCTGCAACAAGCTCTGGAACGCGTGCCGTTTCCGGCAGATGAGCGGCGAGGCAGGCGACAACTCGGCGCTGGCGGCGATCGTGGCGCGGTTGGAGGCGTCGAAGTTCGACGCCGACGACCACGCGATCCTCGACCGGTTGCTGGCGACCACGCGGGAGGTCGCGCGGTGTTTCCGCGAGTTCGAATTCAGCGCCGCCGTGCAGGGGTTGTACGGATTCTTCTGGAACGATTTCTGCGACTGGTACGTCGAGGTCTCGAAGTCGAAGCTCCAGGACCCGGCCACGAAGGCCAATTGCCTCGCGATCCAGGATCTCGTGTTGCGGCAGACGTTGCTCCTGCTGCATCCGTTCATCCCCTTCATCACCGAGGAACTCTGGCAGCAGCTCGGTTACGGCGCCGCGGGGAGGTTCGTCGAGGACGCCCGGGTCGAGGATGAGGAGGAACTCGTCGACGTGCTCCAGGCCGGCGGTGTCGGCGTCGACACCGCCGCGGTGGCGTCCGTGGAAAAGCTCAAGGCCTTCGTGAGCCAGGCGCGCGCCCTCAAGGCCGAGCACAACCTCGCCAGCCGGCGCGACGTGAAGCTTTTCGTGATCGCGGCCGAGGGCGACTGGAACGTCCTGGCGGGCAATCTCGCGAAGCTTACCCGCATGATCGGCGCCGCGGAGCTCACCCGTCGCGACAGCGTCGAGGGCGCGCCCGCCGTGGTCACGCCGCTCGGCACGGTCTATCTCGATCTCGCCAGCACCGTGGACGCCGGCGCCGAACGCATCCGGCTCACGCGGGAGATCGAGCAGATCACGAAACACATCGCCGGCACGGAGACGCGCCTGGCCAACCCGGCGTTCGTCAGCAAGGCGCCTCCGGCCGTGCTCGAGGGCGCCCGCAAGCAGCTCGCCGACCAGCAGGCGAAGAAGGCCGAGCTCGAGCGCCTGCTGAAGGCCTTGGGCTGAAGCTTCCCTGCGGAAGTGCGGACGTCGCCGTCTGCCCGCCGTACCGGAGCCGGAACGATTCCGCGGGGTGGAGCCGCCTGTCCCCAGGCGGCTGGCGTTCGAAAACCACTTCCGCAGCGGCTTGAGAGCTAGCCGTCCACCTCTCCGTCCGGCCTCGTCCGTGATTTGAGGGTCGGCTGCAGGGGTTCCTGCCGAGGCGGGCGAGGACGCCCGCGCTCCCGGGGGACGCTTCGGCGCCGCGTGGGTTGGGGTGAGGGCAAACGGGACGCAGCGGCGGTGGAACGGAATTGTGCTGGGGGCGTTGAGAATTGCCACCAGCGGTGCACGGTGCGAATTCCGCCTTTCGCATCATGGCTAAACCCGTTCGCATCCTCGCCTTTGCCGGCAGCGCCCGGCGTGAATCCCTCAACAAGAAGCTGCTCGCCTGTGTGGTCGCGGCGGCCCGCACGGGTGGTGCGGTCGTGACGGTCGTCGACTTCAAGGAGCTGTCGATTCCCCTCTACGAAGGCGACCTGGAGGAGGCGGAAGGCATTCCCGCCCCGGCGCAGGCGCTGATCGACCTGATCCGGGCGCACGACGGTCTCCTGATCGCCTCGCCCGAGTACAACTCGCAGATGACGCCGCTGCTCAAGAACGTCCTCGACTGGTGCACGCGTGCGGACGAAAACCCGCTCGAGGGCAGGACCGCCGCCGTCGTCTCGGCCTCGCCGGGCATGTTTGGCGGCGTGCGTTCTCTGACGCTTTGCCGCCAGTTGCTGGTGCATCTCGGATGCCACGTCGTGCCCACGCAGTGCATTGTCCCGCAGGCGCACAAGGCCTTCGCCGACGATGGCTCGCTGCGCGAGGACCGGCATCGTCAGGCCGCTGCCGCCGTCGCCGGCGAGCTGATCCGCGTCACTGTCGCGCTGCGCTCCGCCCCTTCGAGCGGAGCTTAGCCCGCAGCCAGGGCCGTTGGGCGGAGCCTGCTGGCCCCAGGCGGCTGCCATTCTACGGACCGGTTCGCAGCGGTTCGAGGGCAAGCCGTAGACCTTGCCGTCGGACTCAGCCAACGATGCCGTGCCGGTGGAGCCGCCTGGCCCCAGGCGGCTGACCTGCGATGGACCGGTCCGCAGCAGCTTGAGGACAAGCTGCTCCGCCCTTCAGTGCGGCCGTTTTCACGGCTGCTCTGAAGGCCACCTGCATGATCCGGCTCAGGGCCGGAATGGCATTGCCGACTCCAGCGGGCCCCCGCGCAGCGGATCGTAGAAGGGATCCCGCTGGAACGGGTCGCGGTAGATATATCCGCCCTTCGTATGGGTCTCGGAGTAGCCGACGCTGATTGAGAAGCCCCGTTCGGGATCGTCGAGGGTCAGCACCATCGAGCCGGATTTCTCGCTGTAGCCGCCGCTGCCGACGCCGTAGCTGAGCGAGAACGAACCATGGATCTGTCGCTCCTTCTTCGCTTCGGTCGGGATCACGCGCGAGGGCCGGGTGACGAAGGACGGCGGCGCGAGCAAGGACCGGGCGAGGCGGGCGCTCTGCTGGCGCGCGATGAAGGCGTCCAGCTTCGGCAGTTCGGTGGCGCTGAGCTTGGCCAAACCCGCGGCGCGACGTTCCTCGGCGTTCAGGCGCTGCGAAAACGTGGTTTCGGCCGATTCGTCCTCCTTGCTCCGGGACGCGGCGACCCGGCCGGCCGTGTCGCGCCGAAACAGCGCGTCGATCACCGCCACCTCATCCGACGAGAGTTTCGCGTAGCCGGCGGCGGCGCGGTCTTCCGCGGACAGGGTGGCGGAAAAACGCGCCTCGCCTGGCTGGGCGTGGAGCGCGGCCACCCCGAGGAGCCAGAGTCCCGTGAGGCGAAGGACGATGGTGCGCATGCGATGACCGTGATGCACAAAGGTCCCAGACTCACGCCGAATCGACCGGGTTCCACGTTTCCACGCCCGAGGCTCGCCAACCGCGGCAGGAAGGCGTGAGCTGCGCCGATGACCACCGCCGCCGCAGCCCCCCGTGCGCCGGCGGTGCGTTTCATTTTTCTGACCTTGGTCCTGATCGTCCTGGGGTGGGGGATCATCTCGCCGGTCCTGCCGGGCCTGGTCACCGAGTTCCGGGGCGGCGACACGGCGGACGGCGCACGGACGTTTGGCTGGGTGCTGGGAGCGTTCTCTGCCATGCAGTTCCTGGCGGCGCCGCTGCTCGGCGTGCTGTCCGACCGGTTTGGCCGGCGCAAGGTGATCCTCGCCGCGCTCGCCGGCTCCGCGCTCGACTACCTCGTGATGGGGTGGGCGCCCACCTTCGGCTGGCTGCTGGCCGCGCGGATCGTCGCGGGGCTGTTCGCCGGCGCCCTTTCGTCCTGCAACGCCTACGTGGCCGACGTCACGCCTCCCGAGCGGCGGGCGCAGGGTTTCGGCATGCTCGGGGCGGCGTTCGGCATCGGCTTCGTCCTCGGTCCCGCGCTCGGCGGTTTCCTGGGGGAGATCGACTTGCGGCTGCCCTTCTACGTGGCGGCCGGCGCGGTGGCACTGAACTGGCTCTACGGCGCTTTCGTCCTGCCTGAATCGCTCCCCGTGGAGAAGCGCCGGGCGATCGACTGGCGACGGGCGAACCCCGTCGGCGGCCTGCTCAACCTGCGGCGCTACCCGGGCATCCTCGGGCTCGCCGGCGTGCACTTCCTCACCGCGTTCGGCAACATGATGCTCCAGAGCATCTGGGTCTTGTATACCGGCTACCGCTACGGCTGGAGCCCGCGCCAGGTCGGCTTCTCCCTGATGCTGGTGGGCCTGGCCGCGATCGTGGTGCAGGGGCGGCTGATCGGGATCATCCTTCCGCGCATCGGTGAGCGGCGCGGTCTGTTCGGCGCGCTCGCCGTCGGGTCGACGGTCAGCGCGCTTTACGGCGTGGTGGCGGAAGGCTGGATGGTGTTTGTGCTGATCTGCTTCGGCTCGCTCGGGGGTGTCGCCGGCCCGGCGACGCACAGCCTCGTCAGCCAGCGTGTCCCCGTCGACGAGCAGGGCACGGTACAGGGCGCTCTCGCCAGTCTCGTGAGCCTCGCCAACGTCTTCGCGCCCCCGCTCTCGGCGTGGATCTTCGCCTCGGTCATCGGCCCCGACGCGCCGTTCACCCTGCCGGGTGCGCCCCTGTTCGGCGCCTCCCTGCTGCTGGGCAGCGCCCTGCTGGTGGCGATGCGCACGCTGCGGGTGCCACGGTGAGGCGGGCGGGTCCGCCCGGCGCGGCGATGCGCAGCTTGCATCGAAACCGCTTGTGGTCCGTCATGCACGGCTTCGCCCAGTCCCCTCCCACCACCGTTTTGCCTCTCCCCCGTCCATGCTTCCCTTTGCGCTCACGATCTTCACGGGAGCCTTCCTGCTGTTTCAGGTCCAGCCGCTGATCGGCAAGTACATCCTCCCGTGGTTCGGCGGCGGGCCCGGCGTGTGGACCACCTGCCTGCTCTTCTTTCAGACGGTGCTGCTGGGCGGCTACGCCTACGCGCATTTTTCGTCGACCTGGCTGAAGCCCCGCCAGCAGGTCCTCGTGCACGGCTTCCTGCTGCTGTTGTCGCTGGTGATGCTGCCGATCACGCCAAGCGAAAGCTGGAAGGCGCACGTCGGCGGCGATCCCAACGTGCGCATCCTGCTCCTGCTCATGGCCACGATCGGCCTGCCGTACTTCGTGCTCTCCTCGACCGGCCCGCTCATGCAGCAGTGGTTCAGCCAGACGAATCCCGGAGTCTCGCCCTACCGGCTCTACGCGCTGTCCAACGTGGGTTCGCTGCTCGCGCTGCTGAGCTACCCGGTATTCTTCGAGGTCAAGTTTCCGCGCCACACCCAGGCCGCGATGTGGTCCGCCGGGCTGGCGCTCTTCGTGGTGTTCTGCGGCTACTGCGCCTGGAGGCTGTGGCGCCACGCGCATGCGGCGGGCCGGACGCCGGCACCGGCAGCCGTCGCTCCCACCGCGCCCGCTCCCGCCGACGACGCGGGGGGCGGCGCCGCCCCAGTGCCGGCCGCGATTCCGGCGGTGACGGGCGTCGACCGTCTGCTCTGGATCAGCCTTCCGGCGATCGCCTCGGTCCTGCTGCTCGCCACGACCAACAAGCTTTGCCAGGAGGTCGCCGTCATTCCGTTCCTGTGGGTGCTGCCGCTGAGCCTCTACCTGCTCACCTTCATCATCAGCTTCGATCACGCGCGCTGGTATCATCGCGGCCTCTTCACGTCGCTCTTTGTCGTTGGGACCGCGGTCGTCTGCCTCGTGCTGCCGGCGGGCAACGATGCGCCGATGCGGCTCCAGATCGTCGTCTATACCGCGACGCTGTTCGTCGCCTGCATGGTCTGCCACGGCGAGCTCTACCGCCTGAAGCCGCCGCCGCGGCATCTCACGGCGTACTTCCTCTATATCTCGCTCGGCGGCGCCCTGGGCGGGTTCTTCGTCGCCATCGTCGCGCCGGCCCTGTTCAAGGAGTACCGCGAGCTCCAGCTCGGCCTCTGGGTCCTCACGTACGCCCTCGGCGTCCTCTGCTTCCGCCATCGCAGCCGCGAGCTCGCGCTCGCCGCCGGCGTCGGTGCCCTGCTGGTCACCGTCGTCCTGCCCGCGATCGGCTCGCGGTTCGACGACAGCCCCGGCCTCAAGGAGGAATACGTGCTCTTCTTCCGGGACCAGGCCTATTACATCCTCGGCGGTCTCGTGCTCTTCGCCGGGTGCATCCTGGACCTGCGCCGGCGCACGCTGAGCGCCGAGTGGATGCCGCGCATGGGCGGCTTTGTGATGGCGGTGTGCGTCGGCTTCGGCGCCATCTTCGTCATGCAATGGAACGAGCGCAGCAGCACGGTCACGCTGAGCGCCACGCGCAATTTCTACGGCACGCTCAAGGTCTACGACTACTACCCCGACGATCCGGAGGACAACTACCACCTGCTGCTGCACGGCGCCACCACGCACGGCATCCAGTTCCAGAAGCCCGAGAAGGCGATGATGGCGACGAGCTACTATGCCGAGAGCAGCGGCGTGGGTCGCGCCATCGTCTCGCTGCCCGAGACCCCCCGCCGGATCGGGCTCGTCGGCCTCGGCACCGGTTCCCTCGCCACCTATGGCCGCGCCGGCGACTACCTGCGCATCTACGAGATCAATCCCGCCGTCGAGGAGCTGGCCCGCTCGCAGTTCAAGTACCTGTCCTACGCCCCGGCGAAGATCGACGTCGTGATGGGGGATGCCCGGTTGATGATGGAGCGCGAGCTCGAGGAGAAACAGCCCCAGGCCTTCGACCTGCTCGCGCTCGACGCCTTCAGCAGCGATGCGATTCCCGTGCACCTGCTCACGCGGGAGGCGTTCGACATCTACCTGAAGCACCTCAAGCCCGACGGCGTGCTCGCGATCCATATCTCGAACCGCTACCTCGATCTCCAGCCCGTCGTCGAGAAGCTCGCCGCGCATTTCGACCTGCATGTCGCGACGATCTCCGACGACAACGAGCCCGACTGGTGGATCTATGCCACCACCTGGATGATCGTGACGCGCAACCCGGCGTTCCTCGAGAGCGAGCGGATCAAGGAGGTTGCGGAGGCGCCCGAGGCCGCCCGCAAGGCGACGCCGCTCTGGACGGACGACTACGCGAGCCTCTACTCGATCATGAAGTGAGCGGACGCCGCCCGGGCCACCGCTCCGGGTGCTCCCAGAACGGCCCGCTCCGGTCGCCGTAATAATCCGCCAGCACCTTGTCCATGACCACGGACGTGCGCCGGGCGGCGACGGCGGTGGTCGGCGCGGCCGAGTAGCCCAGCAGGTCGTTCACGACGTCCTGGATCAGCGGCTGCTGCACGTGGTCCGGCCGCTCGGTCTCCAGCGTCTGGATACCCTCGGGGGTGGCCACGCGCACGGGTTCGAAACCGAAGACGGAGCAGGTCAGGCGGCCGAGGGAGCCCGAGAAGACCAGCTCGTCCTCGTTTGCGCTCGTGGCAAAGTTCCACGCGGCGGTGCCGGGCACGCCCGGACCGGCCCGGAACGACATGGCGACGGTGTCCTCGACCGGATAGGTGGACGCGCGGTTGGCCGCCACGCCGGCGACGTCCGTCAGCGGCCCGAGCAGATGATCGAGCAGGTCGAGCACGTGCGATCCGAGGTCCAGGA
>CALFZM010000338.1 GCA_937952235.1 uncultured Opitutia bacterium | reverse complement strand
GAGCTTTGGTGGCTCCTTCCGGGTCGACGAACCCGAGACCTTCATCCGGTTGATCGAGACGCGCCCCGACGTCACCGTCGAACGCCGGTCCCGCCTGACCCTCATCCGCAGCAACCGGTAGCGCCGGCTCTCCCGTCGTGAAATCGATTCCCCGGAGGCCGCTGCTCCGTCGGCGCCGCGGCTGCATCGGAGCGCGGTCCTCCGAAAATGGCGGTCCCTTGTTGAGTCTGCTGCAGGGCGGCGAATAACGGGTCCCCGCCGGAGCTCGCGTCCGCAAGCGGGAAGGATCCGCCCTCTTCGGGGACCGGTGATCGATGGGGCGGGGCCGCGTACGGCCCGACCCTTTCTTCGCGCCACGAAATCAAATCGTCGGATTCAGCTTCGGCCCTAGCTGTTTTTCGCGTCGGCACGTCTTAGGTGCATGCCCCCCACTGCACCCGCCAGCTGGCTCCGACGCCTGCTGGTACCACTCCTTGTCGCCGTCTCGTGCTCATCGGGCCGGGCGGCCCCGGCGGAGCCGGCCTCCGCCAGGTACTACGACCTGCCCTCCGCGCCCGCGACGGTGTCGCTCAAGCAGTTCATCACGCAGTCGGGCGTGCAACTGCTCTTCGTCGCCAAGGAGGTCTCCGGCGTGACGACGAACTCCGTCCGCGGCCAGTTCACCGCCGGTGAAGCGGTCCGGCGGCTCCTCGCCAACACCGGTCTCGTGGCGGTGGAGACGGCGAACGGTGCCATCGCCATCAACCGGGCCCCGCTCCCAAACGCCCAGCGGGTGGCGCGCCAGTGAACGCGCGACCACCCGGAACGCCGCCAACTTCCTCCGCTTCATCCTCCCCCCCACCTGTGAAATCTTCCCGACCCTCCTTCCTCGCCGGCCTCATCGCGACGCTCGTTGCCTCGGGCGACGCCGGTGCCGCCGCCGCTCCGGCGACGACTGCTCCCCGCGAGCCCGGCCGCAGCGACGAGACCCTGACGCTCACCGCCTTCGAAGTCTCCGCCGATTCGGACACCAGTTACGGCGCGCTGAATTCCAACTCGATCACGCGCTTCAAGACCGCCCTGATCGAGATGCCGGTTACGGCGGACATTTTCACGGAGGCGTTCATGAAGGACGTCGGCGCCTCCTCGGTGGAGGAGCTCGTGTCCAACTACACGGCCGGCGGCGGCTATACGACCAACGATCCGGGTTCCGATGCCGCGGCCGTACAGGCGGGCGACCGGCAGGCGACGTCGTCGGTGACCGTGCGCGGACTCATGTCGCCGACCCTGCGCCGCGACGCGTTCATCCAGCTCGGCTCGCTCACCAATCCGGGCTCCACCGGCCAGGGTTTCACGAGCAACTTCGACATCGAGCGCGTCGAGGTGATCAACGGGCCGCAGAGCCTGCTGTACGGCAGCGGCGGCGCCGGTGGCGTCCTCAACACGATCTCCAAGCAGGCCCGCTTCAACAAGTCCTCCTTCGGCTCGTTCAAGTTCACGCTCGACCAGTATGGCGGCAAGACCGCCTTCCTCGACTACGGGGTCGGCAACCGCCGTCTCGCCGCGCGCGTATCGGTGATGAACGGCCTCGTCGCCGGCCGGCGCGTGAACATCGGCGGGCCGGTCGAAGGCTACTACGTGCAGTTCGCCGCCAAGGCGAGGGACCACACCGTCGTCCGCCTCACCGCCAGCCAGACCGAGTACGACCGGCTCTACAACGCCAACCTGACCCTCAATGCCGGCAACGCCGCCAACGACGGCCGGCACGGGCAGAACCTGAAGTACCTCGTGGCGACGAACCAGGTCCAGCGCAGCGAAGTCGGCACCAGCAACGCCGGCGCCCTGCTCGGCGGCGCGCTCGACTGGGGCAACGCCGACTCGTTTGCCGGCTGGCATCGCACGGAACGCAGCAAGAACGAGTACATCACCCTGACCGCGGAATCGAAATGGAACCGCTGGCTCTCGACCGACGTTTCAGTCGGCTACAACAATTTCGAAGACCGGCTGAAGAGTTCCGGCGGCGGCGCGTTCCTCACGCCGAACAACGCTTCCAACCCGCTGCGCGACTGGGCGTCCTCCGTCACGGGCGCCACGATCTGGAAGCCGACGCGCACGACCGCCGCGCGCTTCGCCGCGGTGGCGAACCACCGGTTCCTCGGCGCCGAGAGCCAGACGATGTTCGGGGCGGACTTCAACCGCAGCAAGCAGTGGTTCATCAACTACAACCTCTACCAGGCCCACGCCAGCGGCAACCTGATCGGCAACCAGGTGACGGGCGTCGGCCGGCAGGCGATGCCCACGCTGTACTACTCGATCGCCGGCGGGCCGGTCGGCCAGCCGTTCTTCGACCCGTTCAACGAGAGCGTGACCATCGGCGGAACAACCTACGTCCGGCGCCCGACCAACGAGCGCGATCCGTCCCTGATCAGCGCGAGCAATCCGCTCGGCGTCCGCTCCAACGGCGGCACGTACACCATCACGGAGCTGCGCCAGAAGGGCGTCTATCTCGTCAATCATTCGAAGTTCCTCCGCGACCGGCTGTCGGTGCTGGTGGGCGCGCGTTACAACGACAGCGATCTCGACCGCGTCTGGACCAACGCTCCCCTCTCCTCGGAATCGAAGAACGTGAACTTCAACGTCGGCGTGAACTACGCGATCCGCGACTGGCTGCGGCCGTACGTCGCGGCCTCGAGTTCCTTCAATCCCCCGCTCGAGGCGGGCATCGGTCCCGACGGCGTCCAGGTCGAGACGTCCCACGCGCTCGGCGGCGAGGTCGGCGTCAAGCTGCAGGATCGCGCGGGCGTGATCTCCGCCACGGCGACCTATTTCTACCTCAATTCCGACGACGAGCAGCAGCGCATCCCCGGCGCGCTCGTGAGCGCGATCAATCCGACGGGCCTCAACGGCGCCCACGGCGCCGCCAGCACCTGGGCGAACGTCGACCGCAAGTCCACCGGTATCCAGGCTGCGGTGACGTACAATCCCAGCCGGAGCTGGCGGATGCGCGTGTCCGCCGCCTTCACCGACGGCACGGTGGGCAACACCAAGCGCTATCGCCAGCTCTACAACGACCAGTTCCACGCCAATGCCGCGGGCCAGGTCACCTACGCGGACCGCACGCCCGTGTACGTGCCCGCCACGCCGAGCGTCACGACGCCGGTCGTCAGCGCGACCGCCGCGGGGGCGATGCCGCTCACGATCGCGATGATGAGCACCCCGGGCAACCCGTACTACGCCCAGCCCGAGGATGTGACGGGGCGCATCGCGCCGACCTCGGCCGCCGCGCGCGTGCTCAACATCACGGATCCGACCCGCGGCTCCATCCTCACCGGCGTGACCGGCCTGCCCATCACGGACCTCCAGATCAACCCGGGCTTCACGCCGCCGGGCGAGGTGGCGACCACGATCGCGGGCGAGAAGACGACGGGCTACGGCGAGTACTCGCTCAATTACACGAGCATGTACACGTTCACCGAGGGCCGGCTCCGCGGCCTGCGCGTCGGCGGCAATCTCGCGCTCGATTGGCGCAACCGCGCCTTCTACTATTATCCCAACGGCACGTCGGGCCAGAGCCCCCGGCGCGAGGCCTTCTACTGGCCCAACACCCAGCGCGTCAGCCTGATCCTCGGCTACGACTTTCGCTTCAAGCGGTACGGCTTCTCCACGCAGCTCAACGTGAACAACCTCTTCAACCGCTACCATGTGATCATCACGCCCAATGCGATCACCGGGTGGGCCGGCGTGAAGAACGCGACGTTCTTCCAGGAGCCGCGGCGTTATCTCTGGACGAACACGATCTCCTTCTGAACCGGCGCCCCCGCCCTCCCTTCCGACCTCCGCGCCTCATGCCGCTCTCCTCCCGCCCTTCGTTTTCAGCCCTCGGTCTGGTCGCGTCCCTGCTGGGCGCGATCGCGCCGGCCGCCCAGGCGGGACCGGAGGGCCTGCGCTTCAACCGCGACATCCGGCCCATCCTGGCGGAGAACTGCTTCGCGTGCCACGGACCCGACAATGCCGGCCGCAAGGGCGGCTTGCGGCTCGACGTGCGCGACCTTGCGGTCGGCGAAGCGGCTTCGGGGGCGCACGCGGTCGTGCCGGGCAACGTCAAGGATAGCGAACTCGTGGCGCGGATCGTCACCGACGAGCCGGAGGACATCATGCCGCCGGAGCGGACCGGCAAGACCCTCACCGCGCGCGAAAAGGCGCTGCTGCAGCAATGGATCGCACAGGGCGCGCCCTACGAGAAACACTGGTCGCTCGTGCCGCCGGAGCGGATCGAGCCGCCCGCGATCGCCGGCGCGGTGCATCCGGTGGACCGCTTTGTCCGCGAGCGGCTGCAGCAGGAAAAGGTCGAGCCGGCCCCCGAGGCGCCGCGGGAGACGCTGATCCGCCGGCTGAGCCTGGACCTGACCGGCCTGCCCCCCACCCGGGAAGAGGTCGAGGCGTTCGTCGCCGACGCGCGGACCGACGCCTACGAGCGGCTCGTCGACCGGCTGCTCGGCTCCATCCATTTCGGGGAAAAGTGGGCGCGCTGGTGGCTCGACCTCGCGCACTATGGCGACAGCGACGGCATCCGCCTCGACAACTTCCGGCCGTATGCCTGGCGCTACCGGCAGTGGGTGGTGGAGGCGTTCAACCGCGACCTCCCGTTCGACCAGTTCACGATCGAGCAGCTCGCGGGCGACCTGCTGCCAAACCCGACGATCGACCAGCGGATCGCGACCGGCTTCCTGCGCAACACGATCAGCGACCGCCAGACCGGCAACGCCGACCCGGCGCTCGGCCGCGTGCGCCAGGTCGTCGACCGGACCTCGACGACCGGGACCGTGTGGATGGGGCTGACGGTCGGCTGTGCCGAGTGCCACGACCACAAGTTCGATCCGATCTCGCAGCGCGAGTTCTTCCGGCTCTACGCGTTCTTCAACACGGCCGAGGAGGAGAACGTCGAGGCTCCCCTGCCCGGCGAACTCGAGCGCCACCTCGAGCCGCGCCGCGCCTACGCGGCCCGGCGCCAGGAACTGCTCGCCCCGATGGCGGCGGAGCTGGAAACCCTGCAGCGGGCCTGGGAGGACAAGATACGGTGGATCGAAGCCAACCCCGGCGGCGATCATGCCTGGGCCCGGGCGCACGAGATCCTCGTCACGAGCTGGGGCCGCGGCCAGGGCGAGGGCCAGTTCGAGGGCATGAACATCGTGAAAACGCCCTGGGAGCGGCGCACGCCCGCCCAGCACGAGCGGCTGCAAGATTACTTCCTGCGCAACGGCCGCGTCATCGCGCCGGACCGGTTCAAGGAACTCAAGATCGCCGAGGCCGCGAAGGAGCTCGACGCCCTGGCCCGCAAGGTGCCGCGCCTCGGTCGGGCGCAGGCCATGGCGCAGGCGCCGTACGAGCGGAAGACCTGGATCCACACCCGCGGGGATTTTCGCCGGCCCGGCGAGTTCGTGACGCCCGGCACCCCGGAAGCGCTGCCCCCCCTCGAGGTGCAGGGGGAGCCGACGCGCCTCGATCTCGCCCGCTGGCTGGTCTCGCCCGGCCACCCGCTCACGGCGCGCGTGACTGTCAACCGTCTCTGGCAGGAGCTGTTCGGCCGCGGCCTGGTCGCGACCTCCGACAACCTCGGCTTCCGCGGCGAGGCCCCGTCGCACGCCGCGCTGCTGGACTGGCTCGCCCTGGAGTTTCCCGCCCGCGGCTGGAGCATCAAGCAGATGCTGCGGCTGATGGTGACCTCGGCCACGTATCGGCAATCCTCGCACGCCCGTCCCGAACTGGCAGAGCGCGATCCCGCCAACGTCCTGCTGGCGCGCCAGACGCGGCTGCGGCTGTCGGCCGAGGGCGTGCGCGACGCCACCCTCGCCGCGAGCGGCCTGCTCAATCCCCGCGTCGGCGGCCCGAGCGTGCGTCCGCCGCAGCCGGAGGGCCTCGTGAAGGAGAACACGCGCAACCCGTGGGTCGCGGACCAGGGCGACGCCGTGTATCGGCGCGGGCTGTACACCTTCATCCACCGGCTGACGCCCTTCGCGCAGCTCACCACCTTCGACTTCCCCGGCACGGCGCAGGCCTGCGCGCAGCGCGAGCGCTCCAACACGCCGCTGCAGGCGCTGAACCTGCTCAACGACCCCGCCTTCGTGGAAGCCGCGCAGGCGTTCGCCCGCCGGCTGTGGCGCGAGGTGCCGGGCGAGCACGCCCGGCGCCGGCTGGAGCATGCCTTCCTGCTCGCCCTGGCCCGACCGCCGGCAGCGGCGGAGATCCAAGCCCTGGAACTTCACCTCAATGAGCAGCGGCGGCTGTACGGCCGCGACGAGGCGGCGGCCCGCACGCTGGCCGGCGAGCCGATCGCCGGGACGTCGCCGGCCGAGTCCGCCGCGTGGATCTCCCTCGCGAGCGTGCTGCTGAACCTCGACGAATTCATCAACCGCGAATGAGCGCCTACTCCCATCACGCCTCGCCCGCCTTGTCCCGGCGGTCGTTTCTCGCCCGCCAGGCCCACGGCATCGGGCTCATCGCGCTGTCGCAACTGCTCGGCCTCGGCGCCTCGCCGCTCGGTGCCGCCGCCGGCCGCGTGGCCGCCCCGCGGGGCCCCCACCACGCGCCCAAGGCGAAGAACGTCATCTTCATCTTCATGGCCGGCGGGCCGTCGCATCTCGACCTCTTCGACCCGAAGCCGCAGATGGCCCGCTGGCACGGCCAGCGGCCGCCGGCCGGGCTGGTCGATCCGACGATCATGCTCGGCAACGTCATGGCGAGCCCGCGCGTGTTCCAGCCGCACGGCCAGAGCGGCCTGCCGTTCTCGGACCTGCTGCCGCACACCGGCTCGGTCGCGGACGAGCTTTGCGTCATCCGCTCGCTGCACACCGACAACAGCAACCACGATCCCGCCCAGTTGATCTTCAACTGCGGCACGCCGCTCTTCGGCCATCCCAGCTTCGGCGCCTGGGTCAACTACGGGCTGGGCAGCGTCAGCCGCGACATGCCGGGCTACGTCGTGCTCAATTCCGGCAAGGATGTGGAGGCCCGCTCGTCGCTGGCGGGCAACGGGTTCCTGCCCTCGAGCTACCGGGGCGTGACGGTCCGCAGTTCGGGCGAGCCGATCCTCTACCTGCAGAACCCGCCCGGCATTCCGCCGGCGGCCCAGCGCGCGCGGCTCGATGCGATCCGCGAGCTGAACCAGCAGCGTTTCGACACCACGCGAGACGCGGAGATCGCCTCTCGCATCGAGTCGTACGAGATGGCGTTTCGCATGCAGGCGGCCGCACCGGGACTGCTCGACCTGAGCAGGGAGAGCGACGCCACCCGCACGATGTACGGGCTCGACCGCGACGAGACACGCGCCTTCGGCACGAACTGCCTGCTCGCTCGCCGGCTCGTGGAACACGGGGTGCGTTTCGTGCAGTTGTTCCATTCCACCTGGGACGACCACACCGATCTCGACAAGAACCTGAAGCAGAACTGCCTCATCACCGACCAGCCCGCGGCCGCGCTGGTGCGGGACCTGAAGCAACGGGGCCTGCTCGACGAGACGCTCGTGGTCTGGGCGGGCGAATTCGGCCGCACCCCGATGGCGGAGGACCATTTCGACGTCGGCAAGAGCACGAAGGGCCGCGAGGGCCGCGACCACCACCCGTTCGCCTTCTCGGCCTGGCTGGCGGGCGGCGGCGTGAAGCGCGGCTTCGCGTACGGGCAGACCGACGACTTCGGCTACAAAGTCGTGGAGAATCCGGTCCACGTGCACGACCTGCATGCCACGCTGCTGCACCTGCTCGGGTTGAATCACGAACGGCTGACGTACCGGCATGCCGGCCGCGACTTCCGGCTCACGGATGTCGCCGGCAAGGTCGTCCGGGAAATCATCGCCTGAATCCCATGCACCTCTTTTCCTTCGCGCCCGTTGGCGGCTGCGCTGCGCTCTTCTTCGCTGCGACCGCCACCGCGGCGTCGCTGCCGCAGCCGGTCTTCGAACCGCGCCTCGTCGCGCCCATCGAGCGTGGCTACGGCCTGGCGGTGGCGGACGTCGACGGCGACGGCCGGCCCGACCTGCTGCTCGCCGACGTCTGGGACTTCTACTGGTTCCGGCACGGCGACTGGAAGCGCTTCCACCTGGCCGGCAGGCTCGACGGCCAGGGCGCGATGGCGATCGACGCGCGTGATGCCGATGGTGACGGCAAGGTGGAAATCGCCGTCTGCACCCGCGGCCCCGATTCCGCGGTGTACTTTCTCCGCCGGCCGGCCGACCCGACCCAGCCGTGGACGCCGGTGAAGGTGCCGAGCGAACCGGAGCAGCACCGGCTCAAGTGGGCGCGCGACGTCGACGGCACGCAGTACGTCGTCTCGGTGCCGAACCTGGGCCGGCGAAATCACCTCCGGGAAAAGAACCTGCCGGTCGACGAGAAGGTGAAGATCTACGCTTACGAATTCACCCTGGAGCCTGCGACCTCGTTGCGCCGGAAGCTGCTGATCGAATCGATGCGCGACATGCACACCTTCACCGTCGCGCCCGACGGCCCCGGCGGCGCGGAGCGGATCTTTTTTGCGGGCATCGAGGGGATCGACCTGATGGGAAACGACCCGGCCCGCGGCTGGAAACCGGACGGCGTGCGGCCCCTGCCTGGCATGCAGGCCGCGGTGCGCCGGCCCGACGGCTCGCTGCACGCGGGGGTCGGCGAAATCGACGTCGGCCGGACCGCGTCGACCTCCTTCCTCGCCACGGCCGAACCGAAGCACGGGACCATGGTGGCGGCCTACACGCCGGACGGGGCCGGGCACTGGGGCAGGCGGCAGTTGCTCGACGATTCGCTCGCGACGATCCACGCGCTCGATTGCGTCGACGTGCTCGGCCTGGGGCGCGACCAGATCGTCGTCGGCTGGTGGGGCGAGGAGGCGAAGAAGAACTACGGCATCCGCATCTACGCGCCGACCGACGAGACGGCCACCCGGTGGCAGCGCTTCTCCGTCGATGAAGGCACCATGTCCTGCCAGAGCATGCAGGTGGTGGACATGGATGGCGACGGCCGGCTGGACATCGTCGCCGCCGGCTGGACGAGCAAGAACCTCATGATTTTCTACAACCGGACCCCCGGCGCGAAAACCACCCGCGTCACTGCGCGATGAAGTCGCTCGCCGTCCTGGCTGGAGGGATCGCGCTGGCCGGCTGCCCGGGAGCCGCGGCGCCCGCCCTGCTGCTGCACTGGGATTTCGAACGGATCGCGGACCGTCGGGTGCCCGACGCGAGCGGCCAGAATCGGCATGGCACCGTTCATGGCGCGCCTCGTCCGGAGCCGGGCGTGACCGGGATGGGACTGCGTTTCGGATCGAACGCCGACTATGTGGACGCCGGCGCGCCGGTCATACCGCCGCGCGATTTCACCCTCAGCGCCTGGGTCCACTGCGACGATGTCGAAAAGCAGTTCTTCCTCGGCCAGTATCGTTACGCCGATCCGCGGCGGCTGGACCTCGCCGTACGTGAAGGAGCCGTGCGCATCCAGGTGAACGAGATCATCGATTCTCCCAAGCTGATCCAGCCGCGCCGATGGTATCACCTCGCGTACGTGCGATCGGGCGAGCGCCTGACGACTTATGTCGACGGCAAGGTCGTGGTCGAAGGCCGGCTGCCGGCCGAGGTGTTGCAGACCGAGAACCTCATCGTCGGCAAGATCGTGGTGCCGAAGCAGGATTCGTTTCGCTTCACCGGCGTCCTGGACGAGCTGAAAATCTGGGCCGGAGCGCTGAGCGCGGCGGACGTGAGGCGCGAATACGAGCGAATCACGCGTTGAAGGCAAACGGGAGCATGAGGCAGCCTCGGCCGTCGCCCTCGCGATGATCCGGTTTGCCACTGTCCTCCCGCTGCTCCTCGGATGCCTCCCGGGCACCCCGGTGGTTCGCGCGTCGGTCCCGCCGCCGAACATCCTGCTCTTGTTCGCCGACAATCTGGGCTACGGCGACCTGCCGAGTTACGGTCACCCCGGCAACCGCACTCCCCACCTCGACCGTCTCGCCGCCGACGGCGTGCGCTGCACCGACTTTTACGTGGCCTCGCCAAGCTGCGCGCCGTCGCGCGGCGCCCTCCTCACCGGACGCCATCCGGAGCGCACCGGATTCAACTACCAGGCGCTGCAGTACGCGCGCCTGCCGGCGCGCCCGGGCGGCGAAGGCCTGCCGGCGGCGGAGAAAATCATTCCCGCCCTGCTCAAACCGCTCGGCTACGCGACGGCCGCGTTCGGAAAATGGAATGCCGGCTTCAAGCCCGGATCGCGGCCCACGGAGCGGGGCTTCGACGAGTTCCTCGGCGTCGAAGGCGGCAACTCCGGCTACTACAACCACCTTTACCATGGGCAGAACGACCTCCGCCGCGGCACGGAGCCCGTCGACCTGCGGGGCCGGTACTCGACGGATCTCTTCGCCGATGCCGCGATCGATTTCATCCGCCGCCATCGCGATCAGCCCTGGTTCGTCTACCTGCCCTTCAACGCCGTACATGCGCCCACGCAGGCCAACGTCGAACCAGGCGGAAAGCCCGAGTGGCAGGCTCCGGACAAGTATTTCGCGCTCCACGGCCTGAGGGTCGACGAGCCGGATCCGAAGAAACGTTTCCGCGCCGTCCTCTCGGCGCTCGATGACGCCATTGGCCGCGTGCTCGCGACCCTCGACGACCTTCGCCAGCGCGAGCGCACCCTCGTCCTGTTCATCTCCGACAACGGCGCGTTTCCCAACCAGCTTGCCGGCGTCGGCTCGGGGGAGCAGTCCAACGCTCCGTTTCGCGGCGGCGCCGGTTCCACCTACGAGGGCGGCATCCGCGTCCCCGCCATCTTCCGCTGGCCGGGGCGAATCACGCCCGGAACGACGTGCCGCGAGATACTTTCGACCCTCGACGTGCTGCCGCTCGTCGGCGCGGCGGCGGGTGCCGCGCTGCCGCCGGGGCACCGGGTCGATGGACGCGATCCGCTGCCCGCCCTCACCGGCACGGCGCCCTCACCGCATGCGGCGCTTCACTGGGTGTGGAAAACCGGCCGGTTCGAGTGGCACGCGATGCGCGAGGGAACGTTCAAGCTCATCCGTTCGTCGGCGCAGGCGCCCTGGGAACTCTACGACCTCGCCGGCGATCCCGGCGAAGCCCGTGATCTGGCGGGCGCGCAGCCGGAACGTGTGACCGCGCTCGCCGGACGCTTTGCGCGGTGGCACGCGGAGGTCAGGGCGGGCGGCCGGTAAAGGCTGATGGCAGGGCAAGAAACGGTGGCTGCACCGCCCTGCTTCGGAGGCCACCGCTTCGTCAGCGCCGCGGCTGCAACAATCTCCTTCGCGTCTTCGCGTTTCGGATCCTGCCCTGATCGCCTACGATTTCACTTCATTCGCTCTAAAACGCAACGCTCCTCGCGGCTGCTGCCGCCGGGCGGGATGGGGGTGCCCCTCGCTGGCAAGGCGGGGACGGGGGCGCGCCATTGGCGGATCAGTGCGCCCCTCCCCTTCCGTGCCGCCGGCGTCAGTCGACAAAATACAACTCGATGAGCACTTCTCCCTGCTCGGAAGACCCGCCGCCGCGGACAAAGGCGGTGTAGGCCCCGGGCGGGAGCGTGGCCACCAGGGCGGCGTCCCGGCTGCCGGCGGGAAGACTGAAGGCGCCCACCTGCGTGAAGAGCGCGGCCAGCGACGAGTCGGAACTCCAGTCTTCGTTCTGGGCAATCTGCGTCTGGCCCCGATAAACCTGGAGGGACGGATTCGCGAGGACATTGGGCACGTTGAACGGGGCGAGGCCGGGGCCGACCGCACGGATCAACACCCGCCGGTGAGCGCTGCCGTCGATCACGAAGCCGGGGATCGCCATTTCGCCGGCGCGGATGAACACACGATTCGACATGTTGGTCACCGGGGCCTCGAAGGGAATGTTGGAGAGGGTGAAGGTGCCCGACTGCGTTTTTCCGGCGCCGTAATCCGCGGCGAACGTGCCTGCGGTCGCGCTGCTGAAGGAGAGCGTCACCGTCAGGGGCGCAGACATGCCCGCCTGCGGTTCAACGATCGTGGCGGTGTTCTCTCCGGTCTTCGTGTAGGTGAAGGGCACGGGCGACGAAAGGTCACCCATCGCGCCCAGGGAATAGTCCAGTCCATTGCTGGCGAACAGCAGGCTGATGGCGCCCGTGGGATTGGCGCCGCCCGTGGCGCCGGTGAGCGAGCCGTTGAAGATGACGTTGCTCAGGCTCGCGGGCGCGAAGCCGGTGGTCACCTGGGCCGGGGCCACTGCGGTGAAACCGAGGGCAGCGGCGAGGACGATGAAGGATCGATAGGATTTCATGATTTGGAAATGGGTTCGCGGGAGGGGTGCGATGCCGGTCTTCAGCGGATGTCGCCGTTGAGGCCGTTGGGGAAGAAACCGCCACTCGCCGCGTTGGCGCCGAGGTACACGATGTTGAGGACCTGCCGCGTGGTGCGGCTGAACGCGATGCTGTTGGCGTCGGCGGGCACGATGTTGGCCTGGCCGTCCTTGACCAGACCCTCGTCCGCCTCCGAACCGGCAGCCGCGTCGCGCAGGTCGGAGAGGGCTTGCGCCGCCTGCTGCGGGGTGGCGCCGAGAGAATAGAGCAAGGTGCGGACAGTGCCCGCGTGATACGCCTCGACGGCGAGAATGCCGGCCGCGGCTTCCAGGTAGGTCTTGTTCGCGATGAGCGGGGCCGCGCCCTTGTATGCGGTCACGCCGACGTCCTCGAAAACGAATGCCCCGATCAGGAAATTGACTTCGCTGGCGAACGGGTCGAACCCCGCGCCCAGGCCGGCTGCCTGGGCGGCGGCGGCGAAGCTGGAGTTGAGGTCGATGGCGGGGCGGGCGACCGGCGTCCCGCCGGCGGCGGTGATGGCCGTGCGCAGGAAGGCGACATGCGCGCGCTCGTCCGCTGCGATCTCGGCGGCGTACTGCCGATAGGCCGGGGTCGTGAAGTTGACCCGCGGGTTCGCCTTCACCGTCGTCATGCCGGGGGTGCCGCTCCCGTTGACGCCGATGCCGGCCGCCTCGATGCCGGCGCCGGAGACGGCATAGGTGTAGTATTCGGCTTCCAGATACTCCAGGTTCAACGCGAAGTTGAGCACCGCGACGTCGGTCGCCGCAGGGGAGGCGCTGGAGGCGAAGCCGGCGAAGGCCTGGGGAGCCGGGAGCGCGGCGGCGCCGACGCCCAGGGCGCCAAGGCCGAGGGTTCGGATGAGCGAGCGCCGAGAGGTGCGAAGGGCGGGCAGCGAAGCCGGCGAGACCGTGAGGTGGAGGGGAGATGACATGATGTTTTTTTGTGTGTGTTGCCGTGACGCGCTCCGGGATGGAGACGCCCGTGGACAGCGCTACGGGCGGCGACCTCCCGATAGATGCCCTCAAGGGCGAACCGTTCTCCCGGACAATACCTAAGGGAAGAACCCGCGGCGCGCTGGGGGAATCACCGCCACGCGCATTTTCCGCACGACGGGACGGCAGCAGGACATGCAGTCGGAATCGGCCCGCCGTCGGGGGCGAGGTGAAACCATCGCTCCGGCTGCGCGTTGAGCGGCCGCGAAGCATGTCTTCCTCATTCCATGTCGCCGGCCCTTTGCGCCGGCTCGAAGCATGGACGCAAAAAAAGCGCACCGCCGAAGCGGTGCGCCCTTTTTTGGAAACAATCGCGCGGAGCGAGCCGCGCGGTTGGGGGGACTTAGTAGTCCATCCCGCCCGGACCGTGGCCGTGGCCACCGCCCGCCGGAGCTTCCTTCTTCTCCGGGATCTCGGTGATCATGCACTCGGTCGTGAGCAGGAGGCCGGCGATCGAGGCCGAGTTCTGCAGCGCGGTGCGGGTGACCTTCGTCGGGTCCACCACGCCGGCCTTCACGAGGTCCTCGTATTCGCCGGTGGCGACGTTGTAGCCGTTGGCGCCCTTGGCGGCGAGCACGGCCTGCACCACGACGGCGCCTTCGACGCCGGCGTTGAAGCAGAGCTGCTTCAGCGGCGACTCGACGGCGCGGCGGATGATCTGGGCGCCGAGCTTCTCGTCGCCCTCGAGCGAAGCGATAGCGGCGTCCACGGCCTTGGCGGTGCGCAGGAGCGCCACGCCGCCGCCGGAAACGATGCCTTCCTCAACGGCCGCGCGGGTCGCATGGAGGGCGTCTTCGACGCGTTGCTTCTTCTCCTTCATCTCGGACTCGGTCGCGGCGCCGACGTTGATGACGGCCACGCCACCGGCCAGCTTGGCGAGGCGCTCCTGGAGCTTCTCGCGGTCGTAGTCGGAGGTGGTCTCGTCGATCTGGCGGCGGATCTGCTTCACGCGGCCCTGGATGTCGGACGACTTGCCGGAGCCCTCGACGATGGTGGTGTTCTCCTTGTCCACGACGATGCGCTTGGCGCGGCCGAGGTCGGAGGCGGTGAGGTTCTCGAGCTTGAGGCCGAGATCCTCGGTGATGCACTTGCCGCCGGTGAGGACGGCGATGTCCTCGAGCATGGCCTTGCGGCGGTCGCCGAAGCCGGGGGCCTTGACGGCGCACACGTTGAGGGTGCCGCGGATCTTGTTCACCACGAGCGCGGCGAGGGCCTCGCCCTCGACTTCCTCGGCGATGACGAGGAGGGGCTTGCCGCTCTTGGCGACGGTCTGCAGCAGCGGGAGGAACTCCTGGAGGTTGGAGATCTTCTTCTCGTGGATGAGCACGTAGGCGTCCTCAAGGACGGCCTCCTGGGCCTCCATGTTGGTGGCGAAGTAGGGCGACAGGTAGCCCTTGTCGAACTGCATGCCCTCGACGACGTCGAGGGTGGTCTCGATGGACTTGGCCTCCTCGACGGTGATGGTGCCGTCCTTGCCGACCTTGTCCATGGCGTCGGCGATGATGTTGCCGATCGTGTCGTCCCAGTTGGCGGAGACGGTTGCGACCTGGCGGATCTCCTCGCGGTCGTTTACCTTCTTGGAGATCTTCGCGAGCTCGGCGACGGCGACCTCGACGGCCTTGTCGATGCCGCGCTTGAGGAAGATCGGGTTGGAACCCGCGGTGACGTTCTTGAGGCCTTCCTTGTAGATGGACTCGGCGAGCACCGTGGCGGTCGTGGTGCCGTCACCGGCGGCGTCGGAGGTCTTCGAAGCGACTTCCTTCACCATCTGGGCGCCCATGTTCTCATAGGGATCCGGGAGCTCGACTTCCTTCGCCACCGTCACGCCGTCCTTGGTGACGGTCGGGGAACCGAATTTCTTGTCGATGACGACATTGCGGCCCTTGGGGCCGAGGGTGACCTTGACGGCCTTCGAGAGGAGCTCGACGCCGCGGAGGACCTTCTGACGAGCGGCTTCGTCGAAGAGGAGTTGTTTGGCAGCCATGTTTGATTGAGTGAGTGTTTAAAGTTGAGGGGGGATTCGGCTCAGGCGATGACGCCGAGGATGTCGTCCTCGCGGACGAGCGTGTACTTCTTGTCGTCGAGCTTCACCTCAGTGCCGCCGTACTTGCTGATCAGCACGCGGTCGCCGACCTTGACTTCGAACGGCGTGACCTTGCCGTCGTCGCCCTTCTTGCCCGTGCCGAGGGCGATGACCTTGGCCTCCTGGGGCTTTTCTTTGGCCGAATCCGGGATGATGATACCACCGCGGACCTGCTCTTTTTCTTCGATGTGCTCGACGAGGACGCGGTCCCCGATCGGCTTGATTTTCACATTAGCCATATGGTTTTGGTTAGGGTTGAAGGGTGGAGTTCGGTGTGTGTGTTGTACAAAGCACGCCGGCGGCAGACGAGCGACCGGCGCACCAAGGGAATCGGGAGCTTACTTCTTCTTGTCCTCGTCGACGACCTCGAAGTCGGCGTCCACGACATCGGCCTTCTTTTCAGCCTTCTTCGCGGCACCTTCGGCTCCGCCGGCGGCTGTCTCGGCCGGCCCGGACTCGGGGGCGCCACCCGCGGCTTGGGCCGCCTTCTGGGCCTCCTGATAGATCTCGGCGCCGACGGCGCTGAGTTTCTCCAAGGCCGCCTTCATGCGGTCGGTATCGTTGCTCTCGAGATCCTTCCGGGCGTCGGAGATCGCCGACTCGCCCTTCGACTTCACGCCCGCGGCCAGCTTGTCGCCGGCGTCCTTGAGCGTCTTTTCCAACTGGTAAATGGCCGTATCGAGCTGGTTCTTCGCCTCGACCGCCTCCTTCCGCTTCTTGTCTTCAGCGGCGTGCAGTTCGGCCTCCTTGGTCATGCGGTCGACCTCTTCCTTCGAGAGGCCGGACGAACCCTGGATCGTGATCTTCTGGTCCTTGCCGGTCCCGAGATCCTTGGCCGAAACATGGAGGATGCCGTTGGCATCGATGTCGAACGTCACCTCGATCTGCGGCATGCCGCGGGGGGCCGGCGGGATGCCGTCGAGCCGGAACGTCCCGAGCACCTTGTTGTCGCGCGACATCGGCCGCTCGCCCTGGAGCACGACGATTTCAACGGACGGCTGGTTGTCGCTGTAGGTCGAGAACGTCTGCGTTTTCTTCGCCGGGATCGTGGTGTTGCGCGGGATCATCGGGGTGGCGACCTGACCCGCGGTCTCGATCCCGAGCGTGAGCGGCGTGACGTCGAGCAGGAGCACATCGCGCACTTCGCCCTTCAGCACGCCACCCTGCACGGCGGCGCCGACGGCGACGACCTCATCGGGATTCACGCCCTGGTGCGGCGGCTTGCCGCCGAGTTGCTTCGCGATCTCGACGACCTTGGGCATGCGGGTCATGCCGCCGACGAGCACGAGCTCGTCGATCTGCGCGGAAGTCAGCTCCGCGTCCTTGAGGCAGGCCTTGAAGGGAGGGATGCAACGCTCGAAGAGCGTCTCGCAGATCTGCTCCATCTTCGACCGCGTGAGCTGGAGGTTGAGATGCTTCGGGCCGGAGGCGTCGGCGGTGATGAACGGCAGGTTGAGGTCGACCGTCTGGGCGGACGACAGCGCGATCTTCGCCTTTTCGGCCTCTTCCTTGAGCCGCTGGAGCGCCATCGGATCCTTCCGCAGGTCGATGCCGTTCTCCTTCTTGAAGGTCTCGACCAGCCACGAGATCAGCGCCTCGTCCCAGTTGTCGCCACCGAGGTGGGTGTCGCCGTTGGTCGCCTTGACCTCGAACACGCCGTCGCCGATCTCGAGCACCGACACGTCGAACGTGCCGCCGCCCAGGTCGAAGACGGCGATTTTCTCGTCCTTCTTCTTGTCGAGCCCGTACGCGAGCGACGCCGCGGTGGGCTCGTTGATGATGCGCAGGACCTCGAGACCCGCGATCTTGCCCGCGTCCTTGGTGGCCTGACGCTGGGAGTCGTTGAAATACGCCGGCACCGTGATCACGGCCTGCGTGATCTTTTCGCCGAGGTAGGCCTCGGCATCGGCCTTCAGCTTGCCGAGCACGAACGCGGCGACCTGCTGCGGAGCAAACTGCTCCGTCTTGTCGCCAACCTGCACCTCGATGTAGGCGTCGCCGTTCTTCCCCTCGACGACCTTGAACGGCATGTTCTTCGCCTCTTCCTTCACCTCGGTGAACTTCCGGCCGATGAAGCGCTTGGCGGAAAAGACCGTGTTGCGCGGGTTGGTCACCGCCTGCCGCTTCGCGGCCTGACCGACCAGGCGCTCGCCCGATTTCGTGAACGCGACCACCGACGGCGTCGTGCGCGCGCCCTCCGCATTGGGGATGACCACCGGCTCTCCGCCTTCCATGATGGCCATGCACGAGTTCGTGGTTCCGAGATCGATACCGAGAATGCGGCTCATGCCCACGCGTTTAGCAACGGATGTGCCCCAAAGTGTCTCGTTTCTATTAACCCCTGATCCACAATGGTAAGAAACTTATCCACCCTTGCGTTGGGCCCTAGCCTGTCGCCTCGATTGACCCATCCTGGCACAGTGATGCGCCAAATTTCAGGTGTGCCACCGCGTCACTGTCACAGTTGAATTCAGCGCGACCCGCCTTAAGTTCACGGCATGGAGATGGAAATCACGCTGCCGAGTGAAGTGCCGGTCATGACGCTGCCGAACACCGCATTCTTTCCGCAGGCGCTGATGCCCTTGCACATCTTCGAGCCGCGTTACCGCGCCATGCTGCGGGACGTGCTCGCTTCGAACCGGCTTTTCGCGGTCGCCGGTCTCGATGTGGTCGCGACGCGGGACCCAGAGCGCTTTGAACCACCGCATCGGGTGGCGACGGTGGGAATCATCCGCGCCTGCCAGAAGCACACGAACGGCACGTCCAACCTCCTGCTCCAGGGCCTGTGCCGGGTGGAGATCGTGAAAATCCTCCGCGACGACCCGTACCGTCGCATCCGCATACGGGCATTGAGCAGCGAAGCAGGGGCTACGGAGGAGGAGAACCAGACATTACGTCGTGAACTGGCGCGATTGCTCCGCCTCAAGCTCAAGCTGGCGCCGGAAGGATCGAAGGAGATGACGTCCTTCCTGAAGACCGTCGATGATCCCGAAGCCTTCGTCGACATCGCCGCGTTCAGCCTGTGCGAGGATGCGGCGCTGAAGCAGAAGCTGCTCGAGACCCTCGACGTGCATCGTCGCCTGGGGCTGTTCGGGCAGCGGCTCCGCGAGGAAATCGAAGCCCTGAAGATTCGCCGAAAACTGCAAGGACGGCTGCCGGATGACCGGATCAGCGACAACTGAAGGCGCCGCCGCCGGGCCGGTCGGCGTTCACGGCTGAGCCGCCACCTGAGGACTCATGCCGTTGGCTTTCAAATCAGCCGTGAGAACGGCGGCACTGAAAGGTGGAGCGGCTTGTCCTCAAGCTGCTGCGGACCGGTCGGTCGCACGTCAGCCGCCAGGGGACAGGCGGCTCCACCGCAACCGCATCATTCCGTTGGCTGAGGTCGGGCTTCGGGCACGTGGCGGACGAGGCCGGCGATTTTGACGGTTTTTTGCGCGCTCCCTGCGCAATTACCGCTGGTCGGACTGCATCAGCAGCACCAACGTGACGATTATTCCCAACGGCAATTCCGCGCCCATGGCCACCGCAGTCCACGCCCTCTCTGTTCTCGTCGCCGACGACGAGGAAGGCATTCGCAGCCTCCTCGTCCACTGGCTGCAGCGTCAGGGCCATACCACCGCGGCCGTAGGCAGCGCGGTCGAGGCCGCCGCGTTGCTGACGGAGCAACGTTTTGACCTGGTGATCACGGACATCGTGATGCCAGGCGGCGACGGCTTCGAACTGATCGCTTCCTTCCGCAAGGCGCAGCCGATGGCCCGCATCGTCGCAATTTCGGGCGGAGGCAAATATCTCCAGGGTTCGGACTGCCTCAAGATCGCCCGGGGACTCGGGGCCAACGCGGCGGTGATGAAGCCGTTCAAGTGGGAAGAGCTGCAACAAGCGATCGATCTCGCGCTGGCGCCGGCCGAGGCCCGCGTGGCCTGATTTCGCGGCCACGGCGCGGAGCCGTTGTCCGCGAGGGAAAAAGGAGCTTGCGCTTCAGAGCCCGGCAGCTTTTTTCCGCACTTCTCGCGCGTGCCAACATAGCTCAGCTGGTAGAGCAACGCTTTCGTAAAGCGTGGGTCATCGGTTCAAATCCGATTGTTGGCTCCAGCGCCTGACGGCGCTGATGCGAGGCCAGCCGTTGTGCTCCCGCTCGCCGCCGACCTCTTCGACTACGCGCTTCCGCCGCATCTGATCGCCCAGACGCCCGCTGCCCGCCGGGATCAATCGCGATTGCTCGTCGTGGATCGCCGGCAGCGGACGCTGACCCATCGGATCTTCGCGGACCTGCCGGAATACCTGCGGGCGGGCGACACCCTCTTCCGCAACAATGCCGCGGTGCTGCCGGCGCGGCTCGAGGCCCGACGGCCGACGGGCGGGCGCGTCGAGTGTTTCCTCCTGCGCGCCCTCGCCTCCCCCGACACCTGGCTCTGCCTCGCCCGCCCTGGCCGGCGCCTTCCGCCCGGCGCCACGTTTGTGGGACCGGAGCGCGCTTTCACCGGCGAAGTCCTGAGCCGCGAACCGGACGGCGCCGTGATCGTGCGTTTCGTCACGCCCTCCGGCGAACCGATCGCCGCGGTGGCGCAGCGCGTGGGCGCGGTGCCGCTGCCACCGTATATCGTGCGCGACGACTCCGCCCGTGACGCCAGATCCACCCGGGCAACGGACCTCGCGCGCTATCAGACCGTGTACGCGGAGAAACACCGTCAGGTCGCAGTCGCGGCGCCCACCGCCGGATTGCACTTCACCCCCGAATTGCTGGCGCAGCTGGCCGCCCGGGGCGTGCGCTCGGCCGATCTCACCCTCCATGTGGGTCTGGGCACGTTCAAGCCGATCACCACCGACACCGTGGAGGCGCACGCCATCCATCGTGAAGTCTACGAGATTCCCGCCGCCACGCAGCGGCAGCTCTTTCCGCCGCTCGCCGGACGCCGGGTCGCGGTCGGAACGACCGCGGTGCGCAGCATCGAGGATTTTCTTGCCCATCATTCCGCCCCGATCGCCGAGGGGGGCGATCTCCGCGCCGAGGCAGCCCTCTTCATCCATCCGCCGCGGGATTTTCGGGGTGTCGACACCCTGGTCACGAATTTCCACCAGCCCCGCTCGTCACTGCTGTGCCTGGTGGCGGCCTTTCTTGCTCCGGGTTCGACCGAGGGCATCGGCTGGCTGCGGGAGATTTACGCCGAGGCCATCGCGCGCGAGTATCGATTCTTCAGTTACGGCGACGCGATGCTGATCGTTTGAGCACGCCGCGCTTTCCATTTCGCCGCGACGCGGCACAGTGGGCGGCGTGACTGCCGACGAACTGCAGACGTTGATCGAGGACGCGACCGCGGACTATGCCCTGGGCGAGAGCGGGCCGGCGCTGGAAAAACTGGGCCGCGCCACGACCGCGGTCCCCGAGTCGTTCGAGGCCTGGCACGCCCTCGCGGAGGTGAACTTCTCCCTGCGCCGGCTGGACGCCGCGCTGACGGCGGCGGAGCGGGCGCACGCGCTGCGGCCGGCGGATCTCTTCATCAACACGACGCTGTCGCGCATCTGGATGGAGCGGGGTGACAAGGCGCGGGCCGAACACTTCGGCGCCCAGGCGAAGATCCAGAGTTGGAAGGATCAGTTGCAGAACCCGGACGCCCACCGGGGCCTGTGAGCCGCCCCGGGTCGCACGCCCGTTGACAGCACTTGCGCGGCGTCCGTAGCGTGGCGGTTCAACCTATATGGAAACCCCGGCGTACGTGTTGGAGTTCGAGAAACCGCTGCGCGAACTGACGCGCCAGCTCGACGAGCTACGGCAGCGTTCGATCGAGACGAACGTCGATGTCGCCGCCGAGATCCGGGCGATCGAGCGGAAGATCGAGACCACTCAGCGGGAGATTTATACCAACCTGAGCCCGTGGCAGAAGGTGCAGATCGCCCGCCACCCGAAACGGCCGTACGCCCTCGATTACGTGCACGCGATCTGCGAGGACTTCCAGGAGCTGCACGGCGACCGCCAGTACAACGACGACCGCGCCATCGTCGGCGGGACGGCGTTTTTCAATGGCGACGCGGTGATGATCGTGGCGCAGCAAAAGGGCCGCGACCCCAAGGAGCGCATCGCGCGGAACTTCGGCATGCCGCAACCGGAGGGCTACCGGAAGGCCCTGCGCCTGATGCGCCTGGCGGAGAAGTTCCGTCTGCCGGTGCTCACGTTCATCGACACGCCGGGCGCATTTCCCGGGGTCGAATCCGAGGCGCGGCATGTCTCCGAAGCCATCGCGGTCAACCTGCGCGAAATGGCGCTCCTGCGCACCCCTTCGATCTCGGTCGTGGTGGGCGAAGGCGGCTCGGGCGGCGCCCTTGGCATCGGGGTGACGGACCGCGTGTTGATCTTCGAGAACAGCTACTATTCCGTGATCTCGCCCGAGGGTTGCGCGGCGATCCTCTGGAAGGATGGCGCCGCGGCGCCCAAGGCGGCGGAGGCGTTGAAGGTGAGCGCCGACCACCTCGAGCAGCTTGGCGTGGTGGACGAAGTCATCGCCGAGCCCTCCGGCGGCGCCCATCATGACCCCGCGCAGGCAGCCGGCGCCCTCCGTTACGCGCTGCAGAAACACCTCAACGACCTGCGCGCGCTCGACCCGGAAAAGCTCCTGGAGACACGCTACGAGCGCTTCCGCCACCTCGGGGTGTACGAGGACGCCGGCGCGGTCCGGTCGTAGCCGCCGTTCAGCGGCGCACGGTCAGGAGCTCGATCTTCTGCGCGTTGGCAGAGGAGGCGGCGATCTCGATCAACGCGCCCGAGAGCCGCACGTCGCCAGTCGCCACCTCGAACCGGCGCGGCATGCCGTCGAGGAAGCGCTGCACCACCGGCGCCACTTCGCGCCCTAGCACGCTGGCGTACGGTCCGGTCATGCCGACATCGCAGATGAAGGCCGTCCCTTTCGGCAGGATCGAAGCGTCCGCCGTCGGCACGTGGGTGTGCGTCCCGATCACCGCGGTCACCCGCCCGTCGAGGTGCCACCCGAGCGCCAGTTTCTCCGAGGTGGCCTCGGCGTGGATCTCCACGATCAACGCGTCGGCCTGCGCCTTCAATTGTTCGACCATCCGGTCGGCCGTGAGGAAGGGGCAGTCGGCCTTCATGTTCATGAAGCTCCGGCCGAGGACGGTGAAGATCGCGACGCGAAAACCCCGCGCCTCGATGATGAGATGATCCCAGCCCGGGCAGCCGCGCGGCAGGTTGGCCGGACGGCAGACCCGGTCGATCTCGGTGATCTCGTGTTCCCAGCCTCGCTGGTCCCACACATGGTCGCCCAGCGTGATCGCATCGACACCGCACTCGAGAATCGACTTGGCCAGCGTCGCGGTGATGCCCGCGCCAGCGGCGGCGTTCTCGCCGTTGGCCACCACGAAATCGATGCCGTGTTCCGACCGCAGGCGCGGCAGCCGCTCCGCGAGGATATCGCGGCCCGGGCGCCCGACGATGTCCCCGATGAAGAGCAGCTTGAGCATGGCGCCACCCTGCGCGGCGACCCCGGCGGGGCCAGCCCGAAATCGATCGCCGCTGCCGTCCCGCACGGGGACAGTCCGAACGGGCGGGCATCCAGCCCGCCTCCCCGTCGATCCGCGCTTGGTTTTGTCCGACGCCGGGCTTGCGTCCACCCGCGGGGGTGCCCTTTGCTCACCGGCTGTTTAGTTTCCAAGACATTGCCATGAAAACGAACACCACCTCACCCGCCGCGTTTCCCAAGGCCGAGATCGGCCGCGAAATGAAGGGCTCCGACTGCGTCGTCGAGTGCCTGATCCGCGAGGGTGTCGATGTCGTCTTCGCCTATCCCGGCGGCGCGTCCCAGGAACTGCACCAGTCGCTCGCCCGCACGGACAAGATCCGGGTGATCCTGCCCCGCCACGAACAGGGCGGCTCGTTTGCCGCCGAAGGCTACGCGCGGGCCACGGGCAAGGTCGGCGTGTGCATGGCGACCAGCGGCCCCGGTGCCACCAATCTTGTCTCGGCCATCGCCGACGCGTTCATGGATTCCATCCCGCTGGTCGCGATCACCGGCCAGGTGTTCTCGAAGTACATCGGGAAAATGGCGTTCCAGGAGACTGATTTCTACGGGATGACGCTGCCGGTCGTGAAGCACTCGTACCTCGTGATGGATGCGAACGACCTTCCCCGCATCTTCAAGGAGGCGTTTCACCTCGCACGGAGCGGCCGTCCGGGTCCGGTCGTGATCGATATCCCGAAGGACGTGCAGCAGAAAAAATTCCAGCCGGTGTATCCGCCGGCGGTGGAGTTCCGCAGCGCGTACGCCACGGCGACCTTCCACGCCACCGACGAGCAGCTGAAGCACGTGCTGGGCCTCATCGCGGAGGCGAAGCGTCCCGTCCTCTACGCCGGCGGCGGCATCATCTCCGCGGATGCACATCGGGAGCTCCGGGCGTTCGCCGAGAAGGCCAACCTTCCCGTGGCCACGACGCTGATGGGCGTCGGCGGCTTCCCCGAGACGCATCCGCTCTCGATGCAATGGTTCGGCATGCACGGCGCCGCGTACGGCAACTGGGCGGTCGACCAGTGCGACCTGCTGCTCTGCTGCGGCGCGCGGTTCGACGACCGGATCACCGGTGACACGAAACACTTCGCCGCGCAGGCGAAGATCGTCCACATCGACATCGACGCGTCGGAGCACAACAAGAACAAGCCGGCGCAGGTCGCGATCACCAGCGACATCAAGTTCGCGCTCGGACGCCTGGCCGAGCTTGCCGCGGTCCACAAGTTCACGCCGCCCGACACCTCCGCCTGGCACACCCAGATCGCCACGTGGAAGAAGGAGCACCCGTTCCGCTACGAGGAGAGCCGCCACATCGTGCCGCAGGAGGCCGTGCAGGCGCTTTACGAGCTGACCAAGGGCGACGCGATCATCACGACCGGCGTGGGCCAGCACCAGATGTGGGCCGCGCAGTTCTACCGGTTCAACGAGCCGCGCCGCTACATCAGCTCGCTCGGGCTCGGAGCCATGGGCTTCGGCTATCCCGCCGCCATGGGCGCGAAGGTGGCCTGCCCGGACAAGCAGGTGATCGACATCGATGGCGACGGCTCGTTCGTGATGAACGTGCAGGAGCTCGCCACCTGCAAGATCGAGAAGATCGCCGCGAAGGCGATGATCCTGAACAACCAGCACCTGGGCATGGTGGTGCAATGGGAGGATCGCTTCTACGGGAGCGTCCGCGGCAACACCATCCTCGGCGACGAGACCAACGTCGGCGGCCCGGAAAACCTCGACGGCCTCTATCCCGATTTCGTGAAGATCGCCGAGGGCTTTGGCGTCAAGGGCCGCCGGGTCCACCTGAAGTCCGAGCTGCGCGCCGCGATCCAGGAGATGCTGGATCACGACGGCCCGTTCGTGCTCGACGTCATCGTGCCCTACACCGAACACGTGCTGCCGATGATTCCGGCCGGCCGCACGGTCAAGGACATGCTGCTCAAGTAAGCGCCCGGGCGCTTTGATTCCTTCACACGGGCGAGTCGTTCACCGGCTCGCCCGTTTTTCATGCCCGCCTACTTGTCGGTCATCACGTACCGGCCGTCCCAATCGGGTGGTGGCGGTTCGACCCGGCAGCGCTCGACGATGCGCTGGTATTCGAGCGATGGATTCGTCTTCGCGCCGGGAGTGCGGCCGGGCTGGTTGGGCTCGAGCGGCGCGCTCTGCCGGAAGCGTTCCATCGCGCCGTCCCAGTCGCGCGCGTAGTACCTTGCAAGACCTTCCTCAAACAAGCGGATGCACTCGGCGGCCTCGGGCGGCGGCGCGTCATTGAGCCCGACGATCTCGTGCACCGGGACCGCCTGCTGACGCCCCACCACCTGGAGTTTGGCGAGCTGACGGAAGATGACGCGATTCCCGTGCTGCTCGGCCGCCCGGCGCGTCGCGTCGGTCACGAGCGTGTACACGCCCCACTGCTTCGCCGCCGATTCCATGCGTGCGGCGAGGTTCACGTTGTCGCCCATCATCGTGTAGTTGAACCGGGTGCGGGAACCCATGTTGCCGATCGTCGCCACGCCGCTGTTGAGGCCGATGCGCGACTGCATGCGCGACACGATGTCGGGCCAGCGCTCGCCCTCGGCCTTCCACTTCTCGCGCAGCTCGGCCAGGCGGCGCTGCACGAGCTGGGTCGCCACGCACGCGCGG
Organism: uncultured Opitutia bacterium; assembly: GCA_937952235.1. Classification (GTDB taxonomy): domain Bacteria; phylum Verrucomicrobiota; class Verrucomicrobiia; order Opitutales; family Opitutaceae; genus ER46. The sequence continues at coordinate 14,053 of CALFZM010000338.1, read as the reverse complement.
TGGGCGTGATCCGGCAGCGGGAGCGGCGCGCCGAACATCGCCACCACCGCGTCGCCGATGTACTTGTCGAGCGTCCCGCCCTGCTCCTGCACGATGTCGGTGCAGGCGGTGAGGTATTCGTTCATCAGCTCGACCAGCTGCGCCGGGCGCAGCTTCTCGGAAAACGCGGAGAAACTCTGGATGTCGCTGAAATATGCCGTGATCTCCTCCTCGTGGCCGCCGAGCTGCGGGTCCTCGCCGGAGCTCACCATCTTCTCGACGAGCTGCGGCGCGAGGTACGTGCTGAACATCCCCTTGATCCGGCTCTTTTGCTTCTCCTCGCGCACGAGCTGCCAGATCACCCCGACGAAGCTGGTCGAGAGCGCGGCGCCGAGCGGCGCCGCCATGGGGAGCACGACGTGCCCCTCGCGGAAGAAGAGCACTCCCAGGCCCACGTAGATCGCGAGCACCAGCGCGGCGAGGACCTTCCATAGCAGGCCCCGACCGCCGCCCGACACCGCAAGGCTCGTCACCATCAGCGTGAGGGCGAGGCACGCGAACCACATGAACCAGTCGGGCGGGCGCTGCAGGAACTTTCCCGAGAGGATGGTCTTGATGGTGTTGCCGTGCACGCCGACCTTCGGCACGGGCGTCCGGTCGAACGCCGTCGGCGCGAGGTCCTGCAGCAGGCTGTCGGTGGGTCCGACCAGCACCAGCGCGCCCCGAAACGCGGCAAAGTACTCTTCCGCCGCCGCGCGTTCCGTCGCGTTCTCCGACGCCAGCATCCGCTGGTGGCCCAGCACGTCCGCGAGGCTCACGCGGGGATTGAGGGTCAGGTTGCCCCAGCGCGAGAACCAGTTCACCTCCACGAGCTGGCCCTCATGCAGCGGGATTGTCAGCGCGGGACGCCCGTCCTCGCGCACGATCTCGAGCCGGTCGGCAAAGATGCGCACCGCCTGCTCGTCGAGACCGAGCGACTGCAGCACGAGCTGCAGGGAGAGGTGATACAGCGTGGGATTCACCGTGTGGGCAAACATCGGCACCCAGCGCGGCACCTGGTCACCGCCATACTCGGTGTCGAAGTCGATCAAACCCACGCGACCCCAGGTCGGTCCGACGAGCGGATACTGCGGCATCTCCGGCACGTCGTTCTTCCGCCGGTCCGTCATGCCAAGGCGCAGCAGCGGCAGTTTCCGCACCGTCTGCTCGTCCTGCGTCACGGCCTGGCCCTGCGTGTACTGCACGGCCAGGAGCAGATTGGGGTGTCGCCGGATCACGCGCGCGAATGCGCGGTTTCCCGCCTCCGCCTTCGCGACGTCCACCATCTCGGACTGGCTCAGTCCGGAGAAGACGAAGTCGAAGCCCACCGCGCGCGCCCCGCCCTTCTCGATCAGCGCCTGCGCGGCGAGGCCGAATTTTTCCCGGTTCCACGGCCGCTCGCCCAGCGCCTGCATCGCCCGCGTATCCACGTCCACATACATCAGCTTCACCGGCGCCTCGATCTCGCCCCGCAGGTAGAAGCGGAGGTCGAGCAGCAGGTTCTCGATCCGGTCGATTCCTCCCAGCTGGCTCAGGAACGCCCAGAACAACGGCACCGGCAGGAGATACAGGAATCGCCAATCGAGCCTGGCACGCGGGGGAGTCGCCACGGCGGGGAAACCTAGGCGCCGAGGCGTCGAATGAAAGCTCATTCGACCGGTTAACGCCCCGCAGGCGAGGGACATCGGCGAAGCGAGGCATTGCGCTTCCGGGCGGCCGCACTCCGCCGCGGCGGCGCCGCCGACGGCGCGGCCCACTCCGAATAGCCTGAGCCGCCGGTCGCTTCCGGACCCCAGGATGCCGTGAGCAAGATCATCGCCGCTTGGAATGGGATCCTGAACGCAAAGACGCGAAGGAAGGTTAAGATTCGCCAGGAAAACCTGGCGAAACTTCGCGTTCCTTGGCGACTTTGCGTCCTGGTGTAGGCGACAGAATGATTGCTTCTGCTCTAGCGCAGCGCCGCCCGCTCCGACTCGAGCGCCCGCGCCTGAGCCTCCGCTTCGGCCAGCGGCAAGCCGGCACGCACGCCCGGCCGGCGGTGGCCCGTCGCCGTGAGCCAGGCATCACGGAGCAAGACCTGGCGCCGCGTCACCAATTCCAGGATCCTCGGCCCGTGGGGATGCCCCGCCGCCATTCCCGCCGCCGAGTCGGCGTCGTCGAGGTCCCGCGCGCCGAAGTGCCGCAGGATCTCCCGCGCGATCAGCCAGTGTCCGAAATCACCGGGATGCACGCCGTCGCGCGCAAGGTGGAAGCCCGGCTCCGCCCGCTGCCGCGCCGCGAGGACGGCGCGAAGCGGGCCGTTGGCGTCGATCACCTCCCAGCCCGCCGCCGCGCGCTGGGCGAGCATCCAGGCGGAGTACGCCTCGAGCACCGCGCCGTAGCCCGCCTTCCCGCCGCGGGCGTCGTCGTACGGCGGCGGTGTCACGTGCACGATCCGGGCATTCGCCGCGGCCGCCGCGGTCCGCAGCCGCTGCAGGCCCGCCTGGAAGCGGCGGAAGCGCTCCGGATCGAGCGGGAGGTAGATGCCGTCGTTCATCCCGTAGCAGGCGAGCACCAGGTCGGGCCGGGTCGCCCGCAGCACGCGCTCGAGGCGTTCGTGCAGGTCCGGCCGGGGAAACTGCCCCTTCGCGTGGCCGTCCTCCGACAGGCCGGACACGGTCTCGCTCGCCAGGCCGAGGTTGAGGATCTCCAGCGCGCGCGACGGGTGCCGCGTCGCGAAATACGCGGCGATCGCGTGCACGTAGCCGCCGCTGTAGGTGATGCTGTCGCCCAGCACCACGACGCGCCGCACGGGGTCGGGCAACGTCGCCACCGCCGGACGCTCCGCCGCGTGCGCCCCCATCGCCCACAGCCACGCAAGAACGATCGGACCGCGCCAACGGAAGGAAAGGGTGCGCATGAGAGTCAGGGGTGAGGGCATTCGGACCGTGCGCGGCGGCGTCCGCAAGAGTCGAAACGCGCGCTCCGAAGCGGCGGCGCTACAGGAGCACGAGGCCGATCGCGGACATCATCAACACCGCGCCGGCGAGCCGCCAGGAGAGGGCGCGGCCACCCAGCTGCTGTTCGCGGCTCTTCACCCAGTGACCGACCGCCCAGACGAGCAGCACCGTCCACAGTCCGCGCGAGCTGTAGAGCACGTTGGCCGGAGCGGCCTGGCCCCAGCGCGCCACGGTGGAGACGAACGCCACCGATTGCGCCCCGAGCAGGAACGATCCGGCCAGCAGCCAGGGCCACGCCGGCGCCGGGATCGCGCCGAGCGGGGCGCGGAAGCGCGGCACGAACGCGATCGACAGCACCCCCGAGACGCCCATCACGAGCGGCAGGAAGCGCCCCGCCCCCCACGCGGGCGCCCATAGTTGCACGAGCACGTCGAAGACGGCGAACACCGCCGCCGCGAGGCCCGCCGTGACGATGGTCCGGCCGACCGCGTGGTGCGTCGCGCGCCCGCCGGAACGATTGAGCAGCGCGATGCCGGCGCTTGCCAGGATCGCCGCGGCCCAGAGCTGCCAGCGCAGGCGTTCGCCGGCAAACGCGGTGACGATTCCCGCGACGAGCAGGATCTTCAGGCCGAGCACGGGCGCCACGATCGACACGTCGCCCCGGTCGATGGCGAGGAACGAGAACCACTGCCCCACGGTGAACAGCAGGCCGACGACCACCGGCTGCCACCACAGCTCCGGGCGGAGTTCGCCGCCGAGCAGCCAGAGCGGCTGGAACACGAGCGCGCCGAGCACGTTGGCCACGAAGGCGCTGCGCCAGACGCCAACGCCGTACTCCGACGCCCGCTTGATCACGATCGCCGACACGGCGTAGCCGACGCCGGCGAGCAAGGGAAGGAGGAGTGGCAGCGACACGAGGACGAGCCGCCAGCATGGCGCCGCCACCGGCCGCGACCAGCCTCAACGCCGCGCCCCCCGCACAATGCCCGCCAAATTCAGCCGGCTTTTGCCGCGAGTTCCTCCACGAGCCGCGCCCCGAGCCACTGCAGGCGGGGGAGGTGGAACGGGCCCTTCCAGGTGTTGCCCTTGAGCCGCGTGGTGATCCGACCCTCGCGCGTCGCGTAGCCGAACCATTCGCCGTGCACCGGGTCGGCGAAGACGCGGTGCGACCAGTCGTGCACGAGCCCGTGCCAGGCGGCGTACTTCGCGTCTCCGGTCATCCGATACGCCAGCAGGCACGCGATCTCGGCCTCGTTGTGCGGCCACCAGAATTTCATCTCGGCCCAGTACTCCTGCACCGGCCGGCCGTGGACGTCGGTGAAATAAAGCAGCCCGCCGTGCAGCGGGTCCCAGCCCCGCGCCCACATGCAGTCGAGGATCTCCAGGCCCAGCCGGCGCAGCGCCGCGTCATCGCCCCGGTGCCGGGCCTCGCGCAGGATGAACCAGGCGCACTCCAGGGCGTGGCCGGGGTTCAGCGTGCGGCCCTCGAACGAGTCCACCACCGCGCCGTCGGCGCCGACGGTCTCCATCAGCGCGCCGAGTTCCGGCTTGAAGAAGTCGCGCGGCGCGGCGGCGAGCGAGCGGTCGATCCACTCGGTGCAGCTCAGGCCCCGGACCCGCACGTCGCCGAGGTTCTCCCGCAGTTCCTGGGCGGTCACGATCGCGATCATGTGCGGCGCGAGTCCCTGCAGCGGGCGCGTGGCGGGATCGGTCTTCGGCGGCATCACCCCGGGGGAAAAGCTGTGGTGCAGGTAGGTCGCGAAGTACTCCGGCGCCTCCGCGGCGGCGCGCGCGCAGCCGGCCGCGCGGGCGTAGGCGGCGCTGCCGACGGCCGCGAAGCACTCGCTGTAGACGTAGCGCCGCATCCGCAGGGGGCGCCCGTCGCGCGTGACGGTGAAGTACAGCTTGCCTTCCGGGCCCCGGCCGCGGGTCCGGATGAAGTCGAGGCACGAGCGGGCGAGCTCGAGGAAGGCCGGGTTGCGCTCGCCCCCGTGGTAGACGGTCGAGAACGTCCACGCGGCGCGCCCTTGCAGCCAGAGCGCCTTGTCGCCGTCGATGAGGGAGCCGTCCTCCGCCAGGTTGGAGAGCAGGCCGCCATGCTCGCGGTCGAAGCCGTGGCGCAGCCAGAAGGGAAGCGTGCTTTCGAGGAGGCTGGACCGGTAGGTCCGGCGCAGGTGGTCGAGGCGGGCGGGTGTCATGCAGAGGAGCCGGGGCTGCGGGCGGCTGCGGGAGGGCTGTCGCGCCACATGAAGAATCCGATCGCCTCGAGTTCGGCGAGCAAGGCCTTCCATGCCGGGGCGTCGAGGTTGCGATTGGGCAGCCGGGCGGGGCCGACCGGGACGCCGAGGTGGCCCATCAGCGCCTTCGCCGCGCCGAGGTAGCCGTGGCGCGCCAGCGCCCGGATGAGCTGCACGGAACGCAATTGCTCCATCCGCGCCGTGCCGAGGTCGCCCGCGGCGAACGCGGCCTCCATCCGCTGGTAGACGCCCGGGGCGAAGTTGAACGAGGAGCCGATGGCGCCCCGCGCGCCGAGCGCGAGCGCGGCCAGATAGGTTTCGTCGCACCCCCAGGGCAGGTCGAACCGGCCGCCCGCCGCCCGCAGCGCCAGTTGGTACGCCATCAGGTCGGGATTGGTGAACTTGATCCCGGCGAAGTTCGGGATCCGCTCGGGCGCGACCAGGAGGAACTCCTCCATCGGGAGGCTCACGCCGGTGAGCGCGGGGATGTCGTAGAAATAAAACGGCAGCGCGGGGGCCGCCGCCGCCACCTGCGCGCAGCACGCCACGAGGTCCGCGAGCGACGCCGGCCGATAGTACGAGGGCGCGAGCATGGCGACCGCCGCCGCGCCGCCCGCCGCCGCGTGCGCCGCCAGTCCGGCGGCATCGGCCAGGGAGTTGGCGCCGACGTGCACGACGACCCGCAGCGAGGTGCCGCGGACAACGTCGCTCCATCGCTCCGCGACCTGGCGGCGCTCCCCCGCGGTGAGCGAGTGTCCTTCGCCGGTGCTGCCGTTGACGAAGACGGCCGGGACGCCGCGTTCCAGCAGGTGCGCGCACTGCCGCTCGACCGCGGCGAGGTTCAGGGAGCCGTCCGGATGCAACGGCGCGTGCGTGGCGGCCTGGAGGCCGCGCAGGGAGAATCGATCCATGGCGCAGCCTGGGCGGACCTCCCGGGGGCAACCACGGAATACTGCTGGCTAAGCTTCTTGGCCAGGGACGAGGTCCCGCACCGTGCCGCCGGAGAAATACGTGGGGAACACCAGCGCCGGGACGGGCGGGATGAAGCCGTTCGCCACCATCTGGTTCATCAGCCGCGAGAGCCGGTGCGCGTAGGCGAGGCCGTCGACGGGATAGTGCGACAACGACGAGCCGAAGAGCGGGTCGTAGTCGCGGGCGATGACGGAGACCGACTCCGGCACCCGGAGGCCCTGCCGGAGCAGGTGCATCAACGTCACGAATACATGCGCCGGCTTCGCCACCAGCAGGGCCGTGGGCGGCCGGGGCTGGGACAGCAGCGCGGCCAGCCGCGCGCGCAGGTGCTCGGGCGCGCCGTGGTGCCGCACGACCGGTGCGACCACGGCGGCATCGTGAAACCCCGCGGCCGCCTCGAGGAAACCCTGTTCGCTGGCGAGGTCGCCGGCGAGGCCCGACTCCGGCACGACGAGCGCCATGCGCCGGTGGCCCTTCCGGTAGAACAGCCCCGCGGCGTGCCGGCAGACCGCGCGGTAGTCGATGTCGAGCGACGGCAGGCTCACGCCGTCGTGGCACGAGCCGAGCACGAGCGCCGGCAGCGAACGCTGGGAAAACCACTCCTGCAGTTCGCGCGTCACCGAACGCAGGATGCAGCAGAAGACGCGGTTCTGCCGGATGAACGCCTCCACGCGGCGCTGCTGCGCCTTGGGCCGCCCCGAGCGGCACAGCAGGATCTCGGTCGCGAAGCCCTCCTCCGCGAGGTGCGCGCGGATTTCGTTCACGCTCTGGTAGGTCGCGGGCGGCAGCTGCGAGGCCGGCTCGCCGGTGATGAGCACGACCAGCCGGTTGCGGGCCCGGGGCGTGCCACCGGGCCGGGGCAGGATGCGGCTCCGCTGGCGGTCCGCGATCGCGATCAGGCGCTCCTTGGCCAGGAGGTGCAGGGCGACGTGCACCACCGGCCGGCTCGCCCGGAACGTCTCCGCCAGTTGCCGCTCGCTCGGCAGGTAACCCGTCCACGCGCCCTCCTGCATCGCCTTGCGGATGGAATGGGCCACCTGCGTGGCGAGGGACTGGCGCCGGGGAATCTCGAAGACGGCCGGTTTTGCACTCATCGGCGGCGAGCCTCGGCGGGCGCCGCCGCCCGGGCAACCACGGTCCGCGCCGGCCCGCTGGCCAACTTCGTTGGCCACGATTTGCCCATGGCTCCCCCGCGGCGGCCGCGCCATCCCACGAGCAGCCCCGGCCTCCGCCTTCCCGGCCGGTTCCCCGCCCACCTCCGTCGTCACCACCGGTCATGAATTCACGCCTCGCCCCGCTGTTCCTGCTCCTGTTCGCGCTCCTCGGCTCCGCCGCCCGCGCCCAGCTCGCGCCCGGCACGGGCGCCGTCGAAGGTCGCGTCTTTCACCCCGCCACCGGCCAGTACCTCGACAAGGCCCGCGTGCAGGTCGAGGGCACGACGCTCGAGGCGCTCACCGACCCGATCGGGTCGTTTCGCCTCGCCAACATTCCCGCCGGGCCGGCGCGGCTGCGGGTCTCGTTCACGGGCCTGCCCGCGCGCGTGGAGGCGGTGACGATCCGCGCCGGGGAGACCCAGCGCCTCGAGGTCAATCTCGAGCCCGCGGGCGCCGTGGTGCGGATGAACGAGCTCGTGGTCGACGCGTCGCGCGAGATGACCGCCGCGGCGCTCGCGATCAACGAGCAGCGTTTCGCCGCCAGCATCAAGACGGTCGTGGCCACCGACGAGTTCGGCAAGGTCGCCGAGGGCAACGCCGGCGAGTTCCTCAAGTTCCTGCCCGGCGTCTCCGTCGACGCCAACGGCATCGGCGGCAACGCCCGCCTCATCTCCCTCAACGGCGTGCCGCCCGACTACGTGCCGGTCACGATCGGCGGCTTCGGCCTCGCCAGCGCCGGCGCGCCCAACTCCACCTCGCGCGCCGTCGAGATCGACATGGTCTCGCTGAACAACATGTCCCGGATCGAGATCCTCTTCTCCCCCACGCCGGAGTCGCCGGGCATGGCGCTGGCCGGCACCGTGAACATGATTCCGCGCACCGCGTTCGAGCGCTCCCGGCCGCGGCTCGACGCCAGCGCCTACGTCTCGATGCGCGACAACTTTCGGGATTTCGGCCGGATCCCGGGCCCGATGGACCGGCACCACCGCGTCGTCCACCCGGGCGGCGACTTCTCCCTCATCTATCCGGTCACCCGCCGCTTCGGCTTCACGCTCTCCGGCGGGTTCTCCCGGCAGTTCATCCCCGAGCAGTACGTGACCAACACCTGGCGGGGCGCCGGCGCGGCGACCAACGGCACCACCCTGCCCAACACGACGCCCGACCGGCCGTACCTCTCGACGTTCCTCGTCGCGGACCGCTGGTCCGACGCCGATCGCCGCTCGCTCGCGGTGACGTTCGACTACCGGCTCGGCGACCACGACGTGTTCTCGCTCTCGTACCAGTATGCGATGAACATCAACACCAGCATGGGACGAGCCCTGACGTTCGACGTCGGCCGCGTGGCGGCGGGCGGGTTCACCTCCACCTCCACCCAGGGCCTCGCCGGCGCCGGCCAGATCTCGCAGGCGAGCAACGGCCAGGCGCGCTACAACTGGACGCACATGCCGACCTTCACCTGGCGCCATGCCGGCCCGGTCTGGCGCGCCAACCTCGGCCTGGGCTATTCCCGCGGCCGGATGAACGACGACAACGAGGGCTACTTCAAGAGCTCCCCGGTCGCGCGCAACGGCGTAACGGTCGCCTTCGCGGGCATCACCGAGCTGCGCCCCGGCACCGTCACGGTCAGCGACCCGGCTTCGGGCGCGGCGGTCGATCCGTACGTGCTCGGCAACTACATCGTGCGCACGCCGCTCTTCCAGCCGCGGCGGGCCGTCAACGTCCGCAGCAGCGCCAGCGGCGACCTCGCCCGAGACTTCGGCGGCGCCGTTCCGCTCACGCTCAAGGGCGGGCTGGGCGTGGCGCGCGAGCTGCGCGACAATCCCGGCAGCGGCACGACGTCCTACACCTTCGTCGGACGCGACCGCGTCACGAGCACGACAAGCTTCACGCCGGTCGGCACCGACGACAGCGCCGCGCCGTACCTCGATGCGACCTTCTCCCGGCCCGCGCTGCCCTTCGGCTTCCCCAGCCTGCAGGTGCTGAGCGACGCCCGGGTGCTGCAGGAGCTGCGCGCGAATCCCTCGTACTTCGTCCTCGACGAAAACAACCAGTACCGGCTCGACGTCACCTCGTCGAAGCGGGTCGAGGAGATCATCTCGCACGCCTACTTCCGCGGTGACGCGTCGTTCCTCAAGCGGCGCCTGAAGCTGGTGGGCGGCCTGCGCGTCGAGCAGACCAACATCGATGCCGAGGGCCCGCTCACGGACCTGACGCGCAACTACCAGCGCGATGCCAGCGGCCGGATTCTCCTCGGCGCCAACGGCTCCCCGCTGGTGAAGACGACCAACGCGCTCGAGGCGTCGAAACTCACGCTGATCGCCCGCGGCCAGAAGGTGGACAAGGAGTACCTCCGCCTCTTCCCGTCGTTGAACGCGAGCTTCGACCTGCGCGAGAACCTGATCGCCCGCGCGGCGTTCTTCCGCTCGATCGGCCGGCCCGACTTCAACCAGTACTCCGGCGGCGTGACCCTGCCGAGCAGCGAGGTGCCGGCGAGCGCCGGCGGGATCATCACGGTCAACAACGCGGCGATCAAGCCGTGGTCGGCGAATACGTTCCGCACCGTGCTCGAATACTATTTCGAGGGCGTCGGCCTCGTCTCCGCCGGCGGCTACTTCCGCGAGTTCGAGAATTTCTTCGGCGCGACCCAGTTCGGCGCCACGCCGGAGTTCCTCGCGGTCTACGGCCTCGATCCCGCGGTGTACGGGCAGTATCCGGTCAGCAGCCAGGTGAACGTGCCCGGCAAGGTGCGCATGTCCGGGCTCGAGCTGAACTACAAGCAGGCGCTGACGTTCCTGCCCGCGTGGGGTCGCGGCGTGCAGGTGTTCGCCAACCTCACCGCCCAGCGCGCGCAGGGTCCCCAGATCGCCAACCTCAGCGGCTACGTGCCGCGCACGGCCAACTGGGGCTGGAGCCTGACCCGCGAGCGGTTCAGCCTGCGGATGAACTGGAATTACCGCGGGCTCACCCGGCGCACGCTGGTCACCGGCACCGGCATCGAGCCGGGCACGTTCCAATGGACCGCCGAGCGGCTGCAGCTCGACTGTCAGGCCAACCTGAAATTGTCGCGCCGCCTCTCGCTCTTCGCGAATTTCCGCAACGTGAACGACGCCCCGATCGAGACCCGCACCTACGGCCCCAGCACGCCGGACTACGCGCGCATCACGACGCGCACCCTCGTGGGCTCGCTGTGGACATTCGGGATCAGTGGCACCTACTGATCCCTCACCCCCGCCGCATGCCGCCCCGTTCGCCGCTACCGCTCCTGCAGATCGTCGCGCTTTGCCTGGGCCTGGGCGCGGCTGCCGCGCGGGCGGAGACGCTTGCCAACGGCATCGTGCTTCCACCCACCTGGCCGCCGGAGATCCGCCACCTCGGCCGCGAACCGATGGACGTGCCGTATCTCAAGCAGCCGCCCGCGGTCATCGGTATCGACGTCGGCCGGCAGTTGTTCGTCGACGATTTCCTCATCGACAGCACGAACCTCGCGCGCGTCTTTCACCAGCCGGAGATCCATCCGGCCAGCCCGGTGCTGCGGCCGGACCGTCCCTGGGAGGAGAAGGGGGAAAAGCCGACCGATCCGCCCCACGCGCATCCCTTCAGCGACGGCGTGTGGTACGACGATCGCGACGGAAGGTTCAAGATGTGGTACATGGCCGGATACTGCCAGAGCACGGCGTACGCGACGTCGCGCGACGGCGTCATCTGGGAAAAGCCCGCGCTCGATGTCGTCCCGGGCACGAACATCGTGCAGCCTGAAAGCCGCGACTCGACCACCGTCTGGCTGGATCACGCGGAGACCGAGCCCGCCCGCCGCTTCAAGATGATGCGACGGAGCCAGGCGACCCGCCGGCACCTCGTGCACTTCTCGCCCGACGGAATTCACTGGAGCGAGGGCCTCCTCACGAGCCGGGCGCCCGACCGGACCACGTTTTTCCACAACCCCTTCCGCGACGTGTGGGTCATGAACGTGCGCGGAATCAGCATCTGGGAACCCACCGAGACCGCGTATGCCGGTTTTACGCCGACCTTCCGGACCGGCAGCCGGCTGGGCAGCGTGCGTTTCCGGCGGTATCGCGAGGGCCGCGACCTGCTGGAGACGGTGCGCTCCTGGCCCGACTCTCCCGATTTGAAGCACCTGCATGATCCCGGCATGTGGGTATGGGCGGACGAGCGCGACGAACCCCGGGCAGACCTGGGCGTCCGGCCGGAGATCTACCACCTCGACGCCGCGGCGTACGAAAGCGTGATGCTCGGGGTCTTCTCGCTGTGGAAAGGCAATCCGAAGGAGTATCCGGCGCGCGACAAGATCTGCGAACTCCACCTCGGTTTCAGCCGGGACGGTTTCCACTGGGATCGTCCGGACCGCCGGCCCTTCCTCGCCGTATCCGAAGACTCCCAGGCGTGGAACTACAGCAATCTCCAGCCTGCGGGCGGCGGCGCGCTCGTCGTCGGCGACCGGCTGCATTTCTACGTCAGCGGCCGCATGACCTACGACAAGCTCAAGCATCCCGGCTTCGGCAGCACCGGGCTGCTCACGCTGCGACGCGACGGCTTCGCCTCCCTGCGCGCTGGCGCCGAGGAAGGTTATCTCGCCACGCGGCCGCTGCAATTTTCAGGCCGGCACCTGTTCGTCAACGTGCGGAATCCCGCCGGTTCCCTGCAGGTGGAGGCCATCGACGAGAACGAAACCGCGATCCCGCCGTTCACGCGCGAGAACTGTGTCGTCGTCGCCACCGACTCCACCCGGCAGCGCATCGCCTGGCGCGGGGCGACGGATCTCTCGGCGCTGCGGGGCACGGGGGCGAGGTTTCGCTTTCACCTGCGCGAGGGCGACCTGTACGCCTTCTGGGTCAGCCCGGATCCGGACGGCGCCAGCCACGGATTCCTGCCGGCCGGCGGCCCTGGCATCCCCGGCGGCCGCGATTCCGGCCGCCCGGCCCCACGCTGAGTCAAGAGCAGCCGATCGATCCGCCACGCCGCGCGGCCCGGCGATCGGCCCCTCCGCCCCGGCCGCAATCGAGTTCATCGGCGCCTCGAGGGGCGGCATCGCCGCGGCCGATGGTGTCGCCGCGCGGCCCCGCCCATTACCTTCCTTCGCTTCCCGTTGCCTTCCCGCCTCTCCCTGATTTCACTTTTCGCGATGCTACGCCCCGCCTCCCTGCTCGTGCCCGTGTTGCTGTCGGTGTCCGTCGTCCACGCCGCCCTGCCGCCGGAGAAACGGGCCCTGCTCCCGCCCGCCGCGGGACGACCGATCGACTTCGCCCGCGACATCCAGCCGATCTTCGAGGCGAGCTGCGTGCAGTGCCACGGGCGCGGCAAGGCCAATGGCAGCTTCAGCCTGGAGACGCGGGCGGATTTTCTCGCCGGCGGCGACACCGGTCCGGCGGTCGTCTCAGGGCGCAGCGCGGACAGCCTGGCAGTCGAGATGATCTCGGGGCTCAACCCCGACAACGTCATGCCGCAGAAGGGCAAGAAGCTCACCGCCGAGCAGGTCGGCGTGTTTCGCGCGTGGATCGACCAGGGCCTGCCCTGGCCGGCGGAGATCACCTTCCTCCGCCATGAGCCGGCCAACCTGCGGGCCGTGGCCGTGACTCCTCCCGCTGCGCGGCCCGGCCTGGACCATCCGCTCGACCGGCTCATCGACGCGTACTTCACGCGCCAGAAGCTCGCCTGGCCGCAGGTCGTCGACGACCGCACGTACGCGCGCCGCGTCTGGCTGGACACGATCGGGCTGCTGCCGACTCCCGCCGAGCTCGACGCCTTCGTCGCCGACGCGGCGCCCGACAAGCGCGCCCGGCTCGTGCACCGGCTGCTCGCGGACGACCAGCGCTACGCGGAGCACTGGCTCTCCTTCTGGAACGACCTGCTCCGAAACGACTACAAGGGCACCGGCTACATCGACGGCGGCCGCAAGCAGATCACGGGGTGGCTCTACACCGCGCTCGCGCGCAACCTGCCGTACGACCGGTTTGTGGCGGAGCTGGTAAACCCGGGCGCCGAAGCCGAGGGTTTCACCAAGGGCATCCTCTGGCGCGGGGCGATCAACGCCAGCATGGTGCCGCCGATGCAGGCCGCGCAGAGCGTGGCGCAGGTGTTCCTGGGCGTGAACCTGAAGTGCGCGTCGTGTCACGACAGCTTCATCAACGAGTACACGCTCGCCGACGCCTATGGACTCGCGAGCATCTACGCCGACGGACCGCTGGAAATCGCCGAGTGCGACAAGCCCACCGGCCACCACGCGCGGGTGAAGTTCCTCTACGAGGAGATCGGCGCGATCGAAGCCCGCGGGTCGCCCGCCCACCGCAAGGAGCAGCTCGCCGCGATCATCACCGGACGAAACAACGGCCGGCTGCCGCGCACCATCGTGAACCGGCTCTGGCAACGTTTCCTCGGCTATGGGCTGGTCGAGCCTGTCGACGAGATGGACAAGCCCGCCTGGGCGCCCGACGTCCTGCACTGGCTCGCGGAGGATCTCGTCGCTCAGGGCTACGACCTCAAGCGCACGATCGCCCGCATCCTCACCTCGCGCACGTACCAGCTCCCGGCGGTGAACGTCGGCGAGACCGAGGAGAACTACATCTTCCGCGGCCCGGCGGTGCGCCGGCTCAGCGCGGAGCAGTTCTCCGACGCGCTGATGGCGCTGGCCCAGGCCCGGTACCCGCGGGCCGACGCCCGCTTCAACCGCCAGACCGCGCTCATGCCCGCCCGGCCCGCGCTGCCCCTGCAGCCGAAG
>CALFZM010000337.1 GCA_937952235.1 uncultured Opitutia bacterium | reverse complement strand
TCTGGCCGTTCGCGTCACCCACGCAGAAACGCTGCATGATCTGCGCGGGCGCGGTGCGGTTGGTGGAATTGATCCACGCGTGATTGTCCGCGATGTGGGGCGCGTAACGGTAGTTGACCGTGTCGTAGCGCACCGTCTCCCAGTGACCGCCCAGCCGCTGCGTGCCGATCCACGACAGGAATTTCGGCAGCCGCTGCGGGGAGAACTGGTAGGCGAGATCGGCCGACTGCGTGTCGGAAATCTCCGGCGTGCGGACCCGGATCGGGCCGACCGTCTGGACATAAGGCCGCTTGAAATACGGGTTGGGGGTGCCGTCGAGCAGCTTTTCGTTCACGTCGACGTAGATCACCGTGTCCGTGGACTCGATGTAATACCGGCTGTCGCGCTGGAACTCCTGCCGGAACCAGCCGACGCGGCCGGCGATCAGGTGTTCGGAATTGCGGAAGAACGTCTGCTCGAGATCCACCGCCATCGTCTTGGCGCTGTCCTCGCCATAATTGGGCGCGACGTAGTTGATCTCCGTCCAGTCGTAGATCGACTGGTCGCGGACGGCGGTCTGGAAGAACAGCGGATACTTCGTCGCCTTGTTGCGCATGAGGTCCGTGCCGGTCTCGAGCAGGCGCAGGTTGCTGTTGTTGGTGAGCGGCGACGGCGTGCCCGTCGTGATCGGATTGCCCGTGCGGCCGACCCCCAGGTACTGGACCTGGTTGTTTTCGATGTAGGCGATGCGGCGGGTGTAGAGATTGCCGCCGGGGAAGAGCCCGGCGGGCAGCACCGTGTTCTCGGCGGTCGCGCCGGAGCCGACGGGGAACGGTCCGGTGCGCGTGCCGTTGGCGAACGTGACCATCTGCGTGGTCGGATCCCAGGTCGGCTGGCCGGCGGCGCGCCACTCGACCGTCGTGTCGCGGGGCATGAGCGAATTGGGCCGGCGGTAGAAATTCTCGTACTTCTCATACGAGGCGTTGATCAGCGTATTCTTGAACGGCTTGGCGCTGACGGTGGCATAGAGACGGTCGATCCGCTCCGACGAGGGTTTGCGCTCGAAACCCTTCGACTCGTGCACGGCGGCGACCCGGGCGGCGAGCTTGCCCGGCAGGATCGGGCGGTTGAGGTTCAGGCTTTCCCGGTGTCCGCCGCGGTCATCGAACCGGAACGCCACGGAGGCCGTCTGACGATTGAGGTTGGCCTGCGACGGCACGAGATTGATGGTGCCCGCGCTGGCGCCGAGGCCGAAGAGGTTGGAATTGGGGCCGCGGGAGATCTCGATCGCGTCGATGTTGTAGAGATCGACCGGGATCTTGGTGTTCACGGCGCGATTGCCGAACGCGACGTTCACGCCGCTGCCGCTGGTGCCCGCGGAGCCGACGCCGCGGATGCGGTTGGCCCGGGCCGGGTCGCTCGACACGTTGTCGCCCACGCCGCCGTTACGGTTGGGCGTGAACTGGGTGAAGTTCTCCGTGCCCTCGGTGCTCGCCTCGAAGAGAAAGACGTCGTTCAGATCCGAGACCGCCAGATCCTGCATCTGCTGCATCGTCACGACGGTGATCGAGCTGCCGAGGTCCTCGAGTTTCGAGTTCAGGCGGGTGCCGGAGAGCGTGTTGAGCGCCTGGTAGCCGCGGTCGGCCTCGGCCGCGACCTGGAACGGCGAGAGCTGCACCACCTCTTCACTCGAGCTGGTTCCGGAGGAGGTGGTCACCGGCACGGCACCGGCAGAGCCGGTGGCCGCAGGGGCGGCAGCGGCCACCTTCCGTTGAGCGTGCGCTGCGGGCAGGAAAGCGGACAACGCCGCTCCGGCCAGCAGGGGAAGAAATACGACACGGGGTTTGGTTGGCATGGGTTCAGTCGGGTTTGCATCCCAGGCGGCAGCCGCTGCAGAGCGACCTCCACCGGGGTTTGGCCAAGGCTACCATGCCACGCCGCGAGGCAACAGTGAATGGGCGGTCAACCTTCATACAAAAACGCTCAACCTCGCCACGACTCCTCCAGTTCCCGGCATGCGATTCCGCGCAATCGGGTCCGCGGCCGCCCTCCCCCGGCACGCCTTTACACCCTGCCCGCACGCCCTAGGGTGCCGGCGCATGCTGCGCTACCTCGGAGTCGGCCCCCGGCAGTTCGGTCTTTTCCCGCTCAAGCCGATCGCCCGGATGAACTGGGAGTTCTTCGCCGTCCTGCGCGGCCGCCTCGCTCCGCTGCGGGAAAACCAGCCGGCCGGACCGCTGGTCACGGACACCCTCTGGATCTCGCCGCCCGGCAGCGCCCACACCTGGGCCGGCGACGGGCCGCGGCCGGCCCACATCGCGGTGTTTCATTTCGGCTCCGTGCCCGGGCCCCTCGAGGCCGCCGTGAGGTCGCGCGGGCCGATCGCCCTGCCGCTCACGCCGGCCGAACGCCGCCGGATCGCCGCCCTGGCCGGGGCACTGCAGGAGGATTTCCGCCAGCCCAATCGCCTGAGCACCCTGGTATTCGAGTCCGCGCTCCTCGAACTGACCCTGCTCGCCCTGCGCAAGCTGCCGACCGGACGCGCGCCGCCCATCGCCGACCAGGCCGAGCGCACCGTGGCGCAGGCGATCGCCTGGTACGGCGAGAACGTCAGCGCCAACCCCTCGATCGTCGAGGTCGCCCGCCAGGTCCACGTCTCCCCCAGCACGCTCCGGCGGCTGTTTCACCGGGCGCGCGGCGAGCGTCCGGCCCGCGTCTTCAGCCGGATCCAGCTCGAACGGGGGATGCGGCTCATGACCGAGACCGATCTCAAGCTGGACGGCATCGCCGAGGCCTGCGGCTTCACCTCGACGAGCGACTTCTGCCGCGCCTTCAAGGCCTTCACCAAGGTCACCCCCAACGTCTGGCGGCGCACGATCCTCGAACCGCCCCGCGCCGCCCGGGAAGCCGGCCGCTGACCGCTCCTTTTCGCCGGAAAGCCGCCTACCGCTTCCCCGCCGGCAGCCCGGGCCCAGTCCAAGCGATCCGGATCACTTCATTCAAGGTGGAGCCGCCTGTCCCCAGGCGGCTGACGTGCGTTCGACCGGTCCGCCGCGGCTTGAGGACAAGCCGCTCCACCTTTCAGGCGGCGGTCCTCATGGGTGATGCGAAGGCCGACGGAATCGTTCCGCGCGAGAGCCGGGAGCTAAACCAAAACCGTACTCCATTCAGGCGAGCGAAAAGTTGCGCGCCCAAGCCGAACCGTTCGTCAGGTGGAGCCGCCTGTCCCCAGGCGGCTGACGTGCGACGGACGGGTCCGCGGCGACGTGAGGACCCTGCCAGCCTGCGTTTCAGCCCAGCCTCTTCACGGGCGAGCTGAAGGCCCGTTGCAGGGCTCCTGGCCACGGCGACCGCGCAGCGCGGCCCGGGACTACACCCTCGCCGCACGGAAAGCGGCGTCGGCGGAGCCCGGGCCCGGCCCGCGCTGGAGCGCCGCGAAGTCCCCGCGCAGGACCTTGAGCGCAAAGATCTCCCGGTTGATCTCCGCCCGCGTGCGCACGCCCTTCCGCCGCAGCATGCCGAGCGGCGCATCGAACCCTTTCAACGCGTGAAGGAGAAAGCACGCCAGGCCGGCGCACGTCGCAAAACCCCACCTCCGGTCGTGCCCGGCCGCGAGTCCTGCCGTGACGAGCCCGAACGCCGCCACGTTGAGCTGCAGGTGGCGTTCGACGCTCCACTCCCGCTGCAACTCCCCGATGCGCTCCGCCAGGATTTCCGGAGGCTGGCCGGCATAAAGCCGCACGCACCGGAGAAGCGTGGCATCGACCCGCTCCTGCGCCCCGCCCGCCGTGGAGCGCCGCACCCGGTCCGGCTCGCGGACACCCGCCGCCCTCGGCTCGGAGTCCGCGAC
>CALFZM010000336.1 GCA_937952235.1 uncultured Opitutia bacterium | reverse complement strand
GAGCCACGACAGCAGGATGCGCTGCGCGCGGTAGGGCGGGTTGTCCAGGGCCACATGCAGGTGCGGATCGAGCAGCAGCGGGTCCAGCGCCATCTCGGCGTAGAGCTGACCGTCGAAACCCCACCGATGCGCCGGATAGGGATCGATGAACTTGGGCGTGGCGCGGAAAACCGCCGTGCCGCGATCATCAAACTCCTGCCCGACCCGCAGGAACTTCGTGATGCCGTGCTCGGGGGTCCAGATGCCCGCGTAGACGCGCAGGAAAAATCCGAACGCCAGCAGCGCGACGAGGGCGAAGGCCCAGCGTGGAGGCGGCGGCGGATGGAAACGGGAAACCGGCACGGGATGCGAAACGCCGAGGTAAACTCAGCGACGCCGCGGGCCGGAAGCTTTTTCGGCGGCGGTGGCGTCGGCCGGTCGTGATCGGTCAGCCGCGGAGCGTGCCGGCCGCCTTCTCGCTGCGATAACTCGCGAAGGTCTGCGTGATGCCGTCGCGCAGGCCGATCCGAGCCCGCCAGCCGAGCGCCGTGAGCCGCGAAACGTCCATCAGCTTGCGCGGGGTGCCGTCGGGCTTGCTGGCATCCCAGGCGATGCTACCGCGGAAGCCGGTGACGTCGGCCACCGTCTCGGTGAGTTCGCGGATCGTGACGTCGGTGCCGGTGCCGACGTTGATCCAGTCGGGCGGGTTGTCCTGTCGCAGCAGAAACGCGCAGGCATCGGCGAGATCGTCGACATGGAGGAACTCGCGCCGCGGCGAGCCCGTGCCCCACGCGACCACCTCCGGTCGCTCCGCGGCACGCGCCTCGTCGAAGCGCCGGATCAGCGCGGGCAGCACGTGCGAATTCTGCGGGTGGTAATTGTCGCCCGGGCCGTAGAGATTGGTCGGCATCGCGGAGTGAAAGAGGACTCCGTATTGCTTGCGGTAGTACTGGGCCAGCTTGAGGCCGGAGATCTTGGCGATGGCGTAGGCCTCGTTGGTCGGCTCGAGCGGCCCGGTCAGCAGGCAGTCCTCCGGCATCGGCTGCGGCGCGTGCTTCGGGTAGATGCACGAGCTGCCGAGGAACAGGAGCCGCCTCACGCCGTGGCGCCAGGCGGAGTGGATCGTGTTGGCGGCGATCGCGAGGTTCTCGAAGAGGAACTCGGCCGGATACGTGTTGTTGGCGTGGATACCGCCCACCTTCGCCGCGGCGATGACGGCCACGTCGGGCTTTTCAGCCGCATAGAAGCCATCGACGGCCGCCTGGCTGGTCAGGTCGAGTTCGCGGCGCGTGCGCAGGAGCAGGGTGACGCCGGCCTCGCGCTGAAAACGACGGACCAGCGCGCCGCCGACCATGCCGTTATGCCCGGCAATGAAGAGTTTCATGGCTACAAACGAAGATCGAAATGGGCCGAAGGCGAGCGGGCGCGCCGGCTCGGGGCTCCCGTTTGCGCCAGTCGCGTCCGCACCAGGTCAGGCAAACGGCGCCTTCGAGAAGCCCGGCAGGGAGGCGATCTGCGCCTCGCGTTTCGCGAGGGCGAGGTCGTGGTCGACCATGATCTTCACCAGTTCCTTGAAGCGCACCTTCGGCTCCCAACCGAGCTGTCGGCGTGCCTTGGCCGGGTCGCCGATGAGCAACTCGACCTCGGCCGGACGCTCGTACCGCTGGTCGTACTTCACGTACTTCTCCCAATCGAGCCCGAGCTGGCCGAAGGTCTCCTGGCAGAACTCTTTCACGCTATGGGTCTCGTTCGTCGCGACGACGTAGTCGTCCGGTTTGTCCTGCTGCAGCATCAGCCACATCATTTCCACGTATTCCTTCGCGTAACCCCAGTCGCGCTGCGCATCGAGGTTGCCGAGGTAGAGCGACTCCTGGAGCCCCATCTTGATCCGCGTCGCCGCCCGGGTGATCTTGCGCGTGACGAACGTTTCGCCCCGACGGGGGCTCTCGTGGTTGAAGAGGATGCCATTGGAGGCATGGAGCGCGTAGCTCTCGCGGTAGTTCACCGTGAGCCAGTAGGCGTAAACCTTGGCGCAGCCGTAGGGCGAACGCGGCCAGAACGGCGTGGTCTCGGTCTGGGGCACTTCCTGCACCTTGCCGAACATTTCCGAGGAGGACGCCTGGTAGTACCGCACCTTCTTCACCAGGCCCGCCTCGCGGATGGCTTCCAGGATTCGCTGCGCGCCGAGGCCGTCGACGTCGCCGGTGTACTCGGGAATGTCGAACGACACCCGCACATGCGACTGGGCGCCAAGGTTGTACACCTCGTCCGGCTGCAGCTCGTAAAGCAGTTTCACCATCTGCACGGAATCGGCCAGGTCGCCGTAGTGCAGGAACAGCCGGACCCCGTTTACGTGCGGGTCCCGGTACAGGTGGTCGATACGACTCGTGTTGAAGGTCGACGCGCGGCGGATCACACCGTGCACCTCATAACCTTTGTCGAGCAGGAGCTCGGCGAGATAGGAACCGTCCTGACCCGTGATGCCGGTGATGAGCGCTTTCTTCATGCAATGGAATCTCACATATCGACCAAGAAGGGGCGCAGGCAAGCCCGCGTCCGCGAAAGACATCGGACCGCGCGGACGCAGACGCGATCGCCGCACGTAATTTTTTGGCAAATCCGCCGGCTGCCCGCGCCGTCCTCCCGCAGGGCTGCCACGGGCGGCTGCACCGAAAACTATTTTGTCGCCGAAACGTTTCCAACCTGCTGCCCTGCCGCTTCCTGACCGTGAACCTCGAAACCCCTGCCCTGGCCGTGATCGACGGCTCGCTCTGCCAGCTTCAGCGTGACGGCCATCGCACCGTCGGACACGCTCCGCTCGCCACGGCCATCGTGGAGTTTCGCCGCGGGCCGCTGCGCTTCTACGTTCGCGAGCACCCGTATGGCCTCCTGCCCGGCCTGCCGAATCTCTACTGCCTCGACGCCGCTTTCTGCCTGCAATGGCTGGCCGAATGGCCGGATCCCAGCGACCCCTGCGCTGCGATCGTGGAGGACACGGCGGACGAGCTGGTGGTGCAGAGCGTCTCGGGGGCCACGGTCCGCCTCGACGCCCTCACCGGCCAGTTGATCGACGTCCAGCGTCCGATCGCAGCGGCCAGCTGACGTCCGCAGTCCCGGCGTCACGCTTGACCGCCGGCGCACGGGGTGCTCATTCGCGAGACGGCCATGTTGAGCTTCCCGACCGCTTCCTTCCGCCCGCTCCTCCTGCTCCTGGGTGTGCTGGTAGGCGCTGGAACCGCAAGGCCGCTGGCCGCGCAGACCGATGCGATGGAGCGGGCCCAGCTCATCGAGGCGATTTATCCAGTGATGATCGCCGCCCTGGAGGCGAAGCAGTTCGGCCGCGCCCGCAACATCTGCGACCAGGTCATCGTGTGGGAACCGCAAAACCCAGTGCACCATTACAACCTGGCCTGCATCGAGGCGCAGGCGGGCGGGAGCCGGATCCCGTATGCGTTTGGGGCGCTCGACCTCGCCGCGGCGCTCGGCTTCAGCGATTTCGAGCACATGCAGGCCGACCCGGACCTCAAGCCGCTGCGCGACGATCCGCGTTTCGCCGATCTGGTGCGGCGGGTGACGCACAATGCGAGCGCAAGCGACGCCATTGCCGGCATTCAGATTCCCCGGCGCCCGGCGGGATCGGAGGTAAAGGCGGCACCGCCCGTCGACGCCGATCAGCCCGCTTCAGCTGAAATTCGCTCTGGCGTGCCCGTCGGACTCTATTGGATGAGCCGCTATCTCGCCGGCACCCGCACCCTCGAGCAGGAGGTCTGGTATTTCGCTCCCGACGCCACGGTGTACCGCAACCTGGAGACCGGGTTCTCCGCCCGGGCTCTGGCCGACCATCGGGGTCCCCGAGGCCAGGCCTCGGCGGAAAGCCGGCAGCTCAAGGTCCAGTGGCAGGACGGAACCTCCACCGCTGCCGTTCTGGAGCAGGACCGCACCGGGTTTACCTGGGACATGGGCATCTTCTCGTTGGTCGCATCCCTGGGCGATGCGACAGAACTCGCTGGCACTTACGCCGGTGGCGGTGGCGTGGGAGGGTCGGCGGTCATTCCTCAACGCCTTCACCTGCAGGCCGACGGCACCTTCCAGTGGGAAGGAGTGACCTTTTCACCTGCAGGCCTGCTCGCGAGTTCCACCGGCACCACACGCGGCCGCTGGGAGCCCGGTCGGTTCGCCCTGCGCCTGGTGGCGGACTCCGGGGTCGCCGTGCAGCGCTTTGCCTTTTCCGACGATGACGAGAGCACGGTCGTCAAGCCCGACCGCCTCTATTTTGGCGGGGAAATGTTACGCCGGCAGCCCTGAAGACGGGCGGCGAGCCCGCCATCTCGCTGGGAAATGCGGTGATTGCACCCCACCGAGATCATTGGACCGTAAAAGCCGCATCTTCGAACTGAGTCGGATACGTGGTTCTACTTAAGAAGGTCCCCCCGGCTTCATTGCCGAGCGGCTGCGAATGGATTCGCAAACGTCTCCGCTCCATCGGGTAGTCGATCCGGGGAAGTGGTTCCTCCGCCGCCGTAGTATCCGTGGGATATTATTTTCAACCGTGCGCGGCATAAGCCGTTGGATACCCCGGCGTCGAACGTCA
Organism: uncultured Opitutia bacterium; assembly: GCA_937952235.1. Classification (GTDB taxonomy): domain Bacteria; phylum Verrucomicrobiota; class Verrucomicrobiia; order Opitutales; family Opitutaceae; genus ER46. Next base: position 13,676 of record CALFZM010000336.1, on the reverse strand, counting down.
CCGGATTGAAACAATCCCGGCCACGGCGGCGTCATCTGAACCGCGCCGACCATGCCTACCGACCAGCTGCAGACCCAACGCTTCGAGATGAAGTACCTCGTCCGGGAGGAGACCGCGCAGGCGATTCGGCGCTATATCAGCTGCTTCATGAAGCCGGACGAGTTTGCGGCGAATTTGCCGGGGCGCGCCTATCCGGTGCATTCCCTGTACCTCGATTCCGCGGACCTGGCGACCTACCAGGCGGTGCAGACGGGAAAAAAGAACCGGTTCAAGCTTCGCATCCGGTATTACAGCGACGCTGACGAGACGGTCTATTTTGAAATCAAGCGGCGCACCAACGACGTTATTTCCAAGAAGCGCGCGAAGGTGAAGCGTGAGGCGGTACAGGCCCTGTTGAGCGGCCAGCCGCCCCAACTGCGGCATCTCGCGAAGCCGGACGGAAAGCATCTGGTCGCACTCCAGGAGTTCTGCCGGCTGATGCACGCGCTCCGCGCGACGCCCAAGTCGCATGTGGCCTACCAGCGGGAAGCGTGGATGGCGCCGGGCGGCAACTCCCTCCGCATGACCTTTGACCGCTCGGTGCAATGCGAGCCCGAGTTCGGCGCCGGTTTGAAGACTGCGCTCGGCGAGGCCGTGCATCCGTTCGACGATCGCGTGGTCCTGGAAATCAAGTTCGTCGACCGCCTGCCCAATTGGGTGAGCGAGATGGTGCGACTCTTCGGCCTCGTCCGCGGCGGCGCGCCCAAGTACGCCCAAGGCGTGCTGCTCATCGGGGAGCACCGGGTGTCGAACTACGGCGTCGGCCTCAAGGTCGCCGCCGGGCGGCCCTCGACGCCGATGCCCACGGGCGCCCTGCCCGCGCGCACGGCGGTCGGCGTCGCCTGAGTTTCCTGGGCCGTCTGCCCACACCCCTCGCGGTCGCCGGCGCGACCTCCCGTGCTCGCGCCGCAGGCGAACGGTACCTTTCGCAGCGACATCCGCCCGTGCGGACTACCGTGCGACGAGTTTGGCGAGAGGTTGCTGTTGCGTGACCTGCAAAATTTCGTTTCAGGTCGGGTGAATGAACGCACTCCTGCAGGGCGACTACGGCATCGCACCCACGAGTTTCCAGACCGTTCTTCTCGCCATGCTGCTGGCGTTCCTGATGGGCCAGCTGATCGCGTGGGTCTACATGTTCACCCACTCGGGCATCTCCTATTCGCGCTCGTTCGTCGTGTCGCTGATCCTCATGCCCGTCATCGTGGCGCTGGTGCTGATGGTCCTCTCGAACAACCTGGTGACCGCATTCGGGCTCATGGCGGTGTTCGCGATCGTTCGCTTCCGCAACATTCTCCGCGACACCCTCGACACGTCGTACGTGCTGGCCGTGATCGTGCTCGGCATGGCGTGCGGCACGCAGAAGTTCTCCACCGCCATCGTCGGCACGTTCGTCGTGGTCGGGTTGATGCTCTACCTCTGGTTCACCTCGTTCGGCACCCGGCATCGCTACGACTTGATCCTGAACCTGCACTGGTCGCGCGCCGTTTCCGAATTGCCCGCGCTCGAACGCCTGCTGCAGCGGCACAGTTTCCGGGCGCAGTGCGCCAATCGTCACTTTGACTCGAGCGCGGTGGGGACGGACGTATCGTACCGCCTCCTGCTCCGCGATCCCGCCCGGACGCCCGACCTCCTGCGCGAGCTCGCCATGCTGCCGGGAGTCGATCAGGTCTCCACCATGAAGGCGGAGGACGAGTCGGAGGTTTGACGCATGAGCGAACGCCTGAGCCCCATCCCCACGCCTTCCACCCAGTTGTGGCGGCAGCTCCGCCTCCAATACCTGCCGGTGGTCGTCTTTGTGGCGGGGATCGTGGGCGCGTTCCTCCTCTGGACACGCTGGGTTGCTCCGCCGACGCTGGTGGGAGAAGCCGAGGCGGTGCGCACCGAGTTGCGCTCCGCCCAGACCGGCACTCTCACCGGTCTCGAGGTCGACGTGCTCCAGGCGGTGAAGGCGGGCCAGCCTCTGGGCCGGGTCCTGGTGAGCGATCCCAAGGTGCTCGACGCCTCGCTGGCCGTGATCCGCGCCGAGATCGAGGTGCTGCGTACGACGACGGACATGAATTTCGAGCGGCTCCGGCTCGACTGGATGAGCAAGCGGGTGGAGCAGGTCGCGTTGCAAAGCGAATTGCAGGCGGCTGAGGCCACGCTGGCGCGTATCTCGGCCCTGCAGAAAACCAAGCTGGTGACCGACGAGGAGTTTGACCAGGCGCGGCTCGCCCGCGATGGCACCGCGGCCCGGCTGAAGGCCCAGACGGAGCTGATCAGCCGCATCGAGCCGGAATTGCAACCCACCGATGTCGGCGCCAGCCGCAGCGTTCCGTCCGCCGCGGTCGCCGGACTGCGCGCGGCCATCAAGCAAAAGGAGGAGCAACTCCGGCTGATCGAGGCGCAGCTCAGCCCCCTCCCGCTTGTCGCCCCGATCGACGGGGTCGTGACGCAGGTCTACCGCCGTTCCGGCGAAGTCGTGACCGGCGCCGAGCCGATCCTGCAGATCAGCTCCCCTCGATCCGCGCGGATCGTCGGCTTCCTGCGGCAGCCCCTGCCGCTCGAGCCCAAACCGGGCATGGAGGTCGAGGTGCGCACCCGCACGTTCCAGCGGCGAATCGGGGTTTCGCGCATCACCCAGGTGGGCGACCAGCTCGAGCCGGTCACTCCCACCCTTCTCGCCGCCATGCGGCTGCCGATCCCCACGGTGCCGACCGATCTCGGCCTCCGGGTCCACGTCGCCGTCCCGACGGAACTTGCCATCCGCCCTGGCGAGTACGTGGACCTCATCATCAAGGAATAGGGCGGGGGCGTCCGTTCCGACTCCCGCACCTGACGGCGGCACCCGTATTCGTCATGAAAACCCCGCGGCTTTCCGGCTCGCCCGCACCGGCCGGGGTGTTTGGCTGATTCCAGCCCCATGAGCGCGCGCGACGCTTCCATTGCTTCAGGGCATCTTCGCGCGCGGCCCGCGTGGCGGACGTACACTGCGGCGGCGGCGATTCTCGCGACCGCCCTGGCCCTGCGCGTGGCGATGACTCCAGCGCTGGGGGACAGCACGCCGTTCGCGACGGTGCTGCTCGCCGTCCTCTTCACCACTTACATCGGCGGATGGCGCCCGGCGCTGCTGACGGCGGTGGCAGGCTACGCGGCGGGGATCTTCCTTTTCGTCCCGCCCTACCGCGCGTTCAAGTCCTGGCTCGCCCTCGGCCCGGTCCGACTCCTCATCTTCGCCGCGTGCTGCGCCGCGATCATCTGGCTGGTGTCCCACCTCCGCCGCGCCCGGCAACGGCATGCCGCCGCCGAGGAACGCGTCAGTGCCACCCTCGAGTCGATGCACGAAGCGCACCTGGCGGTGGACGCGGACTGGCGCGTGACGCGGGCCAATCGCAGCGCGGAATCGCTCCTCGCCCGCCATCGCGACGAAATCGTCGGCCGGCCCCTGTGGGAGGTTTTTCCCCGCCTTCCCGGCACGCCCGCCGAGCACACGCTTCGCGCTGCTGCGCGCCAGGCCGCGAATGTGCGGTTCGAAACCGACCGGCTCGCGCCCTCCGGCTGGCACGCGGTGAACGCGGTCCCGCTCGAACGCGGGCTGTCGCTCTTCGTCCACGACATCTCCGTCACCAAGGCGCACATCGGCCAGCTCGAGCACCTCGTCGGCGAGCGCACCGCGGCCCTGCAGGCCCTCGTGGCCGAGCTGGAGGCATTTTCCTATACGCTCGTTCACGACATCCGCGCCCCGCTGCGTTCGATCAGCAGCTTTGCCGAACTCATCGCGCTCGATCATGCGGGGCAGCTGGACGTCGACGGGCGAAACTACCTCGAACGGATCCGCAAGTCCGCCGCGCGCATGGACCGGCTCATCACGGCTATCATGAACTACAGCCAGCTCGCACGCGTGAAACCCGAGCTGCGGCCCGTCGACCTCCAGCTCATGGTGCAGGACATCCTCGACTCCGATCCGGCCCTGCATCGCGACCGCGCGGACGTCGTCATCGTGGGCGTGCTGCCTGTGGTCCGCGGCAACGAAGCCCTGCTCACGCAATGCTTCTTCAACCTGCTGCACAACGCCATCAAGTTCGTGGCGCCCGGCGTCAGACCGCGGGTCCGGATCTCGGCGCAGGTCGGCGGCGGCCTGGCGCGCGTCGACGTCTGCGACAACGGCATCGGCATCCCGGCCGACGCCGTGCAGCGCGTGTTCGAGCCGTTCCGCCGCGAGCATCCTGCCTATGATGGGTCCGGCATCGGCCTCGCCATCGTGCGCAAAGTGGTCGAGCTGATGGACGGTCGCATCGGCCTCGAGTCGACCGTCGGCGCCGGGAGCCGCTTCCGCCTCGAACTTCCCCTTCCCGCCGCCTCCACCACGTCGGCACCGCAACCCGGCCCGGGCGGCGGCGCCACCGCCTGAACCCTTCACCGCCATGTCGAATCCCGGCCAGTTTCCCCGCGAAACCTCCTCCAGCGGCGAGTTCCAGCGACAGGAGGATGCGTTTCGCGACTGGATCCGCGCCGACGGCTCCACGCCGTACCGACCGGAGCCCGAACGCTACCACCTCTACGTCTCGCTCGCCTGCCCCTGGGCACATCGCACCCTCATTGCCCGCACGCTGCGCGGGCTGGAGCCGGTCATCGGCGTGACCGTGCTCGACCCCGTGCGCGACGAACGCGGCTGGGCTTTTCGCGACGGCCCCGGTCACAGCCGCGATCCCATCAACGGCTTCGGCTTCCTCCGTGAAGCGTACGAACGGAGCCTGCCGGGCTACCGCGGACGCTGGACGGTGCCCGTGCTCTGGGACCGGCGGACCGGCCGCATCGTGAACAATTCCGAGGACGATCTTTGCCGGATGTTCAACGACGAGTTCACTCCCGCTCCCGGCGCATCGCCAGCCGATCTCTTCCCCGCGAGACTCGCGGACGCCCAGGCCGAGCTGAGCGGGCAAATCTATGCCGACGTGAACAACGGCGTCTACCGCGCCGGCTTCGCCACCCGCCAGGCCCCCTACGAGGCGGCCGTGCAGCGGCTGTTTGCCCGGCTCGACGCCCTCGACGCCCGCCTGGCGGACCAGCGTTTCCTGTTCGGAGCGGTCCCGGTGGAGACCGACTGGCGGCTGTTCTGCACGCTCGTCCGTTTCGACGCCGTGTACCACGGCCACTTCAAGTGCAATCTCCGGCGCATCGTCGACTATCCGCACCTGGGCGGCTACGTCCGCGACCTGTACCAGCAGCCCGGCATCGCCGCGACGGTCAACCTCGACCACATCAAGCGGCACTACTACGTCACGCATGCCCAGATCAACCCGACCGCCATCGTGCCGCTCGGACCGATGCTCGACTTCGGCGCGCCGCACGACCGCGCGCACCTGGGCGGTTAGGCGGGTCGTGACGGTGTAGGGCTGGCGGCATGACAGGCGGATATTAGCTCCCCGCGCCCCGGCGGACGCCGGCCGAATACCCGGCCCTCCGCTCGCGTTCGGCTTGGCAACTCCCCTGCCGGCCGCATACTCGGGCCACTCTCGGCCGACGCGGCTTGACCGCCGCGCCCCGCCCCCTCCGGGGCGGCGGGAGTACGAGCAAACCGGGCGGCTTTCGAATCCAACCCCCCATCGGCCATGAAAGACCATGCGTCCCCTGACCTGAGAAGTTTTGCCGTGCTGGGCCACGCGTCCGCCGGCAAGACCATGTTATCCGAGGCGATGCTCGCCTGCTCCGGCCGCATCGGCCGGATGGGCAGCATCGCCAGCGGCACGACCGCCTCGGATTATCACGCGAGCGAAAAGCAGCACCAGATTTCCGTGCACTGCTCGCTGCTGCACACCGAATGGATGGGACGAAAGTTCAACATCCTCGATACGCCCGGCTACAGCGACTTCATCAGCGAGGGCCTCGGGGCCCTGCGCGTCGGCGATTTCGCGCTGATTGTCATCAACGCCGCCCACGGGCTCGGCGTGGGCACCGATGCCGCCTGGGACTACGCCACGCGCTTCGGCCTGCCAAAGATCCTCGTGGTGAACGGACTCGACAAGGCGAACGTGAAGTTCGACGCCGTGCTCGAGGACGCCCGCGCCCACTTCGGCAAGAACGTCTTCCCGATGGCGCTGCCGCTCAACGCCGGCCCGGGCTTCAGCCACGTCCTCGACGTGATGCGCAACGAGATCGTCGCCTACGTACCGGGAGGCAACGGCCGCTACACGGAGTCTCCGGCCGGGGCGCTGACGGAGCGGGTGCAGCAACTGCACCGCGAGCTGATCGAATACGTCGCGGAATCGGACGACACGCTCATGGAAAAGTTCTTCGAGCGCGGGATGCTCGCCGAGGAGGAGCTGCGCGCCGGGCTGCACCAGGCGATCCAGCGGCAGGTGTTCGTGCCGCTCTTCGCCGCGTCGGCCGAAACCAACGTGGGCGTGGCGCGCCTGATGGACTTCATCGCGAAGTACGGCTCTTCGCCGCTCGACCGGGCGGAGGTGCCGGCCCGCGACGCCAGCGGGCTGCCCGGCGCGGTCGCCCTCTCGCAGCCGGAGCCCGTGGTGTTCGTCTTCAAGACGATGAACGAGCCGGGCGTGGGCGAACTCTCCCTCTTCCGCGTCTATTCCGGCACGATCCGGAGCGGCGACGAACTGCTCAACACGGCTCGCGGCGTATCCGAACGCCTCGGACAGCTCTACGTGCTCAACGGGCACGAACGTACGCCCGTGCCCCAGTTGCATGCCGGTGATCTCGGTGCGGTCGTGAAGCTGCGTTCCACCCATACCGGCGACACGCTGTGCAGCCCCCGCTTCGCCGTCACGCTGCCGCCGGTCGAGTATCCGCGGCCCAACATTCATGGCGCGCTCCGGCTGCGCTCGAAGGGCGACGAGGACAAGCTCGCGGTCGGGCTCGCCACGCTGCACCTCGAGGACCCGACGTTTCACTACCGCGTCGACGACGAGGTCCACCAGACGATCGTCTCCGGCCAGGGCGAGATTCACCTCCAGGTGATCGTCGAGCGGCTGCAGCGCCGCTTCGGCGTCAGCGTCGCGCTGGAAGAACCGCGCATCGCCTACCGCGAGACGATCCGCGGCCGCGCGGAATCGCGCTACCGGCACAAGAAGCAGACGGGCGGCGCCGGCCAGTTCGCCGAGGTCTGGCTCCGGGTCGAACCCGGCGCACGCGACAGCGGGGTCGCCTTCCACCAGTCGCTCGTCGGCACCAACGTCGACCGCGTCTTCGTGCCGTCGGTCGAGAAGGGCGTGGCGACAGCCTGCCGCGAAGGCATCCTTTCGGGATTCCGGGTGACGGACGTGAAGGCCGACTTTTATGACGGCAAGATGCACCCGGTCGACTCCAAGGACATCGCCTTCCAGGTGGCGGGCTACCACGCGTTCAAGGAGGCGTTCCTGGCGGCCGGTCCCGTCCTGCTCGAACCGGTCTGCACCGTGACGGTAACCGTGCCGGAGGATCACGTCGGCGCGATCCTCGGCGACCTTTCCTCCCGGCGGGGACACATCCTCGGGGTCGATGCCGACGGGCACTTCCAGAACATCCGTGGCCGGGTGCCGCAGAAGGAGCTTTATCACTACAGCACGGTGGTCCGTTCCCTCACGGGCGGGCGCGGACGCCACACGGAGGAGTTCAGTCACTACGAGGAGGTTCCGCCGGAGATCGCGCGGAAGATTCTCGCCGAGCATCCTCGCACCAACGGCAGCCACGACAAGTGAGTGACCCGCTTTCGGATCAACCCACCACACCCATGGAGACCTGGAAGATCGAAATCACCCAGCCGCACAGCGGCGAGCTCGGCGAGGCCATCCTGCACGAGGACCACGGCTTCGCGATGGAAGAGTACACTTACGAAGCCGGACACCGCATGGAAGTCGCGGTGCACGACACGCACGACGCGCACTGGCACATCTTCACCGACCTCGATTCCGGTCACCGGATCAAGGTGCCGCCGGAGAAATACCGGAAGATTCCCTGAGCCGGAATGATGCCGTTGTGGTGGAGCCGCCTGTCCCCAGGCGGCTGACGTACGACGGACCGGTCCGCAGCAGCTTGAGGACAAGCTGCTCCACCTTACCGAGCCGCCGGAACTGAGCGCGCGAGCGGGTTAGAAAATTCCGTCGCCCCAGGCGACACGTGAAATCGGAAGGAAACGCGAAAGTTCGCCACGTTTTCCTGGTGCGCTTTTCGCTTTCCCTCGCGCCTTTGCGTTTCGGATCCCCTTTTAGCGGCTACGACATTGCTCGATGCGCGCAAACGGTGGCGGCGCTCAGACAAGTTCCACCTTGCCGGGCATCGGCACGGGCGTGAACACGCCCGGTCCCGGACCGATTTGCTTGGGAAAGATGTCCAATTTGGAGGCGTTCATCAGCCAGTTCCACGAGATCTCGCGGCCGGTGTACGCCGACATGCGGCCGCCAATCGCCGTCAGCGTGCTGAGCGCGACCTGCTCGCCCTCGTTGAGCGGCTGCCCACTGCGGATGCTGGCGATGAGGTCCGTGTGCTCCTGCACCATGGGGTTGGGCGTCGGACCCTGGTATTCGTACGCCTTCGCGCCGCGGATGTAGTTCGTGCAGTCCGATGAACCCTTTGTCCCGACCACGCGCTCGCCGATGCGGGTGCTGGATTTCGGGGTGTGCCGGCACATGCTCGTGACCCGGGCGCCGTTGGCGTATTCCATCTCGATCGCGAAGTGATCCCAGATGTTGCCGGGAATACTGCCGCGATTCTGGCGTCCGCCCATGCCGTAGAACTTCACGGGCGTCCCCCCCAGAGCCCAGTTGATCACGTCGAGGTTGTGGATGTGCTGCTCGACGATCTGGTCGCCGCTCAACCAGTCCCAGTGGTACCAGTTCCAGCACTGCCACTCGAAGTCGGTCAGGTCCGAGAGCCAGCCGGTCTTCTCGCGAAACCAGATACCCTCGCCATTCCAGTAGCACTGGCCCCCGACGATCTCGCCGATGGCGCCGTCGTGGATTCGCTTGATGATGTCGAGGTAGCTTGGCTGGTGCCGCCGCTGCGTGCCCGCCACGACCGCCAGCCTCTTCGCCTTTGCCTGCTGCGCGGTGGCGATCACCGACCGGCAGCCCACGGGGTCGACCGCCACCGGCTTTTCCATGAAGACGTGCTTTCCGGCCGCGATCGCCGCCTCGAAATGCCCCGGGCGGAAGCCGGGAGGCGTCGCGAGGATCACGAGGTCGATGTCGGCCGCGAGCACCTTGCGGTAGGCATCGAAACCCCAGAAGCCCTGCGCGGCGGGAACGTTCAGCTTGGTCTTCGCCGCCGTGACCTGCCGCTCGAACAGGTCTCCCAGCGCCACGATCTCGACGCCGGGCGCCGCATCGAGGCAGTTCCGGGCGGCCCCCGTGCCGCGCCCACCGCAACCGACCACACCGACGCGGATCCGGTCCGATCCCGCCGAGGCTCCGAGCAGGGGTTGCGTGCCCAGCGCGCCCAGCACCGCGGCGCTGGTAGACACGGCGGACAATTTGACGAAATTACGGCGGGACAGATCGGAGCCTTCGGGGGAGTTCATCGCACAAGGGGTTCGAGGGTGAAGCCAGACCGGGCGACACGCCCGGTGCCCACAAACAAAACCTCGCCACGGCCGCCGTCAACGCAAGGGCGCATCCCCGACTCGCTTGTGGACGGAGGTCGGCGCAGGGCCAACTCCGGGTGCAGGAAAACCGTCCGCGTGCCGTAGAAAAGGGAACATGCCCACTCTCCCGCTGCGCTGGATCCTTGGCCTGCTGGCAGCATTTCTCGTCGCTGCGGGCGTGCACTGGCACCTCTCCCGCTCCACGCCCCCGCCCGCTGCCGCGCAGGCGCAACCGGTCGATGTCGTCGACTTCCTGGCCGCCGCCCGTGCCGGCGAATTGACGCAGGGCCGCATCCTGTTCCGGACGAACACCTCCGGCCTGGCGGAGCTGAGCGCGCGCCGCACGCCGACCGGGACCGCAGCCAGTGGTTGGGTGCGAACGACGGCCCGCCTCACCGATGCCGATCTGGCACTCCTGCGCGAACGCCGCTTTGCCGAGGGGGATGCGGCCGCGTTCGCCGAGGCCCGCGGCGCCGACTCCGCGCAAGGAGTCTCCCGCGCGGCGGTGCAGCTCCTCGGCCTGCTTCTGATCGTCGGCGGCGTCATCGTGGGTGCACGTTATCTCACCGGCCGGATGGCGGCGTTCACGCCCCGCACGCTCAAGTCCGCGACCTCGACCGTGAAATTCGCCTCCGTCGCCGGCTGCGACGAGGCGAAGGACGAGGTGAGCGAGGTGGTCGAGTTCCTCCGCGACCCCACCCGGTTCACCGCGACGGGCGGCCGGATGCCCAAGGGTTTGCTGCTCGTGGGGCCGCCCGGCACCGGCAAGACGATGCTGGCCAGGGCGGTCGCGGGCGAAGCCAAGGCGCATTTCTACAACCTCAGCGGATCGGACTTCGTCGAGATGTACGTCGGCGTCGGCGCCGCCCGCGTGCGCTCCCTGTTCAAGAAGGCCCGCGAGACCGCGCCGAGCATCATCTTCATCGACGAGATCGACGCCATCGGTCGCGCCCGCTCCGGCGGCGACGGCAGCGGCGCCCAGCAGGAACACGACCAGACCCTCAACGCCCTGCTCGTGGCGATGGACGGCTTCGATTCCGGCGACGCGGTGGTGGTGGTCGGCGCGACCAACCGCCCCGAGACGCTCGACCGCGCGCTGCTGCGGCCCGGCCGCTTCGACCGCCAGGTCGCGGTCGGCCTGCCCGATCTGCGCGGCCGCGTGGAGATCCTCCGCGTGCACGCCGCGGCCGTGAAACTCGACGCCGCCGTGGACCTCGAGCAGCTCGCGAAGGCGACCTCGGGCTACTCCGGCGCCGACCTCGCCAACCTGCTCAACGAGGGGGCGCTTCACGCCGCCCGCCATCGCCGGGCGGCGGTGACTCCGGCGGACCTCGATGAGGCGCGCGACAAGATCAACTGGGGCCGCGAAACGCGTCGCGCCCTGTCGGAGGCCGACAAGCGCGTGATCGCGTATCACGAAGCCGGACACGCGCTGGTCCAGGTCCTTTCCGGCGAGGAGGCGCTCAAGCTCCAGAAGGTGACGATCATCCCGCGCGGCCGATCCCTCGGCAGCACCCACTTCGCGCCGGAACGCGACCTTTTCAACTACTCCCGCGAACTGCTGGTGTCGCGGCTGCGCTGCCTGATGGCCGGGCGCGCCGCGGAGGAGATCGCCCTTGGCTCGATCACCAGCGGCGCCTCGGGCGACATCCAGGAGGCGACGCTCACAGCGCGCCAGATGGTCTTCGAATTCGGCATGTCCCCGCTGGGCTTCATGGCGCTCGCGCGCGCCGACGACGGCCAGCCGCTCGCCAGCCCGCAGACGTTCCACGAGGCGGAGGCGCACGTGAAGGCGCTGCTCGACGAGAACTACGCCGCCACCGTGGCCCTGCTGCGCGCCCACCGCGCCAGCCTCGACGCGGTCGCCGCCGAACTCATTGCCCACGAGACGATCTCAGGGGACGCCGTCCGCGCGCTCGCCGGCCCCGCCGCCGCGGCCGCCTGAGCCGCACCCGGCATCACGCGCCGGCCAGCCGCCCCACCACCGCTGGAAGCTCCCGCAGCGACGTGAGCGCGAAGAACCGGCCGTCGGCCGCCGGCACGTGCTCCACCCGTTCGGCTGCCCACGTCAGGCGGTACGGCACGTGCGCGCCCGCGCCCCCGAGCGCCAGCACGGGGAGGATGTCCGACTTGAGCGAGTTGCCCACCATCAGGAAGCGCCGCGGATCGATCGCATGCCGGTGGAAGATCCGGCCGTAACTCGCCGCATCCTTCTCGGACAGGATCTCCACGCGGGCGAAATGGTCGCCGAGCCCGGACTTCGCCAGCTTGCGCTCCTGGTCGCGCAGGTCGCCCTTCGTGATCACGATCAACCGGTGCGCCGCGGCGAGGAGGGTGAGCGTCTCGCGCACCCCGTCGAGCAGCTCGACCGGATGCGCCAGCATTTCCTGGCCCAGCGCGATGAGGTGGCGGATCTCGTCGGCGCGGATGCGGCCCTGCGTCAGCTCGATCGCGGTCTCGATCGCCGACAGCGTGAATCCCTTCACGCCGTAGCCGTACAGCTCGAGGTTCCTCATCTCCGTGGCGAAGAGCGTGCGGTCCACCGTCGCGGCGTCGTGATAGTGCGCGAGCAGGGCGCGATAGCGCTCGTGCGTCTGCTCGAAGATGTTCTCGTTGTGCCAGAGGGTGTCGTCGGCGTCGAAGCCGATGACGAGTTCGCGATGCGCCATGCCGCCATTGCAGCGGGGCGCCGGCCGGCTGCAACCCCGCGCGCGCCTCATTTCGACGTGAGATGCCAGTATCCGCAGAGCGGACACAGGTAGGCCGCACGCCGGCGCTCGACTCCGGCGAGCGCCGCCGCATCCAGGGCGTCGCCCTGCGAGCGATACCGGCGTTTGCTGCCGCACCGGCGCGCGCGCTCCTCGCGGGTAGGCTTTTTCATGGCGGGTGAAAGCGTGGACGCGTCACCGGGCGCAACGCAATGCGGGGACGGCGCCGGCTGCAGCGCCATCGTTTCGCTTGCACTGGCGCCGCGTCCGCCCGCACTCTTCCGGCCCAATCCCCCCACTTATGTTCAAACGTACCGCGACCGCCGTCTGGAACGGCTCCCTGAAGGAAGGCAAAGGCACCCTCACCGCCCCTGGTGGCGTTCTCAAGAACACTCCGTACGCGTTCAACAACCGGTTCGACCAGGCCCCGGGCACGAACCCCGAGGAACTCATCGCCGCCGCGCACTCCGGATGCTTCGCGATGGCGCTGTCCGGTCAGCTCGGCGCCGCCGGCTTCACCGCCGAGAGTCTCGAGGCCACCGCCACGGTCGCGCTCGAGAACGTCGAGGGCAAGGGCTGGACCGTCACCACCTCCCACCTCGTGCTCAAGGCAAAGATCCCGGGCATCGACGCCGCCAAGTTCAACGAGCTCGCCGGCAAGGCCAAGTCCGGCTGCCCGATCTCGAAACTGCTCAACGCCACGATCACGCTCGACGCGACGCTGCTCTGAGGCACGTCGCCCGTCCCTTTCTCACGGCCCGCTCCCGCGGGCCTTTTTTTTTGCCCCGCCGCGTCAGGCCGGGTCGTTCTTCGCCGCCGGTTCCGACCGGAGGATGCGAGCGTCGACGATGAAGGGACCGGCCGGGAGCAGGCTCGCCACCAGGACGATCGCCGTCTTCTTCGCCGACCAGCCGTGATCGAGCGCCGCCTGGATGGCCGCCACGAGGTAAAGCAGGAACAGGATGCCGTGCGCCATGCCCACGTACCGCACGCCCAGCGGCCAGTCGGCGAAATACTTCAAAGGCATCGCCACGCCCAGCAGCAGCAGGAAGGACACGCCTTCCCACCAGCCGATCACCCGCAGCCGGCCCAGCGAGGTCCGCAAAGATTCCATGCGGTTCATGCTTTCGGGCTCGAACCACCGGAGTCCAGTCTAACAGGCCTGAAGGTGAAGCAGCCCGGCTCCAGGCTGCTGGTTCGAGCACGAGCGTCGGATTACCTGCCCGTCACCGTGAGCTCCAGGATCCGCCCCGGCAGCCAGCCTGCACCGCCCTTGAGCGTACTGGGGCGGGTGTACTCCATCACATAGAGGCGGCCGGGACCGGCCACATGGATGTCGATGGGCCGGCCCAGCGGCGCCAGGAACGTCGTCG
>CALFZM010000335.1 GCA_937952235.1 uncultured Opitutia bacterium | reverse complement strand
CGCCTGCATCTACCAGCAGCCGGCGCTGTTTCCGGACCTGACCGTCGCCGAGAACCTCGCGCTCCGGCTCGAGACCGGCGGCGGGTTCCGCCGCCTCGACTGGCCGGCGCGCCAGCAACGCGCCCGGCTCCTGCTGGAACGCGTCGGCGCGGCCATCGCACCGACGGCGGAGGTGCGGCGCCTGTCGATGCCGGAGCAGCAGCTGGTCGAGATCGCCTGCGCCGTCGGCGCCGGAGCACGCATCGTGATCATGGACGAGCCGACCGCTTCGCTGACCCGGCAGGAGCAGGACCGCCTCTTCGCCATCGTCCGCGAGCTGCGGGAGGCCGGGGTCGGGCTGATCTACATCTCGCACCGGCTCGAGGAAATCTTCGCCCTCGCCGACCGCGTCACCGTGCTGCGCGACGGCGAAAGCGTCGGCACGTTTCCGGTCGCGGGCATGACGGAAACAGGCCTGATCCGGCTCATGGTGGGACGCGAGGTGACCCAGATCCACCCGCCCGCAGAGGCGTTGCCGGGCGCGGTCGCGCTCGAGCTGCGGGGGGTGGGCTGCACCGCCACCGGCGTGCGCGACATCACCTTCGACCTGCGGGCGGGCGAGGTCTTCGGGCTGGCCGGCCTGGTCGGGGCGGGACGCACCGAGCTTGCCCGTATCCTGTTCGGCCTGACACCGGCCGATGCCGGCACGATCCGGCTGCAGGGCCGCACGATCGCGCCGGCTTCGCCGCGCGAGGCGGTGGCGCAGGGCATCGCCTACGTGCCCGAGGATCGCCGCCGGCACGGCGTGGTGCTCGACCTGCCGATCGAGCAGAACATGACCCTGGCCGTCCACCGCACGCTGTTTCCCGGGGGTTGGCTGCGCCCCCGCGCCGAGCGTTCGCTGGCGCTGGATTTCATCCGCGACCTGGCGGTGAAGTGCTCCGGCCCGGCGGCGCCCGCCGGCAGTCTCTCGGGCGGCAACCAGCAGAAGGTGGCGCTCGCCCGCTGGCTCGCGACCCGGCCGCGGGTGCTGATCCTCGACGAGCCGACGCAGGGCGTCGACGTCGGCGCGAAGAGCGAGATTCACCGCCTCGTCCGCCGCCTCGCGGGCGAGGGCCTGGCCGTGCTGCTGATTTCGAGCGACCTGCCGGAGGTGCTCGGCATGAGCGACCGGATCGGCGTGATGCGAGGCGGGACGCTGACCGCCGTCCTCCCGGGGAACTCCGACGCCCACACCGTCATGGCCGCGGCGCTCGGCCAGCAGGAGCAGGGGGCCGCATGAACCGGTATTTCCGCGAGCTTTCCGTGGCGGCGGCGCTGGTGCTCGTCCTCGCCAGCCTGGCCGTGCTGGCGCCGGGCTTCTACCAGGCACAGCCGCTGCTGTCGCTGGCCACCCGCGAGGCGCCTGCGCTCGTCGTCGCCTGCGGCATGGCGGTGGTCATCATCTGCCGCCAGATCGATATTTCCGTCGGTTCGCAGTTCGCCGTCGTCACGGTCTGCGCCGGCCTGCTCGCGGCGGAGCGATGGCCGGCGCCGCTGGTGGCCCTGGCCGCGGTCGGACTGGGCGCGGGCCTGGGTGCGATCAACGGCGCGCTGGTCGCGGGCCTGCGGCTGCCGTCGATCGTCGTCACCCTCGCGACGATGGTGACCTGGCGGGAGGCGCTGCGCTGGCAGCGCCAGGGCGCGTTCGTCAATCTGCCCGACTCGCTGCAGTGGCTGGGCCTGCCGCAGGCGGCGGGACAGTGGGTGCTGATCGCGCTCGCGCTCGTCGTGCTCGTGACGCTGGCGCTCGGGCTGCGGCAGCTCGCGGCCGGGCGCTTCGTGTACGCGGTGGGATCCGACGCCGAGGCGGCGCGGCTCGCCGGCATCCGGCCGGCTCGCGTGACCTTCAGCAGCTTCGTGCTGCTGGGCGCCCTGACGGGCCTGGCGGCGATGATGAACGTCGTGCAGTCGCCCCAGGTCGACCCCAAGTCGGGCACCGGCCTCGAACTGAAAACGATCGCCGCGGTGGTCGTCGGCGGCGTCGCGATCTCCGGAGGTCGCGGCAGCCTGTGGGGCGTGTTCGCCGGCTTGCTGCTGCTCGCCTGCATCGCCCCGGCCCTCACGCACCTGCGGATCGAGCCTTATTGGGAAAAGGCGATCCAGGGCGCGATCATCCTGCTCGCCGTCGTGGCCGATGGCGTGCGCAGCCGGAAAGGCCGGTCATGAGCGCGCCGTCCGGCAAGGCATTCGTCCTCCGTCACGAAACCGTGCTCCTGTTCGTCGTCGTGGCGGAATGGTGCTGTTTCAATGCGCTGGGGCCCCGGTTCGGCACCCTCGACAACTCGTTCGACATCCTGCGGCACACGGTCGAGATCGGGCTGCTGGCGCTCGCGATGACGCCCGTGATCCTCACGGGAGGCATCGACCTTTCGGTGGGCTCGCTGCTCGGCCTGTGTGCGATCCTGTTCGGCAAGCTCTGGCGGGATGCCGGGCTGCCGCCCGAGGTGGCCGCGGGTTGCACGCTCATCTTCGGCGCCCTCGCGGGCGGCCTCAACGCGGCCCTGATCACGGCGCTGCGGCTGCCGCCGCTGATCGTGACGCTGGGCACGTACTCGCTCTTCCGCGGGCTGGCGGAGGCGATCACGCGCGGGGCGGACACCTTCACCAACTTCCCGCCGTCGTTTCTTTTTCTCGGCCAGGAACGCTGGCTCGGCCTGCCCACCCAGGCCTGGCTTTTTCTGGTCGTGGCCGCGGGCATCTGGGTGCTCGTCCACCGGATGACGTACGGCCGGACCTACCGGGCCATCGGCTTCGCGCCCGAGGGGGCGCGTTTCGCCGGCGTGCCGGTCCAGGGACGGATCGCCGGCGTGTACGTGCTGGCGGGGCTGGTCGCCGCGCTGGCCGCCATCATCTACACCGCCCGGCTCGGACAGGCCAAGGCCGACGCCGGCACCGGATACGAACTTTTCGCCATCACGGCCGTGGTCCTCGGCGGAACGAGCATCTTCGGCGGGATCGGCAGCGTGCACGGCACGCTCCTCGGCGTCGCGGCGATCGCCATCCTCAACAACGGCCTCGTGCACGCCCGCCAGCCGCGCGAGGTGGCGGGCATGTTGACCGGCGCCTTGCTCCTGCTTGCGTTGTCGAGCAGCGTGCTGCCAAAACTTTTCGCGGCCTGGCGCCGCCCTCCGCCGGCCCCGGTCCGGTCCACCCCTTCGCCTCCGACATGAAAAAATGGTCCCTCCTCCTGACCGCCGTCGCGCTGTTCGTCGCCGGCTGCGGCAAGTCACCCGAGTCGCCCGCATCCGGCTCCGGCGCCGGCCCCGCGGGGAAAAAGATCACCGTCGCGCTGCTGCCCAAGTCGAAGGGCAACGCGTACTTCATCTCATGCAAGGCGGGGGCCGAGAAGGCGGCGCGGGCGCTGGGCATCGACCTGCTGTTCGACGGCCCCACCGAAAGCGATCCCGCCAAGCAGAACGAAATCGTGGAAAACTGGATCACGCTCGGCGTCGATGTCATCGCCGCCGCCTGCGAGAACCGCGAGGGGATCTCGACCGCGCTGCGCAAGGCGCAGAGCCGCGGCATCAAGGTGATCACCTACGATGCGGACGCGTTGCCCGACGCGCGGACCTTTTTCGTGAACCAGGCCACGCCGGAGGGCATCGGCCATGGCCTGATGGACGAAGCAGCGCGGCTGCTCAATGCGGAGGGCGAGTTCGCCATCATCCTGGCCACGCTCACCGCGGCCAACCAGCAGGAGTGGCGCAAGCACATCGAGGCCCGGCTGGCCGAGAAGTATCCGAAGATGAAGCTCGTGGCCGTGCGGCCCTGCGACGATCTGAAGGACAAGGCGCAGTCGGAAGCGACCGCGCTGCTCAGCGCCCACCCCAACCTGAAACTGCTCATGAACATCTGCTCTCCCGCGGTGCCCGGCGCCGCCGAGGCGGTGAAACAGGCCGGCAAGGCCGGCCAGGTGAAGGTCATCGGCCTCGGCCTCCCGAGTGAAAACCGGCGCTACGTGAAGGAAGGCGTGACCGACAGCGTCATCCTCTGGAAAACGGAGGATCTCGGCTACCTCACGGTCGAAGCCGCGGTCGCGCTCGTGAAAGGCACGCTCAAGCCGGGCGACAAGACCTTCAAGGCGGGCGCACTCGGCGAATTCGAGATCAAGGGAGACAACATTCTCCTCGGAAAGCCCTTTGTCTTCAACAAGGACAACATCGACCAGTTCAATTTCTGAGCTCAGAAGGAGACCCCGAAACACCCGAAGCACACGCGACGTCAGGGATGTTTCGTGTGCTTCGTGGTTTTTCCGGCTTCTTCCGAGCCCGTATCCAAATCCAATCTTCCATGAACCTCAAAACCGCCCTTCGCTTCTCCCTCGTTCCCCTCGTCGTCGCCTGTGCCGCGATCGACGCGGTGGCCAACACCGCCATCAAACCGGAACCCCGCGACGCCAACTGGGTGAAGCGGCACGAGGGATTCGTGGAGATCGCGCGGAAGGGCGGCGTCGACGTGCTGTTCGTCGGCGACTCCATCACCGACGCCTGGCGCCGCGAGGAGCGCGGCGGAAAGAAGGTCTGGGACGCGCAGTTCGCCCCGCTGAAAGCGGCGAACTTCGGCATCGGCGGCGACCGCACCCAGCACGTGCTGTGGCGGCTGCAGAACGGCGAGCTCGACGGAATCAAGCCGAAGGCCGTGGTATTGATGATCGGCACCAACAACACCGGTTTCGAGCGCGACGGCACCACGCCCCGGAACACGCCCGCCGAAACGGCCGAGGGCGTCGCGGCGATCGTCAGGCTCCTGCGGGACAGGCAGCCGCAGGCGAAGATTCTTCTCCTGGCGGTCTTCCCCCGGGGCGAAAAGCCCGATCACCCGCAGCGCAGGCAGGTCAACGAGATCAACGCGCTGATCCGGAAGCTGCACGACGGGAAGAACGTTCACTTTCTCGACATCGGCGGGCGTTTCCTCGCGGCCGACGGCACCCTGCCCAAGGAGATCATGCCCGATTTCCTGCACCCGCACGAGAAGGGCTACGGCCTTTGGGCCGATGCGATCAAGGAACCGCTCGCGAGACTGTTGAAGTAAGCGCGCGCGGCACCGAGCCGCGGGCGGAACCACGGAGCTGGCCTTCCATTTCCCCATCAGAACGGCCGCACCGAATGGTGGAGCGGCTTGTCCTCTCTTTGGACCGAAGACAAGGGTAACACATGTTCGGA
>CALFZM010000334.1 GCA_937952235.1 uncultured Opitutia bacterium | reverse complement strand
CCTGGTCGGCGATCGAGCGGGTGATGGCCTGGCGGATCCACCAGGTGGCGTAGGTGGAGAACTTGTACCCGCGGCGATACTCGAACTTCTCGACCGCCTTCATCAGGCCCATGTTGCCCTCCTGGATCAGGTCGAGGAAGGACAGGCCGCGGTTGGTGTACTTCTTCGCGATCGAGATCACGAGACGCAGGTTGGCCTCGACCATCTCGGTCTTCGCCTTGTGGGCCTCGCGCACGTGGACCATCGTCTGCGCGACGACCTTCTGCAATTCCTCCGGCGCGATGCGCTGCTGCACCTCGATCTGCCGCAGACGGGCCTGCACCGCCTTGGTGTCGATCGCGGCGTCCTTCTTCGTCTTCGGGTGCCGCGCGCGGTCGAGCTGGTGGTGGAGCGAATCGATCTCCTCGAGCACGGGGCGGAGCTGTTCGAGGTACTCCTCGTACACCTTCAGCTTGAAATAGAATTTGCCGAAGAAGGAGCGCAGGACGTTTTCCCGTTTCCGGAACTTGGCGAGCACCTTCTTTTTCTCCGCTTCGCCGCGGGCTTTCTGGTACTCTTCCCACGCTTCGGCGACCGACGCCTCCGAAGCCTGCGTGTTTTCCACCAGCTTCTGCAGACCCTTGAAGTAGGCTTCGCGCGATTCGATCTTCTTGTCGATGACCACGCGGTCGAACCGCTCCTCGCGATTGAGCAGCTTGGCCCCGAGGCCGCCGATGTACGCGCCGATGGCGGAAGCGAGGAAGAGCGCCTCCTGCGCCTTCAGCTCGGCCGTCTCGATCCGCTTGGAAATCTCGACCTCCTGTTCGCGCGTCAGCAGCGGGACCTGGCCCATCTGCTTGAGGTACATCCGGACGGGATCGTCGAGGATGTCGTTCTGCGACGTGCGCGATTCCTCTTCCTCCGCCTCTTCCTGCCGCTGTTTGTAGTCCTCGACCTGATCGGGTTCCAGGATCTCGATCTCGAGGTTCTGCAGGATGGAGAGGACATTATCGATTTCCTCCTGGTTCTCGACCGATTCGGGCAGGGCCTCGTTGATGTCGTCGAACGTCAGGTAACCCTGCTCTTTCGATAGTCGGATCAGGTGCCGGATCTTGTCGTTGATGCCTCCCGCCGGAATCTCGGTCCCGGTGCCCGCGCCCTCGGCGGCGTGGGGGGTGGTCTTGGCGAGGGCAACTTCCACGGCTTCGGACTGGGCGGTATCGGCGGAGGCGGACTTGGACTTGCGCGACATGTTGAGAAAGAGGTCTCTATAGTAGACGAATAACGGCCACAGACTGCGTAAGGCTCCCCGGGGGGTATTAGACGGCCGAAGCGAGGACGAGCGGCGAGCGGAGCTGGCGTTGCAGTTCTGAGCGTTCTTTCAAGAGAGAAATTGGGTCAGATTCACTGTCCGCATGGGGGTTGGCCAAAGCAAGTTCTATTTGGCGCAAACGGGGCTCCAGCGCCCGGGCGCGGAGCTGCCGCAGGCCCTCTTGTGCGACCTTGAGCGGATCGTCGAGCGCGGGGCTGTCGAAGAGCAGGGTGGCGATCAGGGTGCGCTCCTCGGCCGACTCCATCAGGTCGTCCAACTGGTCGCGACCCGGCCACGCATCCTGTTCGAACTCCGCCAGGAAGCGGTTCAACAGCGCCCCGGCCGGATGCGCCGAGTCGATCCAGTCGTGGCGGATCGCGTGGCTGAGTGGTTTGCCGAGCGACTCGAAATGGAGCAGCAGGTAGAGGAGGTGATGTTCCGGGGTGTGGGCGGCGCGCGGGGCCGGCGCGTCCGGCTCGGGCGGCGTGGCGGTTTCGGCGGCGGGCCGGTGCGCTGCCTGGCGCTGCTGCCGGCCGAGGAACGTCTGGAAGTCGCGCTGGGTCGCGAGCGGGGGCAGTTTGAGGTGGGCGGCGGCCTCGTTGAGAAATCCGCTCCGGGTCATTTCGCTTTCCGCCGCGGCGATGAGGTCGAACACGGCCTGGGCGGCCCGGCTGCGCTCCTCGACGGAGGCACGCGCCGGGTCGGGAAGGATGGCGCGACAGGCAAACTGCATCGCGCTGGTCGCGTCGCGCCGCACTTCTTCGTAGGCGGGCAGCCCGCGCTCGAGGAACAGCAGGTCGGGATCGAGCTTCTCCGCGCCGGCGAGAGTGAGGAAGCGCACCTCCAGACCTGCCTTGAGGGCCATGGGCAGGAAGCGCAGCGCGGCCTTCTGCCCGGCCGCATCGCTGTCGAAGAAGCATTCGACCTGCGCGTGATAGCGGCGCAGCAGCACGAGCTGGCCCTCCGTGATCGAGGTGCCTTGCGGCGCGATCGCGGTCTTGAGTCCGACGCTCCAGCAGCGCAACGCGTCGAGCTGGCCTTCGACCAGCACGAACGGGCGGCCGTCGCCCACGGCGGTGCGGGCCCGGTCGAGGTTGAAGAGCAGGTTGCCCTTGGTGAAGATCGGGGTCTCGGGCGAGTTGACGTATTTCGCCTCGCGCGCCGGGTCGTCGGGCGGGGTGAGGTCGGTCTGCCGGGCGGTGAACGCCACCACGCGTCCCTGGTGGTCGCGGATCGGAATCATCAGGCGGCCGCGGAAGCGGGGCCGCAGCGACGCCGTCGTGACCAGCGCGTCGTCGTGAATGAAGAACAACCCGCACCGGCGCAGCGCCTCCTCCGAGTATTTCCGTTTCAACAGCGCGGCGGCGAGGCCGCTGCCCAGTTCGTCGGCGGCGCCGATGCGGAATTCGTCGGCGAGCTCCGGGGTGAAACGACGCTTCTGCGTCCAGAGCGTGCGCATCGCCTCTCCGGCCGGAGTCGCGGCCCGAAAGGCCTGATGAAAGTGGTCCGCCGCCACTTCATGAAGGTCGAACAATTCCTGCCGCAGGGAACGCTCCGCCGGGGTGGGCGCACCGGCTCCTTCCTCGTATTCGATCGGCACCCCGAAGCGCTTCCCCAGCGCCTCGACCGCCTCCATGAACGTGAGCTGCTCCGTCTCGCGCAGGAACGTGATCGCGTCGCCCGCCTTGCCGCAGCCGAAGCACTTGTAGAAGCCTTTGTCCGCGTCGACGTGGAAGGAGGGGGTCTTCTCGTTATGGAAAGGGCACAGGCCCTTGAGTTTCGCTCCTCCGGCGCGCCGCAGTGTCACGACGCGCGAAACCACGTCGGCGAGGTTCACGCGCAACTTCAGGTCGCGCACGCAGGAGGGCTTGATGACGGGCATGAACGGCGGCTGGTATCGGCTCGCCCGGGCGGGGACGAGGGCGGTGGTGCGGGGTCGGGCGGCCCGGTCCTCCCGCTGCGCGCCGGGACGTCCCC
The DNA here is from genome assembly GCA_937952235.1 of uncultured Opitutia bacterium. Taxonomy (GTDB): domain Bacteria; phylum Verrucomicrobiota; class Verrucomicrobiia; order Opitutales; family Opitutaceae; genus ER46. The sequence goes on along the minus strand of CALFZM010000334.1, from coordinate 11,308 downwards.
GCAACTCAGCGAAGAATGCACTTTCAACCCGTGCCCCCCGCTGTCAAGTTTCGCGCCCCTGGCGGCTCCCGGCGGCGTCCTTTTTGCCGGCGGAAGGAAACTTCGCCTGTCGCCAGGCGACCCATCTCCCATGCGTTTCGCTTTCGTACTGTTCCTCGGTCTCGTGTCGCTGGCGTCGCGAGGCCTTGCCGCGCCGGCTGGAAGTCCGGCGCCGAAGGCCGGGGCGCTGCCCGAGCCGGTGTGGGAGGCGCGGCTCGCCGCCTTCGACGAGCCGACCTACGAGCGCCAGGTGGAGCGGCTGATCGCCGCCTTTGAAAAGGAAACCGGCCGGATGCTCGTGCCCGGGGCGAAGAAGAAGGTCGGCTTGAAGATCTACGCCGACTCCGGTCCCGGGCTCGCGACGCCCATCCCGCTGGTCAAGGGCGTGATCGCCGCATTGAAGAAACGCGGATTCGGGCACCAGGACATCTTCCTCGTCGGCCTCAACGCCCTCCGCCTGCGGATGACCGGCTACCTGCCGTCGCTGGTTTCGGGCCAGACGCCGTTCTACGGCATTCCGGTCTACGTCCTGGAGTCCGGCCGCTACTACGATCCGGTCTGGTTCTACGACTCGCCGCTGCCGCAGCGGTTCGACCCGATCTTCGCGCAGGAGCAGACCAAGGGCGTGTCGCCGACGTCGACGAAGGATGAGGACCGCAAGAGCTTTCTCGCCACGCCCCTGTTCCTCGACGCGGATTTCTGGATCAACCTGCCGGTCTACACCGACCACCCGACGCTCGGCATCAACGGCGCGCTCGTGAACGCCACCCTGTGGAACGCGTCGAACACGGCCCGCTTCTTCCGCTCGCCCGCCAATGCGCCCGCGGCCGTCGCCGAGATGAGCGCGATCCCCGAACTGCGGCAGACGTGGATGTTCACCCTGGCGAGCCTGCAGCACTACCAGTTCATCGGCGGCCCGTTTTTCAACTCCCTCTACACCGTGTCGGAGCCGCTGCTGTGGCTGAGCAACGATCCCGTGATGCTCGACTCGCTGGTGCGCGACCGGATGAACACCCTGCGGGCAAAGCAGGGCTTCGCCGTCATCGACGAGGAAATCCGCACCCTGGAGTTCGCGGAGACGCTCGGCGTGGGTTCGACCAAGATCCGCCAGGCCCGCTTTATCTCGGTCGACTGATCGCCCGGACGGCGGAGTCGCGGGTGGCGGACTCGGAGCCGAGTGGGCAGGGATTCCGGCGGCCGGACGGCCAACTTCCCTCTTGCGGACCCCGGTGGCGTCGGAACACTTTTTTGGCTGCGTCCCTCTCATGAATTCCTCCGCGTATCTCCCCTTCCTCATCCAGGCTGCGCTGGCGGCCGCCATCACGGGGGGGGTGATCGCGGCGAGTCACCTGTTCGGGCAGCGGTCGCCGAAGAACAAGATCAAGGACTCCGCGTACGAATGCGGGGTGCCCGCCGAAGGCCTGGTGCACACGCGGTTCTCGGTGAAGTTCTACCTCACGGCGCTGCTCTTCATGCTGTTCGACCTGGAGGTGGTGATCCTGATTCCCTGGACGTTCATCTACCGGGAATTTCTCGCCCACGACATCGCCATCATCGGCCCCATCGCCTTCTTTCTCGGCGTGCTCATCCTGGGCCTGGTGTACGAAGTGAAGAAGGGTGCGTTGCAGTGGGAACGGTAGGTCTGGCGTGCGCGCGGCCCATTCCCAGACACCGGGACTGAGTTCCGGGGCAGACGCGGAACCTACGGTCGCGCCGCGCGTCGTGCCACCATGGCCGCGGGTGCTGGGATCCGCGGTCCGGAATTTCTAAGCCATGCGTCTCGACAAGATCATTTCCCGGGGCCGGATCGTTGATCTGAAGAGCCTCGATCTCGAAGGCGCGTTGCAGGAGCTGCTCGCGGTCTGCGTCGAAAAGTTCCCCGACCTCAAGGCCGAGGCGCTGCTCAAGGGGCTGCTCGCGCGCGAGAGCACGATGACGACCTACCTGGGCTTCGGCGTCGCCCTGCCTCACGTGCGCATCAAGATGTCGCGGCGCTACATTCTCGCGATCGGCCGCAGCCGGGTGGGGATCCGCCACGACGGCGCGCTCGCCGACGAGCGGGTGCACCTGATCGTCATGCTCATCGCGGGCGAGAATGCGCGCGATTACCTCCAGGTGCTCGCCTCGCTCGCCCGGCAGGTGAAGGACAAGGAGCTGGTCGACAACCTCGTCAACGCGCCCGACCTCGACGCGCTGCACGAGCGCCTGGTCGGCGGCTTCGGCGGCCTGAAGGCGGTGGAGCTCCAGCAAAACCGCGTCAACCGGCTCATGTTTCGCGAGGCCGAACGCGTCGCCCAGGGCGCGGATTGCAGCGCCATCGTGGTCTTCGGCGACACCTTCACCGGCGGGATCCAGCCCGGCGTGCTGGCGTCGAAGCTGAAGACGATCCTCGTCACGCGCACCGCGCTGGAGTCGACGGGCGACGACGACGGCGGATTCAGCGAGACCATCCAGGTCCGCTCCTTCTCGAACCAGCGGCTCGCGCAACTGCGGAGCGCGATGCTGGTGGCGCTGACGCGCGGCGTCGTGACGTTCTCCGACCGCATCTGCTGCGTGGGCGGCATATCCGGCAGCAACCAGTTCGACACGCTCGTGGTGGTCGACATCGAGCGCGAGTTCCAGACGCTGCTCACCGGCTCGACGGCGGACCTCCTGCCGGCCGACGTGAAACCCGAGGTGCTCGAGCGCGTGATCGCCGTCGCCACGGAGCTCGGGGTCGAGGGCCGCGAGGGCAAGCCGGTCGGCTGCCTGTTCGTCGTCGGTGACGTCGAGCGCGTCGCTTCGCTCTCGAAGCCGCTCGTGCTCAATCCATTTTACGGATACAAGGAGGAGGACCGTAACATCCTGAATCCCTTCATGGACGAGACGGTGAAGGAGTTTTCCTCCATCGACGGCGCATTCATCATCCGCGGCGACGGCGTCGTGGAGTCGGCCGGCAGCCTGATCCAGGCGACCGACAGCACGCACGTCCTGCCGAGCGGCCTCGGCAGCCGTCACGCCGCCGCCGCCGCGATCAGCGTGAAGACCAACTGCATCTCGATCGTGGTGTCCTCGAGCACCGGGCAGGTGACGTTGTTCCGCCGGGGTGTCATGCTGCCGCTGACGGAGAAACGTCGCTAGCCGACGGCGGGATGCGGACGGGGCCGTCCGCACGCCCGCAAATGCCAGGCCGCAATCAGCGGCCGAGGCCGGGGATCATGCCCCGCATCATGCCGCCCATGTCGAACTTGGTGTAGCCTTCGGGCGGCAGGAAGAGCGAGTCGGGGAGCTTTTCCTTGGTCAGCGCCGTGACCTCCATGCGGAAGCGCTCCTTCCCGGCCTTGTCGAGTTCCACCACCCGCAGCGGAAACAGATCCTTGCCCTGGAGGGCCTTTTCCCAGGAGCGGACCGAACTCTCTTTCTTGGCCCGGCCGCCGAACAGCCCGCCGCCGCCGCTGCTGCCGCCGGAATTGTTGCCCATGCCCATGAAGGTGCCGATGCCCTCGGCGAGCCACATCTCGGTGGTGCTGTCGTCAGAGAGCGCGAGGTATTTCGTCGCGGTGTAGCCGAGGATCTTCTCCGTGACGGAGGTCTTCTCGATCTTCGGCTCCTTCGCGGGGCCGCCGGGCAGCTCCGTGTCCTCCGGGAGTTGCATGGACATGTACATCTTCTCGCTGTCCATGAGCATGATCATCTCCCGTTTCTTCAGGTCCATGATCATGCTGCCGCCGCCCTTTTTGCCGCCGGGTGCGTCCATGCGCATCTTGTCGCCTTTCAGCGCCTGGTGCATCTCGGCCGGCTTTTCGCGCGGCACCGTGATCTTGTAGCTGATCTTGCCTTCGAACGCGGCGGCGAGCACGGCGGCGGGAGCCAGCAGGGCGCTGGCGAGCAGGAGGCGCAGGAGAGTCTTCATGGTGGTGGAATCGGCCGCAGGAGAGCACCGCGGCCGGGCTGGAGCAAGCGCGTCCGGCGGACCCGGGCCGTCCGGCCACCCCGCGGGGCGGGGTTTCGCTGCTTGCCAGCGAAAACGCGGCGGGGTGATGTGAACGCATGGCACTTTTCGGAACGCTCGCGGCCCTGCGTGCGCAGGCTCCTCACAATCCCCGCTTTGCCGCGGCCTTCGCCCACGTGGACGAACTGCTGCAACCCGGCTCGGTCGGCGCGGACCGCCTCAGGAGTCTGGCCCCGGGTGGCTCTCAGCGGGTCGAGTTGGGCGAAGGCGTGTTCGCGGTGGAGCAGGTCTACGAAACCAAGCCGCGCGCCGAGGGCTTTTTCGAGTCCCACCGCAAGTACATCGACCTCCAGGTCGTGATCGAGGGGGACGAGACGATCGAGGTTGTCGACGCCGCCCGGATCGCCGTGCGCGATCCGTTCGATCCGGAACGCGATCTCGTCACGTACGGCGACACGGCCGAAGCCGCGCGGCTGCGGCTCAATGCCGGGCTCGGCGCCATCTTTCATCCGGTGGATGTCCACATGCCCTCGCTGCGTTCGGGCGGTGCGCCGGTGCTTGTCCGCAAGGTGGTGGTGAAGATCCCGGTCGGCTGACGCCGGCGGCGAGGCGGGGATGAACTACCGTCATCAGTTTCACGCCGGCAATTTCGCGGACGTGTTCAAGCACGCGCTGCTCGTGCGGCTGGTGCGGGCGCTGCAGCGCAAGGACAAGGGGTTTCTTTACCTGGACACGCACGCGGGCCGTGGGCGCTACGACCTTGCCGCGGCGGCGACGGGGGATTCGCTGGCGCGCCGGCCCGAATGGCCCGACGGCGTGGGCCGGCTCTGGCAACTGCCCGCGGGCGCGATTGGGGAGGAACTGGCCGGCTACCTCGAACGCCTGCGGGAGTTCGACCGCCGCGCCGGCAACCTCGCCGGCGAACCCCGTTTCTATCCAGGCTCGCCGGCACTGGTGCACGCGCTTGCCCGGCCGGTCGACCGGCTGGCCCTGTGCGAACTGCACCCGGCCGAGTGTGCCGCGCTGCGGGCGGAGTTTGACGGGTTGCGGCGCGTCACCGTGCACGAGGAGGATGGATACGCCGCGCTGCGCGCGCATCTGCCGCCCCGCGAGCGGCGGGCGCTGGTGCTGATCGATCCGCCGTTCGAGGCGCCGGACGAATTCGCGCAGCTTGCGGGCGCGCTCGCGGAGGGGCTCCGACGTTTCCCGTCCGGCACCTACGCGATCTGGTATCCGCTGACCGCGCGCGCGAAGGTCGAGGAGTTCCTCAATGCCATCCGCAATCTCCAGCCGCCGCCGACGCTCGCGATCGAACTCGACGTCGCCGGCCCGGACTCCGCGATCAAGCTGAAGGGTTGCGGACTGCTGGTGATCAACCCGCCCTGGCGCTTCGACGTGGAAGCCGATGCGATCGTCGACACCCTGGCCGACCTGCTTACCCAGGCACCCGGCGGAGGCGGGCGGATCCGGTGGATCGTGCCTGAGCGCTGAAGGACGAGGTGTCCCGCGCGAACGGCTCCGGCCCGGGAGCCGTGCCGAGCCGCGGCATCGCCCCGGATCAGCGGTACTGCGGTTGGGGCAGATTGCGGTCCATGGCCTCGACGAGTTGCTCGTAGCGGATCGGCTTCGTGAGGAAATCGTCCATGCCTGCGGCCAGGCATTCGTCTCGGATGGTGCGACCCGCGTTGGCGGTGAGGGCGACGATTCGCACGGGCCGGCCTCCGGCGAGGCGTCGGCGCAACTGCCGCGTGGTCTCGAGTCCGTCGATGCCCGGGAGGTGGCAGTCCATCAGGATGACGTCGAAGGTCTCCGACGTGGCCCTTTGCAGCGCCGTCTCGCCATCAGGGGCGAACGTCACCGCCACCTGCATTTTCCTGAGGAAGAGCTCCATCACCTGGCAATTGACGGTGTCGTCCTCGACCACCAGCACGCGCCCCTGGCGCGGACCGGGCGGTTCGCGCGCCGGTTCCGCGGCGGGTTCCGGCAGCGGACTCGTATCGGGCAGGGCGCAGGGCAGGATGAGGCGGAACGTGGTCCCGCGATTGACGATGCTCTGCACCTGCAACAGTCCGCCCATCGCCTGGGCGAGCCGCGTGGAAATCGCGAGGCCGAGCCCCGCACCGCCGTAACGGCGACCGAGCGACGTGTCCGCCTGGCTGAAGGGCTTGAAGAGCCGCTCCAGCATTGCCGAGTCGATGCCGATGCCGGTGTCGGTCACCGTGAAATGCAGCACGGCCTGTCCGGGGCTGCGTTCGGCGCACACGGCGCTGAGTTCGACCTGACCGCGCTCGGTGAACTTGATCGCGTTGCCGACGAGCGCGACGAGGATCTGCCGGAGCCGGACCGCGTCGCCCACGACGGCGGCCGGCAGGTGCTCGTCGATCTGCACGCGCAACTGCAGTCCCTTGTCGCGGGCGCGCGCATGAAGCAGGTCGGCGATGGTCTGCACCGCTGCGCCGGGAGGAAAAGGTACGGCCTGCAGCTCGAGCCGCCCGGCATCGATCCGGGCGAAGTCGAGCACGTCGTTCAGGAGGAGCAGCAGGGTCTCGGCGGAGTCGGACGCCGTCTTGAGGTAGTCGCGCTGTTCCGGCGTCAGGTTGGTTTCGCGGACGATCCGCAGCATGCCCAGGACACCGTTCATCGGCGTGCGGATCTCGTGGCTGAGGGCGGCGAGGAAATCACCCTTGGCCCGGCTCGCGACCTCCGCGCGTTCGCGCGCTTCCTGCAGGGCCGATTCCCGCGCGGAACGCTCGCCGCGGCCGGAGTCGATCGCGGCCGCGAGTGCCTCGCGTTCCAGGCGGGAGTGTCTCCTGATGACGGATGGCGGCGCGGGCGAGGTAGGCGACAAACGCTCCGATGCTGGCGGCGCCGGCGAGCCCCGCGAGGTCGCCCGCGGCAGCGAGACGAAGGGCCAGCGGCGCGAGGACCAGCAGAAGGTAGGCGGTGCTGGCGCCGCGGACCGGGAGCAATACGCGCGTCGCTCCCGCGGCGAGGCCGGCCAGGATCAGGCCGTGGACGAGCGCCGGGGTGCCGGGCTGAGCGAACGTCGGAAAAAGCCACACGGAAACGCCCCAACCGAGACCGGTGGCGAGCACCACCGCGACGTGCAGCCGGGCCCAGCGATGATAATCGTAGGGGCCTGCGGCGACCCGGCCGAAGCGGCGGGTGAGCTGAAAACGGAAGGCGGTCGCCGCGAGCATGGCGGCGAACCAGGGCCAGGGCCGGAAGCTTGTTTCCAGCCACCCGACACCGGCGGCGAAGGCGACGATGACCGCGGCGGCGGCGAGGGTCGCGTCCTGGAGCTCCCAGTAGGCGAGCTGGAGAACTTCGCGCCGCGCCCGGTCGAGGAGCCGCGGGTCCGCCGGGGCGGGTGCGGCCTCGGATGTCGCCCCGCTCGGGCTCTCAGGAGACCCGGGGGTTGGGCGCGCGTCGGCTGGGAAAGCGCGGCGTCGCATGACCCGCGGTCAGGACGAGCGCAGGTCGTTGCGCGGAAGTTCCAGGGCGACGCGTACGGCGTCGAGCACCTTCGGATCCCACCGCAGCGGCGGCGCCTTGAAAACCGGGCGGTCCCAGAGCACATCCTCGCGCGTCGCCGTACGCACCATCGCGGGTGGCGTGGCGTCGGGGCGGGGATGGAAATCGGGAACCGGAAACGGCATGGCAGGCGAGGAAGACGCTGACCTTGGATCGACGGAAAAGTGCCTCCGCTGAAGAGGAAATTTCGGCGGCGATTCAGGTTCGTTCGCGCAGCCGCGGACGGGCATTGACCGTGAACGGCAGGTCCCGATTCATCTGATGCAGGGTCGGCAGGGCGGGAGCGCGGAAGATCGGTTTCGGCGCGGAGGTCGCTTCGGCGCGCGTGACCACGTGCAGGGTTTCGCTGTCACGTGCCTGCGGTGCCGGCTGGAGGCGGAGGAGATGCAGGGGCAGCTTCATACGGAAGTCGGCGGGGTAAGGGAGATATCGGCATCCGCTGCACGGGATTGAGGAAAAAAGCGCCCTTGCCGAGCGACCGGGCGCCGCTCAACTTCACCGCGCTTGCTTCAACCCCGCGTCCTTGTCCCCCGTATCGGCTGGGCTCCCCTGTTCCGGACGGCGGGATCGTGCCGGCTCTACCCGTTCAGCAGTTTGTAACCTCCTCACTCCCCTCCTATGAGCAGTACCTCAGTCAGCAACGACGGCATCGTCCCCAACGCCAAGCGGCTGTTGTGGGCGGGCTTCATGGCCATCTTCGCGGCCGGCATGGGCTTCGGCATTCGCGGTGGCATTTTCGACAACTGGGCCGGTGAATTCGGCTTCACCGCCACCCAGCTGGGCGCCATCGGTGGCGCTGGCTTCACGGGGTTCTGCTTCGGCATCATCATTGGCGGCGTGGTCTGCGATAAGATCGGTTACGGCAAACTGGTGATCGCCGCCTTCGCCTGCCACGTGCTCTCGGCGTTCGTCACCTTCGGTGCGTCCACGCCGGCCAACGCGTACCAGATGCTGACGATCGGCATGTTCATCTTCGCCTTCGCCAACGGTACGCTCGAGGCGGTCTCCAATCCGCTCGTCGCGACGCTCTTTCCCAACAATCGCACGCATTACCTCAACATCCTGCACGCGAGCTGGCCCGTCGGCATCCTGGCCGGCGCGGTGGTGAGCTGGGTCCTCGACGACAAGATGCAGGTGGGTTGGAAGATTCAACTGGCGCTGTACCTCGTCCCGACGGTCGTCTACGGCCTCATGTTCATGGGCCAGAAGATGCCCAAGTCCGAGGCGGCGCAGAAGGGCGCCATCTTCGGCGAGATGCTCAAGCCGGTGGGCCTGCTCGGCGCCGCAGTCGCCTGCTACCTGCTGTCGCTCTTCGTCTCGGGCCCGCTCGCGGGGCTGCTCGGCATGGCGAGCTTCCCGCCCGCCGTGGGTTACGTGGTCGCCGGCGCACTGCTGGTCGTCGTCGGGATCATGACGAAATTCTCCCTCGGCTCGATCCTGCTGTTCGTCCTCTTCATCACCCACGCGCTGGTCGGTGCGGTCGAACTCGGAACCGACGGCTGGATCGCCAACATCACCGGCAATCTCTTCACGTCGGAGCAGGGCAAATGGCTGCTGATCTGGACGTCCGCGGTGATGTTCGGCCTGCGCTTCTGCGCCCACTTCATCGAGACCAAGCTGGGCCTCTCGCCCGTCGCCTTGCTCTTCGTGTGCGCCGTGCTCGCCTGCATCGGCCTCCAGCTGACCAGCGCCGCGCAGACGGTCGGAGTCGCGTTCCTTGCGCTCACCGTCTACGCCATCGGCAAGACCTTCTTCTGGCCCACCATGCTCGCGGTGGTTTCGGACCGCTATCCGCAGACCGGAGCCGTCGCGATTTCCATCATGGGCGGCATCGGCATGCTTTCCGCGGGACTCATCGGCGGCCCCGGCCTCGGCTACGGCAAGGATCGTTTCGCCGCCGAGACGCTCCAGCAGAGCAATCCCGCCGCGTATGCGGAGGCCAAGTCCGCCGAGCCGTCGAAGTTCCTGTTCTTCCGCGAGGTCAACGCGATCGACGGCAAGAAGCTTTCGGAGGCCAAGGAGGCCGCCAAGGCGGGCAAGGCCACTCCGGTCCAGAAGGACCTGGTGGCGGCGGACCAGGCGGGCGACCGCAAGACGCTCAAGGCCGACTCCTACATCCCGGCCGCCATGGCCGCGATCTACCTGTTGATCCTCCTCTACTTCAAGTCCATCGGCGGCTACCGGCCCGTGCACCTGGCTGGCACCGACGCCGCGACCGCGAAGTAGCCGGCACGTCGGCCCCATGGCGGGCCGCCACGAAAAAGGCCGCGTCCCGTGAGGGACGCGGCCTTTTCGTCGGTGCAGGTCGCCGATCCCGTCCGCGGCCGGGAGCAATGTCCGGCGAAGCCCCGGGGGCCCGCCGCCACACGCGTTCCTCGGACGGAGGACAGATCGGCCTGCACCTGAGCCAGCCCTTGCGGTCGGTTTTCAGGTTAACGACGAGAACGCTGCACGGAAGGGTGGAACGGATTGTCCTCAAGCCGCCGCGGGCGGGTCCGCCGTACGACAGCCGCCTGGGAGCAGGCGGCTCCACCCCCACTGAACCGTTCCGCCTCAGGCTGCCTTGCGCCGGTGGGGCGCCACGACTGCCCGCTTCGGCAGCGTCACGGTGAGGACACCGTCGGCGATCTCGGCCTGCATGGCCGCGAAGTCGAAACCGGTGCCCAGCCGGAGCCGGAGCTGATAGTCGTGTTGCGCACCCTCCAGGTGGAGGGCGTCAAAGTTGACCCGGACAAATCGCGCCTTCCGCGCCGTCACGGTCAGGTCGGCGCCGCGCCCTTCGATCTCCACGCCGGTGGCGGCCACCCCGGGGATGAAGACGGTGAGTTTCATCGCCGCCGGCATTTCCTGCAGGTCGTACGTCGGCTCGCGGTAGTGCTGCGGAGAGCACGAGGCCGCGGACTGCGTACGACGGGAAGCCGGGAGGGAGTTGATGATCGGATGCATGGGAGGAAAACGAAAACGGATACGTCCCCTCGGTGGTTTGGTGACCGCCGGGCTCTCAGGGGGCTAAACGTATCCGACGAATCGGAAGGTTTAGTTCTGGGTGCCCGCGCCGGTTTTTTTATTCCAAACGGAAATCATGACCGGTCGCATCGCGACGCCGCGCTGCTGCTCCTGCTGGCGGCAGGAACGGGCGGCGGACGAGTGATGACGACGGGCGGTCATGAAGCGAATCTGCGGTCAGCATCTCCGTTGCATGACCCGTGCCAAGCAAGAACGATTTTGTGCCGGTGAAGATTGCGTGACGCTGCGCCGCCCGACACCCTCCGGCCATGGCTGCGCTCGCCGACTCCTCGACCACGGTTTCCGAACTCAAGGGGCGCGTGCTCGCCTTTGTCCGCGAGCGCGATTGGGAGCAGTTCCACTCGCCGAAGAACCTCAGCATGGCCCTCGCTGCCGAGGCAGGCGAGCTGATGGAGCATTTCCTCTGGGCCTCCGGTGAGCAGTCGCAGGCGATCGCCCGCGATCCCGCCCGGCGCGGCCGGATCGCGGAGGAGCTCGCCGACGTCGTCATCTACGCGCTTGAATTTGCCAATATCACCGGCCTCGACGTCGCCGCGGCCATCGAGGCGAAGATGACGGCCAACGCCCTCAAGTATCCGGTCGAAAAGGCGCGCGGGCGGTCCGACAAGTACACCGAGCTGTGAGGCGCGCGTGCCGCCGCCCGCTCACGCGCGCGGCCGGAACGCGGTCATGACGGCGGCGTTGGTCTCCAACCGGGGGCCGCCGATCAGGTCGATGCAGTAGGGAATGGCGGGAAAGACCGCCTCGAGGTTCTTCCGGATCGCCTTCGGCCGGCCC
>CALFZM010000333.1 GCA_937952235.1 uncultured Opitutia bacterium | reverse complement strand
GGCGAGGCTGCTCTTGCCGCTGCCGGAGAGGCCGGTGATCACGACGAGCGTCAGGCTGATGCCGTCCGCCGCAAGGTGATACCGGATGCCGAGCTCCGGGATCCAGGGCAGGTCGACGAGCGTCTGCAGCCCCGGTCCTGCCACGAATCCCGCCCCGGCGAACAGCGCCGCGGCAAGTCCCGCCACCGCCGTGACCAGCGCCACGCCCCGCGCCGCCGCCGCCGAGCGGGCGCCCGCGGCCAGCGCCAGCCCGGCGCCGGCGAGCGAGAGATAGATCGTCCAAGGCAGGGCGTTCATGGCAGCAGGAGGTGACCGGCCCACGCCGTCACGAGCGGGTTGAAGAACTGCGTGAGCAGATGCGGCAGCACCCCGAGCACGAGCATCAGCGCGACCAGCGGCACCAGCGGCGCCAGCTCGGTGCCCCGCAGGTCCGGAAACTCACCCGCCGCCGCGCCCGCGCGCGGGCCGTGGAACACCTTCTGCCAGAAGGTGAGCAGGAGCAGCGCCGTCGCCAGCAATCCGAGGCACGCCACCGCCGCCGCCCAGGGCGCGAGGCCGAATACGCCGCGGAAGATCAGGAACTCGCCGACGAACCCGTTGAGCCCGGGCAGCCCGAGCGAGGAGAACAGCGCCACGCCGCACAGCGCCGCGAACACCGGCGCGGCGCTGCGCACGCCGCCGAAGTCGCCGATCCCGCGGCGTCCGCCCGAGCGCGCCTCGAGCACGCCGACACAGTGGAACAGCGCCGCCGCCGAGAGGCCGTGGTTGAAGAGCTGCAGCAGCGTCCCGCTCAGGGCCGCCGCGGCCGCCTCCGCCGCGGGGCGCGGCCCGCCCGTCGCCGCCGCCACGGCGAACAGCGCGAGCAGGCAGTAACTGAGGTGGTTGAGCGACGAATAGGCGACCATCCGCTTCAGGTCCGTCTGCCGCAGCGCCGCGAACGCGCCGAGCACCACGCCGGCCAGCGCGAGCCAGAGCAGCACCGGCGCCGCCTGGTGCAACGGCCCCGGAAAGATCGGCCACAGGATGCGCAGGAAACCGTACACGCCCATCTTCGACATCACGCCGGTGAGGAACATCGACGCGCCGGTCGGCGCCTCCGCGTACGCCGGCGGCAGCCAGGTGTGGAACGGCCACAGCGGCACCTTCACCGCCAGCCCGAGCAGCACGCCCAGGAAGACCGCCTGCGGCCACGCGCCGCCGGTCGCCGCCAGCTTCCGCGCCACGGTGCCGTCGGCCGCGAGCTGCGCCAGCTGGCCGAAGTCCAGCGTGCCCGTCGCCGCGTAGAGCGCCGCGAAGCCGAACAGCATGAACGCGCTGCCGCCGATGGTGTAGACGACAAACTGATACGCCGCCCGGGTCGCGCCCGGCCCGCCCCACAGCTTGATGAGGAAGAACGCCGGCACCAGGCTCAGCTCCCAGAACACGAACCAGTGGAAGAAATCCAGCGCCAGGAACACGCCCAGCGCGGACCCCTGCAGGAGCAGGAACAGCGCCCCGGCCAGCCGCGACCCGCGCTCGATCCGCCACGAGGAAAGCAGGGCCGCCGGCGCCACCAGCCCGGTGAGCAGCACGAGCACGAGGCTGAGCCCGTCGAGGCCGAGGTGATAATGGACGTTCAGCGCCGTGATCCACGCGTGGCGCTCGACGAACTGCGGACCAGTCCGCGCGGGATCGAAGCCCGCGGCCGCCACGAACGCCAGGGCGAGGGTGGAAAGGCTGAAGACCAGGGCGATGGCCCGGGCCGTGCGCACGCTCGCGCGCCGCAGCAGCGCCAGCAGCGCCGCCCCCGCCCAGGGTGCGAAGACGAGCAGGGAAAGCAGCGGAAGCCCCTTCATGGCGTGCCTCCCATCACGACCGCGAGCACCAGCAGCACGAAGCCGAGCGCCACGAACCGCAGGTAGCCGTGCGCATCGCCGGTCTGGGCGCGGGAATAGGTCCGCCCGGTGTCGCGCAACTGCCCGCTGGCGGCGTCGAACCCGGCGTTGAGCACATCCTCGTCTATCTCGCGGTTCACGAGGCCCGCGAACTGCCCCAGGCGCGCAAGCAGCCTCACCAGGCCGTCGAGCACGTAACGGTCAAGCACGTCGGCCGCCACCGCCGTCCCGGCCGAGAGCCGGCCTACCGTGGCCGCGTAGAGTTCGTCGAATCCGAGCCGCGCCGCCAGCGCTCCCACGATGCCCGGTGCGCGCGCCTGCAGCGGATCGGGGGCCGTCGCGTTCGCGCGCGGGCGCCGGCCGTACAACGCCCAGCCGGCGCCGATCCCGAGCGCCACGAGCACGATCGAGGTCACCATCAGGCCGGCGCCGCCCGGCTCGGACTTGAAGCCGGGGTCGAGCGTGCGCTGCAGCCAGGGCCACCAGGGCGTGCCGAGGAAGCCGAGACCGACCGCACCGCCCGCGAGCAGCAGCAGCGGCACGGTCATGACCGGCGGACTCTCGTGGGCGTGGCTTGCCTCCTCGCTGCGCGGGGCGCCGAGGAAGGCCTCGGCCACGAGCCGGGTCATGTAGAAGGCGGTGAGCACGACGGCCGCCAGGCCGGCGTAGAAGGGCAGGTGCGAGACGCCCCAGCCGTGGGCCGCGTGCAGGATCGCCTCCTTGCTCCAGAAACCCGAGAAGAGGAACGGCACGCCCGCCAGCGCCATCATGCCGATGGCGAACGTGACGAATGTCGTGCGCATCGGCCCCCGCAGGCCGCCAAGGCGGCGGATGTCCTGCTCGTGGTGCGCCGCGTGGATGACGGAACCCGCGCCGAGGAAGAGCAGCGCCTTGAAAAAGGCGTGCGTCAGCAGGTGGAAGATCGCCGCGACCCAGGAGCCGACGCCCAGCGCGAGCATCATGTAGCCGAGCTGCGAGACGGTGGAGAAGGCGAGCACGCGCTTGATGTCGCTCTGTGCGACGGCGATCACCGCGCCGAGCAGCGCCGTGATCGCGCCGATCGCCGCCACGACGCTCAGCGCGTGCAGCGGCGCGGCGGCGAGCGCCAGGTCGGCCGCCATCAGCGGAAACACCCGCGCGATCAGGAACACGCCGGCGGCGACCATCGTGGCCGCATGGATCAGCGCCGACACCGGCGTGGGGCCCTCCATCGCGTCGGGCAGCCACACGTGCAGCGGAAACTGGCCCGACTTGCCCACCGCGCCGCAGAAGAGCAGCAGGCCGATCGCCGTCGAGAGCGCGAGGCCGCCGGCCGTCGTCGTCGCGACCAGCGTGCCCAGCGCCTCCGCCTCCAGCACGCCCTTCCCCCCATCGTAGAAGAGCAGCGAGCCCGTGCTGTCGTAGAGCCAGAGCAGCCCGAGCAGCAGGCCGAGGTCGCCGATGCGGGTCGTGATGAAGGCCTTCTTCGCCGCGGCCGCGGCCTCGGGCTTGTGAAACCAGAAGCCGATGAGCAGGTACGACGCGAGCCCGACCAGCTCCCAGCAGATGAAGAGCAGCAGGAGGCTGTTGGCGACCAGCAGCCCGAGCATCGCCGCCGCGAACAGGCTGAGGAAGCAGAAGAATTTCGCCGCGTTGGGGTCGTCCTTCATGTAGCCGGTGCTGAAGACGAAGATCAGCAGCCCGACGAACGTCACCATCACGGCCATCAGCGCGGTGAGCGGATCGAGCAGCCAGCCGAGGCGCACCGTGCCGGCGCCCAGGTCGAACCAGTCGAAGTTGTAGGTCAGGTGCGCCGACGGATCGCGCAGCGTCGTGAGCAACGCGAACACCGCGACGCCGAACGCCCCCGCCATCGCCGCGATTGCCGCGCCCGCGGCGAGCGTCCGCCCGCCGCGCGGCGCCAGCGCCCCCACGCCCGCGGCCAGCAGCGGGAGCAGGGGGATCAGACAGAGCAGTGCGGGCGACATGGTGGAGATCAGGAGGCCGGAAGGCGGAAAGGGGGAAGCGGGTGCTGACCGTGCGGGGCGGGGCGGCGGGGTGACGGCGGCGTCGGTGAGGGCGGCTTCATCCTTTCAACCGGTCCGCCTCCTGCAGCCGGACGCTCTTCTGGTGACGATAGATCGCGATCACCAGGGCCAGCCCGACGGCGGCTTCGGCGGCGGCGACGGCGATCGCGAAGAGGACGAACATCACGCCCGTCGCGGGCGACGGCGCGGGGCCGTAACGCCAGAACGCGATGAAGTTCAGGTTGGCGGCATTGAGCATCAGCTCGACGCCGAGCAGCACCAGGATGGTGTTGCTGCGCGAGAGTGCGCCGATCAGGCCGACGCAGAAGAGCGCGCTGGAGAACAGCAGGCAGAGCTGGAGTGGCGAGAGGCTCACGTGACGTCGTCCTCCTTCCCGGCCGGGTCGGCCGCCGCGATCACGATCGCCCCGAGCAGTGCGACGGTGAGCAGGAGCCCGACGATGAGCAGCGCCGCGGCATGCGGCCCCATGAGCAGCAGTCCGATGTCCCGCACCGTCAGCGCCGGGGGCGGTGCGGCCGGAGCGGCGGTGGTGAAGCGGGTGCTGAGGATGGCACCGCCGAGCACGCCGACCACCGCGCCGCCCGTCACGAGCGCGGCCACTGCGCGGCCGAGGGCTTCCGGCGCCAGCGCGAGGTCGGCCCGGGAACGGCGGGTCAGCAGCACCGCGAACAGCACCACCATCGAGATCGCCCCCACGTACACCAGCACCTGCGCGAACGCCACGAACTCCGCTCCGGCCCACAGGTAGAAGGCCGCGATGCCGCCCCAGCTCGCGATCAGCAGCAGCGCGCTGTGGATCAGGTTCCGCAGCAGCATGGCGACCGCCGCGGAGGCGAGGGTGACGAGGGCAATGACGAGGAAGGAGAGCATGGGGTGCGGGCGGGTCAGCGATCACGCATACCGGTATTGGCGCGGGCCCACGCCGGCGCTGAGACGGCGGCCGAGCAGCACGAACGGGACAACGACCAGGCCGGCGGCCAGCGCCCAGCGGAGGGCCTGCAGAGGACCGGTCCAGCCGGCGGTGAGGGCCCAGAAGGCGGCCGTGCCGACGTTGATCAGGCAAAGCGGCACGAGAAATTTCCACGAGAACCGCGTGAGCTGGTCCATGCGCAGGCGCGGGAACGTCGCGCGCACCCAGACGAAGAAGAAGAGCAGCCCGAAGAGTTTCAGCCCGAACCACGCGTACGACGGAACGAACTGCAGGAATGGGAGAGGCGCGTGCCAGCCGCCGAGGAAGAGCGTCACGGCCATGCCGCTGAGCGCGAACATCCCGAAATACTCCGCCATGAAGAAGAGCGCGTACTTGAACCCGCTGTATTCGGTGAGGTGCCCCGCGATGAGCTCGCTCTCCGCCTCCGGCAGGTCGAACGGGGCGCGGTTCGCCTCGGCGAAGGCCGCGGTCATGAACATCGCGAAACCCGCGAATCCCCACGGCGTGAACACATACCACTGCGGCATGAAACCCCACGCCCACGTGCCCTGCTGCGCGACGATCGTCGTCAGCGACAACGTGCCGGCGAGCAGCACCGTCGGCACCACCGACAGCAGCAGCGGCAGCTCGTAGCTGATCATCTGCGCCAGCGCGCGCATCGCGGCGAGCAGCGAATACTTGTTGCGGCTCGCCCAGCCCGCCATGAAGACCGCGAGCTCCGTCGCCGCGCCCGCGGCGAAGAAATACAGCAGCGCGGCGTCCAGCTCGAGCGCCACGAGGTTCCGGCCGTACGGGATCACCGCGAGCGTGAGGATCGAGAACGCCAGCAGCATGATCGGCGCAAGCAGGTGCAGCACCTGGTCGGCGTGGCGCGGCACGATGTCTTCCTTCGTGAGCATCTTGATGCCGTCGGCCAGCGGCTGCAGCACGCCGAAGGGACCGGTGCGGTTCGGCCCGGGCCGGTTTTGCATCCGGCCAAGTACCTTCCGCTCGAAGAGCGTCATCACCGCGAAGAGGCTGGCGAACACCCCGATCGTCACCGCGATGGCGAGCACGCTGTTGGCCAGCCACCGCCAGGGATCGGGGAGCGCCCCGGTGAGCGTGTCCCGCAGCACCACCGGCAGGCGCTCCAGGCTGCGGTCCGCGGGATTCGCGGCCGCCAGCGGCAGGACGAGTGCGGATAGGCCGGACCAGATCATCGGGCGGAAAACGAGGGGCGCGAGCCCCGGTGGAGCAGCCTGTCCCCAGGCTGCTGGTTCGAGGGTCGATCGTCTGTCCGCTCTTGCGCGCTTCGCGCAGCGGCCTGGGGAAAGGCCGCTCCGCCGGCGGACGGCGAAGCCAGATGGGTCGGCGCTGGAGGGAAAGGAATCACGGGCGGGGCGAATCCGGTGGAGGAGGCGGCGGGG
>CALFZM010000332.1 GCA_937952235.1 uncultured Opitutia bacterium | reverse complement strand
GATCGGCACGTTCACGGGGGGGGTGGGTTGTGAGCGGAGTGCTCGGGGTTGGGCAAAAGGGTGAGCCGGCCTGGCGTGTTCAGCGGGGCGTCGACTTCTTGTTCCGGCCGCCGCCGGCGCGTCCAAGCTCGGAGGCGCGCACCGGGTCGTGATTCGGATTGGGCTGCGGAAGCCTGGCACCGACGTCGCGCCGCCACGCGTCGAGCGCCGCCTGCATTTCCCGGGCGCGCGCCGGCTCGCGCGCGGCGAGGTCCGTGCGTTCTCCGATGTCCTGGCCAAGATGATACAACTCGACGGCGCCGGTCTCGAAGAACTCGATCAGCTTCCAGTCCCCCCGCCGGATCGCGCTGGCGGGCGTGCTGTGGTGATAGTGGGGCAGGTGCCAGTAGAGCGTGTCACGGGCGAGCGGCACCCCGGGCCGCTCGAGCAGGGGGACGAGGCTTACCCCATCGGGGGGCGGGCCGGCGGCCGGGCCCACGCCTGCGAGCGCGAGGAACGTGGCATGGAGATCCATCGTCGTGGCCGGCACGGCGCAGGTGCCGCCGGCCGCGATCCGTCCCGGCCACCGCGCGAGGGCGGGCACGCGGATTCCGCCTTCGTAAAGCGTGCCCTTCTCACCGCGCAGCGGGGCGTTGCTCGTCACGATCTCGCCGCTCTGCTGGTGCACGAGGCCCCCGTTGTCGGAGACGAACAGGATCATTGTGCGCGCGCCGAGGCCCGCGCGGTCGACCGCGGCCACGATGCGCCCGACCGCCGTGTCCAGCTCCTCCAGCAGCCCGGCGTATTCCGGCAGGCTCGGATATCCCGGCATGGGTTTCCGCGCGCGATACTTGGCGAGGAGCTCGGGGGTCGTGGACAGCGGGATGTGCACGGCGGACGACGAGATCTGCAGCACGAACGGCCGGGCGCGATGGGCGGTGATGAAGTTCTCGGCTTGCGTCGCGAGGAAATCCGCCGCGCGCGCGGCGGCGCCGGCTCCAAGGCGCGCGGGCAGCACGTTGCCGGTGAACTCGATCGCCGTTTCCCAGCCCTGCTCCTGCGGCCCGTATCCTTCGCCGCCGAGGTGCCACTTGCCGAAATAGCCGGTGGCGTAGCCGGCGGCGCGCAGCCGTTCGGCGAACGTCTCCACCTCCAGCGGCAGGTGCGCCGGGACTTCCGGATCGATCAGCCGCGCAAACGGCCGGCGGTGGCCCGGAATGTGTTGCGTGATGCCGAACCGAGCCTGGTCGCGGCCGCTTTGCAGGTTCGCGCGCGTGGGCGAACAGACCGGGCCGGCGTAGAACTGCGTGAAGCGCAGGCCCTCGCGGGCGAGCCGGTCGAGCTGCGGCGTGCCGTTGAACGTGTTGCCGTAGCAACCGACGTCGGCCCAGCCGAGGTCGTCGGCGAGAATCAGCACGAAATTGGGCCGTTCATTGGCCGCGCTTAGAAACGAAGCCGCCGCCAGGGCCACGAACAGGAGGAGGGGTAACTTCATCACCGACCGCAAGGGGTGGCGCGATCACAGCGGCTCCGCGGCCGAGTTCAAGCGCCGAGCCCATGAAACGTTTTCACGCCCGGAACGGAGGCACTGCGCGGCTCAGGGCAGCGCCGCGAGGTTCGCCGCGTCGTGCAACGCCTTCATCTCGCGTTCGCTCAGCGCGCGGTTGAAGACCGCGAGGCCGGCGAAGCGGCCGATCGTCGCCCGGCCTTCCGCGAACAGGGAGCCGCCGGCGAAACGGGCTCCGACGAGGAAGTCGGAACCCCCCATCGGCTTCGTGGCCGCGTGCCGCGCCGGATCGTAGGCGAAAATCCCGCGTCCGTGGTAGTAGGGGTTGAGCCCGCGGTCGCCGCCCCCGGGACCTTCATGAGTGAAATAACGATCCGTCCGCCGGTGGCGCGCCGGGTCCAGCGCATGCCGGTCGAGCACGCCGTCGACGTAGGCCGCGAGCCATTCGCCGTCGTACGTGAAGCCGAGCGTGACCCAGCGGCCTTCCGGCACCTCCCGGGCCGAGACGGCGTAGTCCGCACACCAGGGAAACGGGCTGCCGTCCGCGCGCCGGGTCACGCCGCCCTCGCTGGAAATGTGGGGTACGAGCTTCCGGGGGCCGCCGTAGGCGGGCATGTTCATGAGCAGGCCGTACTGGCGGGTGCCGCTGTCGTCGTCGCGGCCCTTGCCCTCGCTCCACATCCCGGCGATCGTTCGGCTGACGTTGAGGTCGAGGATCCGGACGACGGCGAACATCGAGACCTGGGCGCGTGGCCCGGAAATATTGAGATCCCGCGTATCCGCGTAGGCGATGCGGAAGAACTTCCGACCGTCCAACTCGGCCGCGTGGCCCGAGAACGAGCCCCCCGCAACCCTCGCCACCGGACCGCCCACTTCCTCGAGCGGGTGGGGATGGCGCGTGCCCGTCGAACGCCGGGGCTGACCGGGTTCCTCGCCAAAGGTCCAGAATGCGACCAGGCCGGGCATCGCCGTGACGACGCCGGCGTCGCCCGCCGGAGCAGCCCGCCCGGTCGAGATTCCACCGGCAAACGCGAGCAGGGCGGGGAGGAGGATTGCGGGGCGCATGGTCGGAGTGAAGATCCGGCGGAAGCTGTGAACGGGCCGCGGTCATGGCAAGGGCGACGGGATCCGATTCGACCTTGCCCGTCCGCCCGGCGTGGGAAAAGTCGGTGCGCCCGCATCGGCCGTGGGGCGCTGCGGGCGGCCAACCCTTACCTCATGTTCTCCCTCTGCGTCCGCTTTGTCCGGCGCCTCGCCCCGGCAGCCGCCTTCATCGTCGCCGCCAAGACTGGCGCGGCCGCCGCCCGTCCCGCCCACGTGCTGCCCGATGCTCCGCCGGTGCAGATGCTCGTGCCGGGCTTCGTGGTGCGCGAACTGCCGCTGGAGCTGCGCAATTTGAACAACTTCGTGTACGCGCCGGACGGGCGTTTGTTCGCGCTGGGCTACGACGGCAACGTGCACCAGTTCGCCGACAGCGACGGCGACGGGCTGGAGGACAGGGCGACGCTGTTCTGGGACAACACACGGAACGAGATTCCCCCCAGCATCGGCATGGCCTGGGGGCCCGGCGGGCTCTATATCGCGAGCCGGGGCCGGATCATCCATCTGCGCGACCGCGGCGACGGCACGAGCGAACTGCTGACGGTGACCGGCGGCTGGCTGCCGCCTACTGCGGCGGCGGGTTCGAACCTCGACGCCATCGGCTTGGCCGTCGACCGGAACGGGCAGATTTACTTCGGGCTGGGCGTCGACGCGTGGAACGGAGCGTATCGGGTCGACAAGGACACGGGTGTGTCCCGCTACAACCCGTTCAGCGAACGGGGCACGATCATCCGGCTGTCGCCCGACTGGAAGCGGCGGGACATCATCGCGACGGGGCTGCGTTTCCCGGTTTCGCTGGCGTTCAATGCGGCGGGCGACCTGTTCTGTTCCGACCAGGAAGGCGCGACCTGGCTGCCCAACGGCAATCCCTTCGACGAACTGCTGCACATTCAGTCCGGACGCCATTACGGCTTCCCGCCGCGGCATCCGCGCCACCTGCCAGGCGTGATCGACGAACCGAGTGTCTTCGACTACGGCCCGCAGCACCAGTCGACCTGCGGCGTGCATTTCAACGAACCGAAGGCGGGAGGAAACCGGATTTTCGGCCCGGCATGGTGGAAGGGAGACGCATTTGTCGCCGGCGAGTCGCGTGGCAAGATCTGGCGTACGAAACTGGTGTCGACGCCCGCCGGCTACGTGGCGAAGAACGACCTCATCGCGTGCCTGGCATTGCTCACGATCGACGCGGTGCCGACGCCTCAGGGCGACCTGCTGGTGGCCTGCCATAGCGGCGCGCCGGATTGGGGGACGGGGCCGCAGGGGATCGGGCGCGTGTTCACGATCTCGTACCGGGATGACTCCTCCCCGCAGCCGGTGCTGGCTTACGCCGCCAGCCCGACGGAGACGCGCATCGTGTTTGACCGGCCGGTCGATCCGGCGCGGTGGCGGACGGCGGCCAAGCAGAGCCGCGTCACCACCGGTCGCTACGTGGCGGCGGGGGATCGTTTCGAAACCCTGACGCCCGGCTATCAAGTCGTGAAGGACCAGGCGAACGCGCCGCGGACGGAGGTGCCGGTGGTTTCCGCCGCCCTGGGCGCTGACCTGCATTCCCTTGTCCTGCGCACCCGTTCTCGCACCGAGGCGGCGGGATATGCCGTGTCGCTCCCCGACGGCACCGAAGCGCGGCGTGCGCATTCCGACGCGCGGCGCGAACTGCCCCAGCACGCCGCGATCGACCTGCTGACGGACCTTACGGGCGTCGAAGCGGAGTGGCGCGATGCCGCGGGCCGGGTGCGCTGGAGCGGCTGGCTGCCGCATCTGGATTTGCAGGTGGCGCGCGAGCTCACTGCCGCCAGTCCGGAGCACCGCGGGTTGTTCGAGCTGCTCCGCGAAAACGGCACCCTTCAGCTGCGCACGCAGCTCGACCTGAACCTCATGTTGCGGCCGGCGATCCAGCCGGGGGCGAAACTCGATCACGCGTACGCCCCTGAGCGCGTGACGATCCGCTTCCAGAGCGCCGGTGCATTCGAGGTGCGTCCGCGCGAGCCGATGACTGTTTCCTGGCGCGACCGGAAGTCTGCGGAGCTCACGATCGACACCGGATCCGGCGGGTGGTGGCCGGTGGAGGTGAGTCTGGCGACGGGCCAGGGGGACTCACCGTTCGCAGTCGTCTGGCACACTGCCGAGGACACGCGGTCCCGGCCGTTGCCGCTGCGGCGACTGCTCCTACCGTGGGCCACGGCGCGGGCGCCGGAAGCCGCGGGAACCGGGCGGCGCGACATCCCGGAAATTGCCGGGGGCGACTGGGAGCGTGGGCGTCGGGTTTTCTTCGGTCCCAAGGCGGCTTGTTCCGCCTGCCACCAGGTGCGAGGCGAGGGCGGGGTGATCGGTCCGGATCTCTCCAACCTCGTGCACCGCGACTACGCGTCCGTGCTCCAGGACATCGTCAATCCCAGCGCGGCGATCAACCCCGACCGCCTGGCCTACACCTTCGAACTCCGTTCCGGCCCCGCCGTGCACGGCCTGCTCCTCGACGAGACGCCGACCGAGTATCTCATCGGCGACGCCACCGGAGCGACCCGCCCAATCCCGAAGGCCGAGGTGACGAGCACCCAAGCCTCCGCCCAATCGCTCATGCCGACGGGACTGTGGGAAGGGCTGTCGGAAGGGGAGCGGAGGGATTTGATGAGGTATCTGATTTGGGAGATGTCCGAGAACGAAAAGCACGAATAGCTTGCTGTCGTTTTGGTCCACCTCAGATGGGTATCGTATTGTCTCCTCACGTGTCTCTCCCTTTACCCGCATCACTGTTGGCCGTGGAGGGGTCGGGTACGACTTCAAGTTCACACAATGTAGAGAGATATCTCGCCAGCCACGGTGAAAGGTCATGCATTCTTCCATGGAAGATCTCGTCGAGCGCGTGTTCAGTTTCCAATCGAAGTCTGAATGTGTTTGCTGAAAGCTCATCTTGCTCCAGCCATACTTCCCACCCAAGTGCTTCGGCGGATCCGATTAGTCTGTGCGGAGCGTGTTCACTCGGTTCGACCGTGATTTTCTTAATCGAGAGCGCAGAACTGAGCTTGCTCGCGAGTTCCTGTACCTGCCCTGAAAACCGAATTCGAACAGCAGCGAAAGCTCCATATATTTGTTGATTGTTCATTTGGAACTCCCGGATGGTAGAAACTTGATAGAGAATCCTTTCTTGTTTGGCCTTAACCCTTCAAATCCTGGCGTTTCTGAGAGTGCTTTTCTAAACTCTGGAGCAGCCCGCAAGTTTGGCCCGAACTTTTCAAGAAGTATATCGCTCTCAATCCAGTAATCGATGTCATAGTCATCGAGATCAATCGGATCATTGAGTGTCGATTTGTTGGGATTTCCAACCCGACCCGATTTGAATGATCCATTGTAGCCCGCCTTCAGGTTTGGGTCGAGGACGCGAAACTGAGGAAGTAACCTTTCTTCCGCTAATTCATCCAACTTTCGCTGCAACTGCCTAAGGCGCACGTCCGTGACGCCTTTGGTCATCGCCGTGGCTGCCCCTTTTGCCGGAAGCGCTCCGATACTGTTAAGGGGATCGTCGGGGTCTGCGATGAATTGTCCAACGCCGATAAGGTGTACGATAACTCTGCCGGCAGCAGTTCTGACCAGCAGAGCTGCGCCGCCCCCAGGCAGGAGAATTGAGGCCGCGGATAGCGAAGCATCCCTCACTTGGTGAGCGAAAACTGGGTCACCTGGTAAGCCATGGGACGCGATTGCCGAGTCACTTGCAACTGCTCGACCTGTAAGCGTAGACACTGCAGTCGGAGACCGAGGAAAGGGTGCCGTGTCTGCGCTGTTTGGCGAATCCGTGCCAAACGGCTTCGCCATCCCCCAATTATTCTCCGCGTTGGAATCGCGATCCCTCGTAAAGCTTCCGTCCTCCGCCGGCATGTCGGGGGTCCACCCGAAGTCGAAGTCGTGCGGCTGGAATTTCTTCGAGGCGCCTTCCAGCCCCAGGTAGTCCCACCGATTGACCGGGTCATTGCCCGCGAAGGCGTAGAGGTTGGTGCCACCGGCTTCCCCGATAGGGTCGCGATTGAGAAACCGCCCCATGGAGGGATCATAGAAGCGGTGGCCGTAGTCGTAGAGTCCGGTTTCACGGTCCCAGTACTTGGACGAGTAGCGGAAGGGATTATCGCCCGGTAGGTCCGCGTCCGACAGGTGTTCGTTTGCGCTGGCGCCTTCCGCGCGCAGCAACTGGCCAAACGGATCGTACTCGTAGGCGGCGGCCACGCCCCCGTTGGCGTCGATCAAGGCAGTGACATTGCCGTGGCCGTCCGAGGCCACGTGATAGTGGGCCCGGGTGGCTCCCGTGTGGATCGTCTGCAGGACGAGTCCGCCGATGCCTCCGCTGGCGTGCGTGCTGCCGGACACGTCCAGGCCCCAGGCGTAGGTGCGACGCATCACCGGAGTCCCGTTGATGAGTTCGAATTCACCGATGAGACTCCAGCCGTCGTAAATGTACCGGCGCTGGTAGGTGACGACGTTGTCCTTCAGCGCGATTTTTTCCACGCGCCGGCCCAAGTGATCGTATTTGAAGCGAACCTCCCGCTCGGGTGGGAAACTCTGCCATTGCAGGGCCGGCATTTCGGCTCGGCTGCGGGTGGCCATGCGGATCAGACGGTCTTCCGCATCGTACTGGTAGGTCCAGAGGGCATCCGCCACGAGGTTGCCGGCTTGATCGTATTCCAATGCTTCCCGGTACGGACGGATCAGCCGCGTGGCAGTTGCCGCATGAGTGACTGTGTTGCGCAGGGCCGAGACACTTAAATCCGCATATCGTCCCCAGCTCTCGAGCACGGAGTCCCAGTAACGCTGGCCCGGCGTGCGAATCACCGTCGCGCCCGGGATGGTTACGTTTGCTTCCGGATGTGAAGTGCCGGTGATGCGAGCCGGGAGGTGGTTGCGGACGCGGACCTGGTTAAGCGCATTGGCGCCCGGGTTGTTGGCTTCGTCCGTGTGGCTGCCACTGGCGGCACCCGCACTGAAGGTCCGGCGGTTTCCCGCCGAGTCGTAAGTGTACGTGAGATTTCGGCCGGGCAGGGCTGGGCCGTTGACGGCGCCCGCGTACGACGTCGCGGTGTGCAGCTCCCCGGTGGCGTGGTACGCATAGGCGTGGGTGGTCGCACCGTTGTCGCTGCCGTAATCCGCGAAGAGCGTCCCTTGCTGGGCAAGCTCGCGCACGGCGCCCGCCTCGGAGTAGCGATACTCATGTTGCGCGAGCATGGTTGCCTGCCAGCGGGTCGTCGCGGTTTGCAGGACGTCGCGGGTCGATTCGGGAACGCGTTCGTGTTGGAACGAGCCGCTCGTGCGGGTACGCCAAAACGAAGAATTAGAGGTGTACGCGTAGGTAAACGCGGCGGCGGTCTGCCCGGCGTGGCTCACGGCAACGGTTTCCGGACGCCCGAGATCGTCATAGCCCCAGCTCACCTTGAGCTCGCGAGCCATGTCCTGCGTCGGTGGCGCACCTGGCCCCGCCGGCACGTAACCGAGCGCGAAGCCCGCGGCGCGGCCGGGTACCCGGTTGGAGCTGGGATTCTGGACTGTCGTATCGTCGGGAAGCGACGTCAGCACCAGGTTGCCGTACCAAGCACCCAGAAACTCCGCCGCAAGCCGTTCGCGGTCGTAGAAGTAATCGCGCGAGCCGGTGGCGTCACTGGCCGTGTCGAGCTTGCCGGTGCGGGTATAGGTGAACGCGAGATCGGGAGTGCTGTCGGAGTAGTCGACCGAGGCGAGTTCACCGGTGTCGAGCCGGTGCCGGTAAGCGGTCGAGAGGCCGTCGCGCGGGGCGAGGCGGGTGACGATCTGGTACGGGTAGGCGGTTGCGTAGGTCAGGCGGGTTTCCCGCTGGGCGGCATCCTTCCGGCCCGTGGGCCAGCCGGTGTGAGGATCGTAGCTCCACGTCGTTCGATCGGGCGGGCCGCCGGGGCCATTACGGTAGGTGCTGAGCTCGGTCAACTGCCCGAATGGATCGTAGACGTACCGGATTGGGTAGGAGCCTGAGCCGCCGCGATCCTTCAACAGCCCGCTCGGGTGATAGGTGCTCGTGGTGGTCCTTCCCTCCGCATCGGTGTTTGAGGTGATGCGGCCGAGGGCGTCGTACGTCCACTCGGCGGCTTGGATTTCCTGGCCCGCGGCGTTGCGACCCGTGAACTGGCGCCGGGGCTGGAGGGTGCCGAAATGATAGTCGAGGCGGGTGACAATACCGCGCGGGCTGGTTTGCTGGCGCAACCGGCCGAGGTTATCGTAGGCGAAAACCGCGGCCTGCTCTGCCGCGCCGGCATCGCTGATGCGCTGTTCCGAGATGGTCAGTCCGCCCGTGCTGACGGCAACGCGACGGGTGGAATCAGTCGCCTGTACGCTTACGGTGCGCGTCTTCTGGCTCGCATTGAACGTCGTCACGATGGACGAGCGGTTGTTGTAGTAGTCGAGACGATCGATCTGGTCCGACTGGTTGGGGGTGAATTGAGTGAGGCGGCGGAACTGCTGTCCGGTATGGGCGGCGTTGTTGCCGTTGGTGTGATAGACGTGGGTCGTGGACTGTACCCACCAGGCCTGGCTGGCATCTTGAAAATAGCGGCTCTCCGTCACGGTCATCCGGTCGCTCGAGCTCGGCTGCAGCCCGGCTTCTCCGTTCAGGTTGAGACCGCTGGCTTTGACGGAGCCGAACTCGTCGTACTCGTAGACGCGCTCCGCTCCGTATGGCACCCAGGAGGATCCCTGGTTTTCGGCTTCAAAGATGGTCGCGAGCAGGCCTCGGACGTTGAACCGATGCGTCGTGACGATCAGGCGGGACTGTCCGTCGGCCTGGATCACACCATTGCGCCGTTGTTCGCGCGTGCGACCGAGCCAGTCACTGAAAGTCAACTGGGAGCGCACGGCGCCCAAAGTGACTTGGCTCAGGAGCCAACCGGAGGATTCAACGGAATAGGCGAACACCCGAGGCGGGAGTGCGGCGGTGCCGCTGATATCGCGCAACCGACCATCGTTGAAGCGACGGACGCTGAACGTAGCATCGCCGCGGGTCTCAGTGATATCGCGATCGCCGTTTGCGTGGGCGATGTCCGTGACAATTCCGGGAGCCGGTACACCGCCATCGGTCGCGCCGCCTGGATCGGTACGCTGGTAGGGGCGTCCGCCGTGATCGTAGCGGTATTCCGTCACCAACTGTTCGCCGAGCGGGAATCCGTCGGCGTCGCTTGCGCCGACTCGCCTGGTCCGGACGCGGTGGGCGGCGTCGTAGACGAACGCGACCGCGCGCGCCGGCTGATCCGCCGCCGCTTCGGTCTCCGCCACCAGGATGCGATCCATGGGATCGTGCCGGAAGGTCGTGACCAGGCCGGTCTCATCGCTCTGCGACAGCATCCGTGCGCCAGACCATTCCGCGGAGTAGCGGGTGTTGTCGCTGGCGGTGCGACGCCGGATACGGCCCTCGACCGTGTACTCGAAGTCCTCCCACGCGACGGGCGCTCCCGAGTTGAAGGTAGGAGCACTGCCGGCGCCGCCGAGGTAAACCCGGGTTTCTCGCCGCACCAGCAGGCCCCGGCTGAACGTCTCCACCGTCAGGGTCGAACGCATCGGCAGCAGGCGGATCTCGTCGACGGGACCGAAGTCCGGCAGGCTCGTGACGGCGATGCCTCCCGAGTCGGCGCCTACCAGAGTCGCCACCTGAAGTTCGGTTCCGCTGATGCGGTAGGCGAAGCTCCATTGCGCGCCGCCGGGCTGCCGGATTGAAACCGGCCGGCCGCGCAGCGCGGCGACGGTGGCGTCGGGGCGGAACCAGCGGGCAACGGAGGTGACGGCATCGCCGGGGGCGGATGACGCGTGCTGGGTGCGCACAGCGCGGACGATCTCCCCATCAAGGCTGTAAGCTGTGTCGTTCCGGCCGATGCGAGTTCCGTTGCTTTCACTGATGATGGAGACCGGCAGGCGATAGGCGAAGAGTGCCGGCGAAGTCTCGAACTGGGTCGTCGTGCGAATGCTGTTGTTGGGCGCGATCTGCGCGCCGTGCGCCGCCGTGGGCACGAATCCGGGGGACTGATCCAGCCATGTCGTGTAGGTTTTCTCCTGGAACGAATCCGAGTCGGTGAGCCGGACCAGTCCGGCGGGACTTCGCGAGCCGTGAACCGACGGGGCGCGGGGATCCTGGTGATGCAGGGTGGAGTATGACTTCGGCGCGCTGCCGGCGACGTGTTCCTGGAGCACGAAGACGCTCTGAGGGGGCACGAGCGGGTCGCCACCCCAGCGATCGAAGCTATGGTAAACGTAGCGGCTCAGCTCGGCGATTTCGCCCCCCGGACCTCCCGCCCGCACCTCGATCGTGTCATGCCACACCCCGGTCTGGTACCACGCGCCGGGCGTGGTTTCGGTACCGCCACTGGCAATCACGTCGCGTCTGCCTTGGACGAATCGCAACGGCGATTGCCCGATCACGCGCCAGTCTGCGACCGTCCATGTGTTGGAGGGTGCGAT
This sequence comes from uncultured Opitutia bacterium, assembly GCA_937952235.1. GTDB lineage: Bacteria > Verrucomicrobiota > Verrucomicrobiia > Opitutales > Opitutaceae > ER46. The sequence continues at coordinate 5,684 of CALFZM010000332.1, read as the reverse complement.
GTGCAGCATCCCGGCGTCAGTGAAGTAGCCGTTGAGGGTCGTCTCGTAATTGCGACCGGTCCCATCCACGGAGCCGTCGCTGACGACGCGGACCTGACGTGATGCGCTCCAGTGCCCGGGCCAGACGGGAAACTGGAAGTGGTATCGGGCGTACGGCGCGGCGGCGGCGTCCGTGTGAAACGAAATCCAGAAGGAGCCTATCGTCTGGGGATCAAGCGTGAGGCGGGCGACGACCTGGGGAGTGATGAGCTCGAAGCCGCCGACGGCGGGCGCATACAGCGAATCGGGCAGGTCGACCGGCAAAGCTTCGGAGTCCGCTCCCCGGGGGAGGAGGGGGATGCGTAGCGGAGGCAAAGGATCGCCGTTGAGGGCTGCGCCGACTTCGAAATCGATATACGGTGCCCGCGATCCGAGTATCTTGGGCGGATGCCACGCGATCGACGAGGCCTGCCCCAGGGCGAGGGTGGCGCGTCCCGTGGTCCCGCGCTGCACCAAGGTGACGGGCAGCACCTGATAGACGGGCCGGGGCGAGGCGTGGGTGCTGATATAGCCGCCCTGTCGGACGCCGCCGACGAGGGTGGTCAACTGGGCGGGAGGCGTCAGGACGAGCCGAAAGTCTCCGACACCCTCGCCGGTGACCTGCAGCAGCGCCGGCTCATCCAAGGGCAGGTCGAGCACGGACGTTTCCTCGGCGGCGGCGCCGTCGAGGCGGAGGACGTCGCTCCCCAGAAACGTGACCCTTAGCCACGCATTGGCCGCGCTTCCGCTGATCGACGCCTGCAGGGTGACAAGTTCCGCGTGGGCGGTCGCCGCGCTGAAGCAGAGCAGCAGCAGGGCAGGGAGAACGTTGCGCCCGAAGCGGGCGAAGCGGGCCGGGTTCATCGGGAACCTCCCATCCGGCGGCGCTGTTTCTCGATCAGTCCCAGCCGACGGTTGCGACTGAGCGGTTCGGCTGGGTGAAGGCTCAGGGCGGCTTCGTAGCAGGCGAGGGCATTGGCGGGGTCGAAGAGGATGGCTTCGTATAGCAGACCGAAAGAGCTGTAGAGCTGCGCCCTCCGCTGGGGAGTGGCGCCGGTCGTCCCGGCGAGGACCGGACCGGCCAGGGTGCGTGCCTGCTCGAGCGCTTGACGCGCCGGAGCGATTTCGCGCCGGTTGAAGAAGTCAGCTGCAAGTTCGAGCAGTGCCTGGGGAAGGGCGGACGCTTCGCCTCCTGGCCCGGGCTCGGCACGCAGGTTCTGGCGGAGATGCGCGACGGCCTGTGCGGGGGTGCCGGCACGAATGAGGTCGGCGGCCGAGCGCTGGGTGCGCTGCAGCTGGTGGAATTCGAGGGCCGAGCCGGTCGCGGCACCGAGGGGCTCGATCGACGCGAGAAGGACAAGGAGGCGGGAGATCATGATGGGGGCGTGGAAGACGTTCATTGCAGGCGATGCACCCGCAGCTGCGGTCCGGAGGCTTCGTCGGCGGGTGCGACGATGAGCTGGGCGGCGGCGCTGGTGGCGGCGCCGTGCGGATTGGTGACGACGACATCGTAGAGACCGTTGTCCGCCGCCGTGACCGCACTGAGGCTGAGCTGGGCGGTCTGGGTGCCGCTGCGGTTGCCGCCGTTGGCGAGCGGCAGGCCGTCCTTGCGCCATTGATACGCGAGCGGAGCGGCGCCGGTCGCGGCGACGAGGAACTGCACCGGCTGGCCCGCGGTGACGGATTGAGGTGCCGGGCTGGCGGTGATGACGGGAGGCTGCAGGGCCAGGTAGTGAGCCCGGACCGCAGCGGCACCGCCGCCCAGCGTGAACGTGGTGGAGGCGAGCGTTGGATTGGCGATGGTCCCGGGGCCGGATTCCATCGACCAGTGGCTGAAAGTCTGCCCGGCCGGAGCCGCGTGCGCCACAATCGGGACGACGGTGCCGGCGGCGTAGGTGCCTCCTCCCGTGCCGCCGTACACGGTCAGCGCGTGGAGCGTCGTGTCGGCAACCACGACGATGACCTCGTTGCCGCCTGGGTGCCAGGCGGCGCCGTCGCCGGCGGTCGCCCGGAAGCGGTAGGTGCCGGCGGTGCTGAGCGTGAGCGCTAGGGTTCGCTCGTGTACGTATCCGTTCGTCGCCGGGTGATGCGCGAGGTTGGGTGGCGTCTCATCGTCGACGTCCCCCGCTCCGTAGTAACCGGGGAACGGGGCGAGTTGGTCGATGTTGAGGAACTGAATCGTCCCGGTGGCCGAGGAGGCGAAGGCGCGCAGTTGCACGGTGCCCCCGACATTGATGGCGGTCGCGCTGGCCGAGATGCTGGATGCGGGCGGGTCGAAGAAGGTTGTGAGCGAGAGCGTCTCGGTGTCGCTGCCCGCGGCGTTGGCAGCGGTGACCTGAATGGCGAACGTTCCGGCTTGGGCGGGACGTCCGGCGATCAGGCCGCCGCCCGTGACCGTCAATCCCGGCGGAAGGCCGGTGGCACCGAACGTCACCGGCAAGTCCGAGTCGGCCGCAATCTGGTACGAAAACGCGGCCCCCACGGGGGCGACAGCCTGCAGCGTGCTGGTGATGCGCGGAGGTGACGCCTCCGGTCGGAATTCGACGTACAGCGTGTAAGCAGAGGTGTCGTTCCACTGGTAACCGCCCGAGACTTCGATGTAGTAGCCGCCGGGGGCGATGGAGCGCTCGACGCGAAAGTTCGCGCCTTCCCCGTTGCCGGCCAGACCCGTCACCAGCGGGCTGCCCGAGGAATGAAAGATCGCGCCGAAGGTCTGGGCGGAGCCGGTCGTATAGACCCGAAGAGAGCCCGGCCCAGGGACGAGGACATCGTGGCGATCGATGCTGGAGGTGAAATTGCCGTTCCCGTTGCCTTCGTCGTCGAGGTCTTCGGTGAAATAGAGGACGCCTGACGTGGCGACGAGCGTCTGCCACGCGTTGGGGAGGCCACCGTTTGCAGCGTAAAGCCGGCTCGTGGGCACGCGTGTGCGGGCTTGTGCTGGCGGCTGCCAGAGGAGCGCGACCTCGGCTCCGCCGCCCGCTTCAAAGTACTCCAACGTGATCGGAGTGCGGCTCCCGGCCGCGAGGTAGACGGGGCTGCTCGAGCGCTCGGTCGGCGGATGGTAGTTCCAATCGTCGATAATCGTGGCGCCTTCGAGCTTCAGCCTGACGCCGTCATCGCTGCGGGTGGTGAATGTATAGAGGCCCGAGACGGGCGCCTCGATCGTGCCGGTCCAGCGGACGGAAAAGTCATCCGCCCCCACGCCCTGGCCGGGCGCACCGTTCTGCCAGGGAAAGTCGATCAGCGGATCGATCCGGGTGAAGACGAGGGTGTTGAAGTTGGTGCCGGAGTGGTATTCGCCGCGCAGTCCGTTGCCGGTGCCTTCTGCGGCGGCGGGGGTGACGGTGAGCGTCGCGGCCGGACTGACGACGGAACCGTGGATGTTGGTGGCGACGACATCGTAGGCGCCCGCGTCGCCAAGATCGACGGCGGGCAGGGTGAGGCTGCTGCCGGTGGCGCCGGCGACCGGAGTCTGGTTCTTTCGCCACTGCAGCGCCGGCGCGGGGGCACCGCCGACCGTGACGGAGAATATCGCGGTGCCGCCCACGTTTACCGTCTGGCTCGCGGGAGCGGTGACAATGGTCGGGGGCGTGCCGGGCTGCCCTCCGTCCGGTGGCGAAAGCCGCGTGAGGGGTACGATCTCGCGGGGCTGGCTGGGACTTTGCCAGAAGAGTCGGGCGGTGGCGCCGCCACCGTTCTCGAAGAAATCGACGCGGATCTGGTAGCGGGTATTGGCGGTGAGCTGGATCGAGCCGGACGCTTCGAGGTAACCGTGATCCCAATACGCGCCGGCCAGCGGCGTGTCCAGGTTGGCGACGTAGACCCTCATCCCGTCGTCGGAGCCGGTGGTGAAGGTATACGTCTCGGTGAAGAGCGGCTCGACCTGGCCGGTCCACCGCACGGAGAAATTGTCGACCCCGGTGCCGGCAGGACCGCCGAGGTTCCAATCGTGAGCCGGGTGTTCCCCGCTGGCCGCGGAGCGGGCGAGCGTCTGGAAATTATTGCCGTTAAAAAAGTCGGCCTGCAGGCCGATATTCCCGCCGGAGGGCGGCAGCACGGTGACCGCGTGGGAGTAAAACGTGCCGGTGGCGCGAAACGTCCCGTTGGCGTCGTAGGCCGCCCAATAACATTCGACCGTGTATTGGCCGGCTCCCGGCGTGCCCTGGAGTCGGAGCCCGTTGTTGTTGGGGATATCGATGGCCTGGAAGTAGCCGGGGGCGTACGGGACGATGAACTTGGCGCGGAGCTTGTAGTAGCCTCCGGGGCCGGCCTGCGCTTGGGCGGCGGTGAGCTCGGCGGCGTCGGCGTGGAGGGTGGGCGGGGCGCCGGCGGGAAAGGTGGTGCTGGAGAGAAACACGGCGGCGCGGGCGGACAGCGCGGCGGCGAGGGCAAGCGCGGCCAGCGCGCAGCGGAGCGGGGGGAAGGCGGCGGGAAGCATGGCGCGGCAGGGATGAGGATCAGCGCGACGCCGCGGCGATCAGCGCGGGCAGCTCGTCGACCCGGCCGAAGCCCGTGAGGACGCCGCGGCGGTCGAGCACGAACACCGTGGGGGACGACGCGACGCGCAGGCGCTGCGCAACGCCGCTTGCCGGGCCGCCGTCGTCCCGACAGTGCGTGCCGGTGATCCGGGCGGCGGAGCTGGCGGCGCGGGCCTGTTCGAGGCTGGCACCGAGACCGAGGAAGACCCAGGTGACGCCCGATGGAAGGAGGCGACGCAGGGAATGCAGCGGAACGAAGGGGGCAACGGCGGAGCCCGCCACCGGTGTCCACACGTAGAGGACGGTGGGCCCGCCGCTCGGTGAAGCCGTGGGCAGCTCGAGCCGCGAACCATCGAGCCGGGTGAGCCTGAGCCCGAGCGGGTGGCCGAGGAGACCGTGGCGGGACGTGATCGCTTCTGCCGCGGCGCGCAGCGCCGGGGGCGGGCGCAGTTCGAGGAGCTGGGTTGCGAGGCGGTTGGCGGCGGCCATGTCGGCGCGGCCGGCGAGTCCGGCGAACAGCCCGAGCACCTCCGGGGCAGGGCCGAATTCGCGCAGCAGGATGGCGGCGAGTTGCTCGTCGGCGCCGGGACGCCGGCCGGCGGCGCCGCCCTCCAGCCGCAGTCGTTCCGCTGCGAGTGCGACCTCGAACCGCTGCTCCCGCAGCCGGCCGGGATCGCGACGGAACGCGCCCGCCTGTTCCAGCGCTTCGGTCGTGGCGGCGGGGCGGGCGTCCAGCCGCGCGTGGTCGAGACGTGACATCACTTCGAGCCGGTGCGCCCGCTCGGCGAGAGGATGGCCCGCATGGCGTTCGCGAAACGTGCGGGCCTGCTCCGCGGCAAGACGCAGCCGCTCGATCTGGTCCAGGCGGGCGGCGGCCCGTCCGGCGGGCGTGCGGGCGAGCGCGGTGGCGGCGTTGGCAGGCCGCGTCAGCAGCGACTGGAGTTCGAGCCAGTCGGCGTCCGGCGAGCGGGAAGACGTCTGGGCGCTGGCTGGAGTGGCGGCCGCCAGCAGGAGGCACGTGAGCCGGAGCCGGAGCGGGCGGGGCAGGAGCGCGGGAGGAGGGCACATGACGGGAAGGGGCGACACCCCGAGGCAAATCGCGTCTCCAGCGCAGGGGGAAGGGGAGCGAATGCCGGAAATGTGGGTGCGCCTTTACCGCGAACCGGGGCTGGACAGGCGGGACTAGCC